>NZ_JAPWGV010000041.1:0-29351 GCF_027213915.1 Sulfitobacter sp. G21635-S1
TCCATCGATGAGGTCTGGACCAATCCATTCGGCTTCACCGTCCTCGAATATTCCATCCGCTCCGACAGATTGGAGAACTGACGTTGTTGTTTATAAGATCGCTTATTTTTGTCATTGCCCTGTTGCCCGGCCTCGCCTCTGCCGAAGCCATCCCGCGTGGCGGTCCCAACGACAGCCGGGTGCGCTTGGCCACCTATCAGGAGGGTCAGGTCTACCGTCTCAGCGTGTCGCTCACCCATGTGACCACCATCGAGTTCGGCGAAGGCGAGAGCATCCGCTCGATCATCGCGGGTGACACGGAAGGGTTTGAGATCGACGGCGTCCCGGGCGGTCAGGCCTTCGCGATCAAGCCTGTGGCGCGCGGGGTGCATACCAATGTGACAGTCTATACGAACCGCCGGAGCTACTACTTCAACGTCGAGGAGGTCCGCAGCCCGACCTTCTACGTGGTGCAGTTCCGCTATCCGGAGGACGATGCGCGCCCGACCCGGGCCATCGCCGCCCAAGCGCCGAACTACAATTACGGCGCCAGCGCGCGGACCGAGTTCACGCCAACGCGCATCTGGGATGACGGGACGTTCACGTATTTCGCGTTTCCAAGAAACGCGCCTGTGCCCGCGATCTTCCGCTATGCGGGCGGCCGCGAGCGCACGGTCAACACGCAAACTCCTGAAGACGGCGTGATCCGCGTCAGCGGCGTGAACCGCCAATGGGTTCTGCGACTTGGCGAAGAGGTGGTCTGCATCGAGGCCATCCCGCCCGCGGAGGCCGCCTCATGAGCGATACCGGAAACACCGAGCTGGAAAAACGCCTCGCCGCCCTTGAGAAAGGCAGTGCCCGCGCCCCCACGGCGGCGCAGCGCCGGTCGCCCCTTCTCGCGCTGATCGTGATCCTCGTCATCGGCGCAGGTGGTGCCCTGCTTTATCTCCTCTCGCAGCCCGACGAAGAGGAAGCCTTGCCGACGGCCACCCCGGACGTCTTCCAAAACGAAGGGGACGGCTTTGGCGCTATCGAGACCCTGCCCCCGCCCGAGCCCGAGGTTGTGTTCGTCGGACCAGACCCCGTCGAGCCCAACGCGGAGCTTCTGGCGCAGATCACCGCCCTGCAGGCTCAGATCGAGGAATTGCGCAACGCCCCCGAACCGGTCGTCGAGGAAGACACCGCCGCCGCAGAGGCGATCGACGCGCTGACTGCTCAGATCGCGGCGCTGCAAGCCGCCTCGGAAGCAGCACAGCAACGGTTCCAGGACGAACTGACGGCGCGGGATCGCAGCCTTGAGCAATTACGCATGGATCTGGAACTGGCCCAACTCGAGGCCAGCCGACCCCAACCCGCTCCAGCGGGCCCCACGGAAGATGAGCTGCGCGCGCGCGAAGAAGAGCGACTGCGCCGCGAGGAAGAAGCCCGGCGCATGGCCGAGCTGGAGCGCCGCGCCACGGAGGAACGCGCCTTCCAGGAGCGGCGCATCGCCTCGCCCACCATCGCTTTTGGCGGTGCCTCCGGAGCGAATGAAACGGCTCTGACCGAACGCACTTTTGGCGAGGTGACGGATTTCGTGCTGAACGGTGCGTTGCCCTCAACCGTGACGCAGGCCGAGGTGATCGCCAATCCCTCCAACACGATCATCCAGGGCACCATGATCCAGGCCGTCATGGAAACCGCCCTTGACAGCTCCCTGCCCGGCCAGACTCGTGCCGTGGTGTCCGAGGATATCTACAGCGTCGATGGCGCGCGCCTCCTAATCCCGCGCGGATCCCGTCTCGTCGGGCGCTACCGCGCTGGCGTCGATATCGCGCAGCGCCGCGTCACCATCGCCTGGGACCGGATTATCCTGCCCGCGGGCCAGACCGTCCAGATCAGCTCCTTCGGGGGCGATGAACTGGGCCGCTCCGGTGTCACCGGCTTCGTGGACACGCGCTTCGCCGAACGTTTCGGATCGGCCGCCCTGATCTCGCTGATCTCGGCCGCGCCAAGTGCCGCCGCCTCCGAGGTCCAGGATGAGACTGCCGCCGACGTTCTCGAAGACGTTGGCGATGATCTGGCAGATGCCACGGACAGCGTCATTGGCGATTACCTCTCCATCGGCCCCGTCATCTATGTCGACCAAGGCGCACGCGTCACGGTCATGGTCGACCGCGATCTGGAGATATTCTGAGCCCATGTCGCTGAGCTATCTCGAAACCTCGCTCGACCGGATCGACGCCGCCGCTCGCGACGATGTCATCGAGATCTGCATCAACCCTGATGGCACCTGCTGGGGCGAATTCCAGGGCGATCACTTCATGCGCGCGCTGGACCAGAGGCTGACGAGCGTTCAGGTCAGGGACCTCGGCAACCAGATCGCCTCCTCGGCCAATACCACGATGAGCAAGGACCGCCCTATCGTCTCGGTCTCGATCACCTATAAGGGTCGCCCGATCCGCGCGCAGGTCATCACCCCGCCCGCCGTGCTCTCGGCCATGTCGATCAGCCTGCGGTTCTTCTCAAGCCTACCGCTCGAGCGCATCGCACTCGATTTCGTCTACGGAAAAGAGCGCAAGCTCGAAGACCTGCGCGTCGAAAAAAAGCGCGCCTTGCGCGCCGTGGTGGCCGCGGGTTTGATCGATGATGCGCTGGCCTTCTGCGTCGAGAACAAACTCAACATGATCGTCTCGGGCGGCACCTCCACCGGCAAGACCGTAGCCGCGCGCAAGATCCTCTCTCACGTACCGGCCGAGGAACGCATCGTGACCATTGAGGAAGCCGCCGAGCTTCTGCCGACCCAGCCCAATGCCGTGACCCTCATCGCCAATCGCGACGCGGAATTCCAGACCGCCGATGTGCTTCTCACCGCCACGCTGCGTATGCGCCCCGACCGGATCATCCTGGGCGAGGTGCGCGGCAAGGAGGCCATGACCTTTCTGGAAGCCATCAACACCGGCCATGGCGGGTCCATGACCACGCTGCATGCCGAAACCCCGCAATTGGCCGTGCAGCGGCTCGCGATCGCTGCACTCAAGACCGAAATCCCGATGACCTATGCCGACATGATCCAGTACATCGAAAATTCCATTGACGTGATCATCCAGGCCGGTCGCCATGACGGCAAACGCGGCATCACCGAATTCTACCTCCCCGGCGCAACTGAGATTGGAACTTCCCCATGAAAACCTTTGAATATGACATCCTGTTCTTTCCGATGGACCGTAAGAACAGTCTGATCGAGATGCAGGCGGCATTGAATGCGAAGGGCCAGATCGGCTGGGAGGTGGTCTCAATCAGTTCGTCGGAGTTTGCCAATATCGGGCACACGGCTTTTCTGAAGCGTGAAACCTCCGACGGTGCCGATTTTGGAGACAACCGATGAAGCGTGGTGCAGCGCGTTTCTTGTTACTGTCAGTCGGTTTGGGCTTGATGGCATCGCCCCTAATGGCGGAGCGCAATCTCATCCCCAGTCTTGAGAGCATTCCAGATGTCTGCCCCGAACGCCCGAGCGAACCTGACTGGATGCAGAACATCGCCCTTCGAGACGCCTACCAGCGTGTCTTGGTCCAGGACATCTACCGGGCACAGAACATGGAGCGGATCGTTGAGACCGGATCCTGCGACTGCGGTCTTCGCTTCCCAGCATGGGATAACGCCGAAGTCACCTTCCAAGAAAACCACGCCAATGCGAACCGTTCAGAAATGCTACAAGCGTCAGACAGTTACAACCGCCGCGCAAGTGATCTTCGAACAGAAGCTCAAGCGATCTGCGAAGCAGTGGGTAAGTGGTAGGGGAACTCTGAAATGAGCGTTGTCACCTACTTCGTTGAAACCTCCCAAGGCTATCTCAACACCGCCGCCGAGACACAGTTCGGGTCTGTTGCTGCCACGGTGGGAACGCTTCTCGTTCTTGGAACAACGCTGGTGGTGATCCTCGTTTTCCTGAACATGATCTATCAGTACAAAGCGATGGACGGGCGAACGGCATTCTGGCTTGCGGTCAAGATTGGTCTCATCGGGATATTTGCAACCAATTGGGTGCAGTTTAACGCACTCTCGTCCGCAATCCTCGCGGGGATCGACAGTATTGCGGGCGCGCTGGTCGCCTCCGTCGGTGGTGGCGTTCCAGGTCCATCGGGGACATTTGCAGAAGAATTTGACCGGCTCATCGCCGAGCTTGGAGAATACCTTAACGCGGCCGGGTCTGAGCTCAACTGGATGGCCGGCGCGATGCTCGACATTGTTGGCGTGTTGATGTTGTCGATCTTGGGAGGGCTCGCTGCATTTATCTTGGTCGCGTCGCGTTTGATGATCGCGCTGCTCATTGGCATCGCACCCGTGATGATCTTCCTCACCCTTTTCGAAGTGACCAAGGATTACTTCGCGCGCTGGCTGTCAGCACTGGTCTCCTTTGCGCTCTACCCAATCGTCGTGGCAGGCGTATTCGCAACAATCACAGGTGTATCATCCGCCCTCATTGGTGAACTCGGCGACCCGGAAGGGGCCTCAAATATAGGCGCGCTCATCCCCTTCTTCATGATGGTCCTCATGGCCAAGGGCTTCATCATCGCCACGCCGTTCATCGTTCGCGCGATCTCAGGGAACATTATGATGCCAGCGCTGTCTGGGGGCTTGGCAGGAAGCTACAGCTTTGCGCGCGCTGCGATGGGCAATCAGCAGGCTTACAATCGGTATCTTGTTGGTGGTGCCAGTGGAGCCGAATATGCAGCACTCAGAGCACGGCAGTTCTTTGGTGCCCAACAAATGCCGCAACGGCCGGGAATGGCAAATGTGACACCTGCAGGGGGCAGTCCACCCACCGGAACCGGATCGCAAATGATGGCGCAGCTGGCTCGTTTGGGAAGGTTGGGGAGGCGTTGATGAGGTTTTTTTCTGCGACGCCGTTGAACAATGAATGAGCGAGGGTCCCATAAGCATTCGCCAGTAAAAACGGTACCATTGGAGCTGGTCCAAGCAGTCCTGCGCTCAGCAATCAATGGAAGATCTGTCGGGCTTGAAGAGGCAATACGGACCCTGGATTGCGATGCCCATCATGCTGACCTCATCTTGCGCCAGATGGCCGAGGCTGGGTACTTGGAGCCTGCCGACATCTTTGACAATTTGTTTTATTGGCAGCTAACGCCGAATGGGACTCGCCTCGCACTGGAACCCAAGCGAAAGCGTATCGGGCGCGATAAGGTTCAGACCATCATTTCTGAACTTCTCGCCCGGGCCAAGGTCATCAACGGTGATTCCGATCGCCTGCAGCGCATCACCTTGAAGCTATTCGGCAGCGCGCTTGAGGAGCGAGACGACTACGGTGACGTCGATGTTTCTATCGCGTATCTACGACGCCAGCTGAGCGATATCGAACGTGAGCGCATCGAAAACGCACTGAAAGCCCGCCAAAGCAATTCAGATCGGCAAACCTTTCAAGGGCGGCTCATGGGCGCGGAACGTCAGGATACGCGGGAAATCATGGCGTTCCTGAAAAAGGGTCTGCCACATCTTTCGCTCATGAATGATGATCCTATGGACCTCGGGACACCGTACCGTTGGCTCGTCGACCACGACGTGAAAACGGACAGACCAGTTGATGTTTCTGACGATATCGTTCGACCCAATGGGCCTTCGATCCTCGACCAACACCCGAGGAAACCGTTACCGCCAATCACACTGCTTGAAGCACGACACAGAGCCATTTCTGCGAATACCAAAGTTGCGATTGATGACATGCACATAGGTTTGGAGGACGCAGCCGCGCTCGAAGAGCAAATGTGGTCTCCAAAGGTCACACGCGAAGGCGATTTCGTTGCTAACGACATCAGAAGTGAGAAGCGGGTCAAATTCGCCGGGTTTCAGCACTTATGTCCGATCTGGAAGAAAGACCTAGGCGGCGTAGCGATGTTGAAGGAAGCCCTCGACTGGTGCGATGAACATAAGGTTTGGATCAGAGACCTATTTCCGAGAGTTTCAATCCAACGGTCCGACCGGACACATATCATACGCCTCGGGTGGGGCCATGACCTGATCTATTTCAATGTCGGCGGTAAATCGACAACTGGGAGCCTGCTTCCTATAAATCGAACACGCGTTTCCAAAATTGACTTGGCCGGCGCTTATGCGGTCGGAAGGGCACTTTCGAAGATGTATGATGAAAGCCGGTGCGCGAAAATGCCATGGTTCAGCGCTGACATTTTGCTTCCGTTAGTCGAGGTAGACAGGCTTCCAGATTTCCCGGGGCTGCATAAAGTTGGCTCGTTCAAAGAAGGCGCGTTTCAAGGCCTGCGGGAGGTCACCTTCTTCCGAGCTCGGATCACGCGCCCTACTCCGAACGAACCTGTTTCAATAGAAAAGCACGCCTAAGCGCCCGGCTCCACCTTGACGATCAACTGGCATTGGCTGTCGTACCTGTACTCATGCAACCTGCGTTCTTGAATGAGCTGAACGGCTTGGCCGCGGCGAACGCAAACGGAAACTCGCCGCCGCCGTCTTGACGAGTAGCGATTTTTTCCAGGGCGTCTGCGATTTCTGTCGGGTTCATTTAGGGTCCGTCGGTAAACTCATGCGAATGCCACAGAAATTTTGGGGCGATGACGATAGCGACATGTGCCTGAAACGGTCCTGAACTGCCGTTTAACGCTGATCATTTGCTGTAATGCGGGTTCCAGACTGCGGACATGGTCGCTAGGTTGCAGAAAATTGCGAGGATAGAATGAAAACAAGAGTATTGGGTAGCCTCGTTGGCGGAGCTATCGGCTTCATTGTAGGTACTGGAACTGGCATTGTCGGCGGAATCTTTGGTGCGATTGCAGGTGTACTTGTCTTTACGGCTATTGGTGCTGCTTGGGGATGGAGCGCAGGTCCTGATCTTGCAAAAACAATTCATCGCTGGCGAGGGAAATGACGGCCCGTTGCCGAATTTTCGTCCGTACTTCAAGAGCTGCAATTCCGCGTCGCCATAACAGTCATTCGTGAAACATGCAGCGATCTTGGTTTGGAATGAATGTGTGCAGCACCCTGTACCGGTGTCGCTAATGAGTGATCAAAGCTCTGGCTAAGACATTAACCTGGGCGAAGTGAATTCCTAGATTAGGTCGACATGACATCCATTGCGCCAGCCCCTTCCACTGCGGATGCCCACAAGTACAGTGTGCTCTTCGTCTTTGCGGCGGGGGTCTTGTGGTCGACCGTCGGCCTTGGCATTCGCCTGATCAAAGATGCTGTCGTGTGGCAAATACTGCTCTATCGGTCGATCAGCATGTCGCTGTTTCTTTACGTGCTTATCCGCGTGCGGTCTGGGGAAAGCCCGTTTGTTCAGATCCGCCGCATCGGCGCCCCTGCCATCATCGCGGGGCTTTCACTGGTTGCGGCCTATTCGGGCGGGATCTACGCGATCCAGAACACCTCGGTCGCGAATGCCATGCTTTTGTTCGCGACAGCACCGTTTATGGCTGCGGTACTCGGATGGATCGTGTTGCGAGAACCTGTCCGCGCCGCAACCTGGATAGCGATCGCCGTCGCAATCGGCGGGATCGGGATCATGGTCGCCGACAAGTCCGGAGGCGTCGCCCTGAAAGGCAGCCTTGCCGCGCTCGGTTCGGCATTCGGTTTTGCACTCTTCACCGTGGCGTTGCGGTGGGGCCGCACAGGGGAAATGCTGCCCGCGGTGTTCCTGTCGGGACTCTTTGCGATCGTCATCACTTCGGCCATATGCTTGGGCCTTGGGCTCTCCTTCGTGCTGAGCCCCAGTGATGGCTGCATTGCAATGGGCATGGGGGTATTCCAGGTCGGTGCCGGACTTATCCTCTATACACTGGGCTCGCGCAGCTTACCCGCCGCAGAACTCGCTCTGCTTTCGCTGGCCGAAGTGCTGCTCGGCCCACTCTGGGTCTGGCTGTTTCTAGGGGAAACCGCGTCCGTAAACACCCTGATTGGCGGTACAGTTCTGCTCGCGGCGATTGCGGGCAATGCGCTGTCGGGCAAGCGAAGAAAACCACCGCCCATAACCGCACCTTAGAATGGCAACCACGGCCCATAGCCGACCTTGAGAACGGTCCCCAAATGCTGCGCTCGCAGCTCGGTTTGCGGCCTTTCGCTGCAAGAGCAAAATTTCGCAAAAACCACCTCAAATCATGGCGTTTAGTATGGGGTGGATAGCTCGGGTGGTACTAAGGCAGAAAGTGACCGACGCGCCATTGTTGCAGGTACTGACCCACAGAAGGATTCCGGTTTAGCGTTTGGATCGTATCCAATACTACTCGCGCATCCGCTCCCTGAAGCCTTGTCAAATTGCGGAGAATGATACCAGTAGCCTTTGCTCGGACTGCCGACAGTGAGCCAACTGTCCAAAGTCCTCTGATTGTTGCCAATGCCACTTCAACATGAGAACGTATTTCCGCACCTTTCTGTCCTAGTAAGGAGCTATACTTTGCAAAGTCGTCTTCAGTAATCTCACCCGATGCCATCATCTCGGCAGCAAACAGCAGGCGATCTGCGTTCGTGCTGAGAGCATCCTCGCCCAAATATTGTAGTTCGAGTGTTCCTCTGACTACCTTTTCGACGGGAATGCGTTTCTGTTCTTCTAAATGGACTAGTAACGCCTGCATCCAAGCTCCGGGGACGCCAAACAAGCCCTCTGCCCAGTTTCTCAGGTGGAAGTCATCAGAGATTAGAACGCGACCTGATCCATCCGCGGCGAAAATATCATCGAAGAATCGACCCCCGGCCTCTCTTCGAAACCGAATTACCTCATCCGGCGGGTCAATCTTGGCGACAGCGGGCAACACAGCGCATCTTGATTGAAGCCACCGTAAATCAGCACGTATCATATCCAGTTTCGCGACTACGTCTTCCTCCGACGTTTCAGTCATAATGATCTGCCCATCGCGGATAGAGATGTTCCCGGTCCTTCTTTCGCCGAATTCACTATCAAAAAAGCTTGTATCTTCGAGTTGCCGCAATCTCCGAATGTAAACGTCAACGGTTTCTTGAGTTACTCCGATCTGGCCAAATTCTTCTTCGACCGCAGTCTCAATTTCTAGGCGGCGCATCAAATAGAAGGCCGCAGCGTCAAAGATCACACCAGACTTCTTCGCAGAAAGCAGCGATCTTTGAGCCTTCTCTTGGTCCACGTGCGAGCACGACGAAACTTTCGGAGGGATGCCGCATTCCGAGTAGAGGCCGAGAAGTGCGTCGATTGGGTCAACACCTAGGTGATAGCCCAGGATGTAGATTGGGTAGGACCCTTCCAGATACTCCGCTGCTTTGCTTTGTGCATAGTCCACCCTTTGTTTGAGCATCGCCTTCATCTCATCAAGGCCGGACGGGTCCTCAAAGTTGACTGATACCGACTTAAACCCTGAGACGTTTGGGAAACGCTCCTCAAACTTATGAGTGATTTGGTGAAACGCCGCTAAGGCCTTGTGCTTGACAGAAGTTATTCTCGCGGTGCCGTTTCCTTTGAAGGGCCAGTCAAACTCTTCTCCTACGGACTTACCAAGCGCGGCGATGGCGACAGGGTGATCCAAAGCAATGTTACCCTCTCTTAGGGTGAACAAGTCGTCGTCGGTCTCAAGCGTAAAGGACTGTATTGAACCGTCGCTACGCACAATTTCGAACGACGCGCCATCCTGAACTACGTCGACTTGGAAACTGTCGTCTGCATCTTGGGGACGTCCAAAAGCAAGGACGCTCGCACTGAGCGCCAACCATGCCTGAGCGTCATTCTGATTTTCACAAAAAAGCCGGTATGCAAATGCCCGAGCACGCTCCAGCTCACCGCAAAATACAAGAAGCTTAACGTAGTTCGATCTGTCTTCGACGGTTCCTGTGAGTTTTGCATCATCTAGACTGGTGACAACGCGCTTTATCCTGTTTTTGTCGTTTGTTCGGAGAAGCGCTTGGACGTACCAATCAAGGGCGTTTAATGATTTTGGGTTGTCTTCGAACAATTTCCTAGCAGGTGGGACGGCTTTCGCAGCTACACCACTTAGGTACGCCACATTTGAGCTAAATCGCCATCCAAACACCGACTCTTTGACTTGCGGCGACAGGGTCTCATCAATTTCCTTCGCAAGGGTTCCCAAATGGCCCCTTAGACAAGCGTCACATAGCGTTTCCAACGCCGGGCTTAGTTTGCGAAAACCGACTCTATCTCGAAGCAGATCGGTGCACTCTCTAAAAAAGCCACGAGCAAGGAGTTCGTCGGCTGTTTGAAGCACGGTGAAGAAATCCCAACCGTCAGCTTCACTGAGAGACGCCAATAGATTCGCCTGCTCTTGTGAATGCTCGTGAACCTCAATCGGAAGGCTCTCAAAATCCTTTGGATTGGTCTGAATTTCAAAAGCCCGCTCGTATGCTGATTTCAACAGCATTAGTTCTGTTGATTCAGGGCTAACAGCGGCCAACTCATCGAGTGCTTGGTCAGCAATTTCACGGTTCAGTGAGTTGATGCCAATCCTAGCTTTTGTGGTGAGAGCATGTGTTCTCAGTCCTTCCTCTAGTCCAGCTTTCAACACCGCATCAATTCTTTCCAGAGCATCGGCAACGGCGCCATTCTTGGCTTCGATCTCCGACGCCATTATCTGAAGATCGAAGGCGTCCGCGTGCGGGCGAATTAACTCCAACGCATCATGGTCCTTGTCTTCCTGAAGAAAGAGAACTGCTCGCACCTGAGCGACATCACTGCTCAAAGACGGAAAGGTTTCGAGCGCACGGTCCAATAGTCTTGCGGCGTCGGCTGTTTTTCCGACTAGCCTGAGTGACACTGCTGCATTGTTTGCCTGAGATGGAAGCAGAAGTTTGTTCGGCGGACGTTTCTCGAGCGAATTTTCTAGATCGCGCCGCAGTATCTCGGCGCATCTTTCGACTTCGTCTTCGAAACCTTCGGGCATTTTTGCCCCAAGCAAGAAAGCTTGGTTCTGCTTGACGTTGTCGAGGACAGACAAAGCCCACATCGTTCCGATAGTGTCGTTTTCAGGTGCTACGGCAAAAGCGCTATCGAGTTCGGCCTTGTAGCTTTCCGGCCGAACTCCCCGGCAGTATTCCAAGAAAGCAGCTTTGACATCCTCTGAAGCCATCTCCTCAGCAATGATGTCTTCGGGCTGGACTTCTTCATTCAGGTTCCGCGCCGCGTGGCATAAAATGCAGGCTGCAAGAGTGCGATGATCTCCATCGATCGCCAGTAGTTCTGTTGCCCGTTCCAGAGCTGACCGATCCTCACCATCAAGCAATTCTGCAAACGCCAAGGCGGTTACGGCCTTCGGATGATCTGGAAAGAAACCATGCGCGGCCCTGAGCGAAACACTCGCTCTAGGGAAATCACCGATGTCTTGTTGGATGACTCCAATGTTGAAGTTTAAACGGAAAGCAAAGTAGCCGTCGGTGTACGGGTCTTCGGATTTTAGATTTTCCAGCAGTTTGACGGCTGTATCGTTGTCACCCTGTCGAGCGATATTTCGATATTCCAGTATGCGTTGAATTTCTGGCCGATCATCATCGTCAAAGGTATCATCTGCGAACGACTGAATTTCAGTCTCGCTGCCACCCTTTTGAACATGAACCAGAATTTCTCGCGCAAGCGGAGAGTCTTTGTCTGCAATGATGTAGTTTTGAATGGACTGATCGACCGTGTTTCCGTCACCACTGACGTCAACAGATTGGGTGTTGGTCGATTTGTCAGCCTGAAACAGCCTCTTTAGAGGCGACGGTAGACTGAACTTCATCAATCACCGTTGCTCTCACTGCTATTGCTGTCCAAACGTTGGTTCACGGTGTTGCTTTGACCGGACACTTTTGCGTTTTGGTTGACGTTTGTTGCCCCTTTCTTCCGCCAAAGGAACAACCCCACGACGGATGCAATTGCCGTCACGATCCCTGCAATCCAATATCCTTGCTCTAACATCGTCCTGTCCTTGCATTCAGTACCAGCGAAATATTCGGTTGGCCGAGGCACACCAAATGCTTCCACCGACAGATACTACGCCCACAATATATGGTACTTTCTGCAGTGAATCCATAGCCACAATAGTCAGATAGCACTGGAACCCCAACAAGGGCCGCTTTCATTCGTTCAAGCTGTTGATTGGCTGGGCGCAGCGAAGGTTCGCTTTCCGTACCTCCCTGACAGACAGGCGATGCCCACTACGCTATCGAGCAACCAGCTTTTAGCTATCCCCCTCCCGCAGCATCGCTTCCATTTCATCCAATCCATCGACGGCGGAGCGCATCTGCGCCTCATCAACGACGATCGCAGCTTCAGCATCCACGACCTGACTCTCGAAATCCATCTCCATCTGGCGCAGTTCCTCAGCGATCACAGCTTGAACGACAGGCGCGGTCTTTTTTGAAGCGACGTCGGTTTGCCCTGACGTTTGACTGCCAGCATCTTGGCGTGCGCTCTCCACAACCGCGTCAGTTTCAGACCCACTTGGTCCGTTTGCTGGCGGCGTCATCGGCATGGCACGCACACTCAGCGGGAGATTCCCCTGCGACCCACCTCCCCCCGGCTTCGGAAACGGCAACTCGCCTGATTGCGCCGCGTGGATCGCCTTGAACAGCCGATCGTCAAAATACTGGATCCGTTTTGCGCGGACCGGCATTTGGGCATCGATGACCATGACGATCTCGTCGAGGGGCAGACGGCGCGCCTCATCTTCGGGCAACAAAGAGCTTTCTTCGGTCCGGGTCGACTGGCTGCGGCCCTCGAAGGGGTTCTTGCCGATGGACTGGGAGCGCGTGACGACAGTCTTGGTGGTCTTGCCAACGGCCTTACTCAGCTCCTCGACGGTTTTTTCATCGGAGGGCGTCAGGTAGAGTTTCACGCCGGCGTTGCCCTGCAGGGCGCGGCGAGTGTTCTCGCCGTAGATTTCATCGAGGGCGGGGATCGTCTGCGTGACCACGGCAAGGTGACCGCGATAGGTTCGCAGGGTCTCGATGCTCTCGACCACGATGGGCATCTTGCCGAGACGGTTGAACTCGTCGAGCATGATCATCACTGGCCACGGCTCGTCTGGCCCGGGATCCTTTTCCTGCATGGCCGAGAGCAGGTCGGAGAAAAACAGCCGGATCAGCGGCGCGAGGGGTTTGACCATCAGCGGCTGGACCACGAGATAGACCGAAAAGGGCTTCTTGCGGATTGTCCGGAAATCAAAGTCCGACACCGCCGTCGCCTCATCGATGGCCGGGTTCTGCCACTGGTCCAGCCCCGAGGTCATCAGGAGCGAGACGTAAGAGGTCAGCGTATCGTTGTTGGTCGAGGCCAGCCGGGTGAAGATCAGCTTGGCGGCCCGGTTATCCACCTCGTGGCCGCGCGCGAAGTATTCCTTCTGCTTGTTCCCGCCCGACGCCGCGATGCGGTAGATCTCGCCCAAGGTGGGGCGCTTGCGCTGGAACGCCAGCAGGCCTGCTGCCACGAAGAGATCGATGCCGCCCTTGAGGAGGCCCTGCACCCGGTCATTGTCGCTCTGCAGGAACAGCGTCGCGAGAAGCTGCAATTCCATCTGCTGGCGCGCGGGATCTTTCAGTTGATAGATGCGCAGGAGCGGGTTGTAACGATGCGTGCGCTTGCCCTCCCAATCGGTGGGGGCAAAGCGATAGACCTTGTCGCCTTGGGCTGCGCGATGCCGGGCCGTGGCCTCAAAGCACTCGCCCTTCACATCGAGCGTCACGGCAGAGCCTTGCCAGGTCAGCAGGTTCGGAATAACGAAGCCCGTGGTCTTGCCGCGGCCCGTGGGCGCCACAATCAGCGCATGGGGGAAGACCTTGGAGCAAATGTAATTGGCGCGGGAGCCGGGCGGCCCAAGTTTGCCGAGGATGAACCCGGTCCCGGGCGCCCCGAAGAACCCATTGGCCTTCATCTCGCGCGCGGTCTGCCAATGGGTCTGGCCAAAGCGTGTCAGGGCGGACCCCGAGAGGGCGAGGCTCAGCATCAGGCCGGCGGCGGCAAAGCTGCCGATGATCAGGTGAATAAGTTGTGCGTCCTCCGGGCGGCGATCGAGGATCGCCAGATAGTTATGCGCGATATAGGCAAAGTCGATCTCGGCCCCGAAGCCGATATCCTGGTAGGTCAGCACCGCGGAGGCGATGGTATAGCCCATGGCGGCGGTCACCAGCGTCACAAGCAGGACGCCCGTGGCGATCCGCGCTTTTCCCATGGAGGCGCTCAATGGACCTGACCCCGCTCGGTCTCGCCATCCACGTCTGTGGTGCGGTGTTTTTCGTATTCGGTGTCGGCAAGATCATCGACCACCTGGCGCAAGGCCTCCGTGTTGGCCGTCGCGGCATCCGATTGCAGGTAAACCTTGGCGACATAGAGCCGGTCGAGGCGGTCCTCGAGAACCTTTTCCAGCGCATCGGCATCGCCGGATGTGAGGCGGCCCAATTGGCGGTCATCCAGCACCCGCGCGATCTCCTCGCGGAAGGCGTCCCGCTCCGCCTCGGTCTCGAAGGGCGCGGACAACTCTCCCGCCCGCTCATGGTCCAGGACGCGCGCAATCTCGCCTGCGAGGCGGTCGGACCGGTCAAACTGCGGTGCAGTTTCACCGCGGGCTGCGAGGAGTGCGTCGCGCGTGCCAGACCCAAGCCCCTCGCGCAACTCGTTTTCGCGGCGGACCTGATTGATGACCTCCGTGTCGCGTATCTCGACGACGGCCGCATAGGTCGCGCCGAGCCCACGGGCGAGGTGGGACGGCATGTCCGGATAGCGCGCTCGTAAGTCATCCGTGACAGCATCTGCAACAGGCGTGCGGAGGTCGCGTCCCTCCATGATCCGGTCGACCTCGCGGGTGATCTCGCTGGCGCGGGCCGCATCGGTGATGGTCTCCCTGTAGGGTTCAGACCGGTCGATCACATCGCCGGGGCGTGCGAGCAGGTCCCGGTGTGCTTCGAGATACGTGCGCTGCTCCGTCTCGATCCGGCGCTCCGCCCGTGAGACAACCTCCCAGTCCCGGTCCTCGATCTGCTGCGCAGTCAGGCCGTCTGCGCGCATCTCCTGACGGATTGTCCCTTCCATCTCCCGCACCGCGCCCTCATGATAATGGAACCGCTCGCTGACCGGTTCCGCTTCCATGACACCATCCCGGCGCAGCACGGTCTCCCGCTCCAAGAGCGTACCAAGCGCGACATGCACATCGTTGAGAATGTCGCGCGCCTGTTCCAGATCAGCGCGGCGTTCGAGGTTCAGATCGCGCGCCTCGGCCACTTTGGAGAGATCATCTGCGATCCATTGATGCTCGAGCGCTGCATTTGAGGCCCCGGTCTCGATCCGGGCCACCACTTCGGATGTGCTGATCCCCGTGCCCCGTAGTGCCGCTTCAATGCGCGATCTCAGATCGGGCTCTGCCAGACGCTCGCGCTGGTTGGTGTCGATATTGGCTTCGGAATAGATCCCGCCCTCCGAGGGGGCCTCTGACAGCGTGGATGATCGCAAACCGAGAGGCTGCATGTGCTGAACCTGCGTCTGGATCTCGATGAGGCGTTTTTCCAGCACGGGACGTTCCGCGTCAGACTTCTCGGCGATCATGCCCTGCACCCGCGCGAGCTTCTCGGCATAGAGGCTTCTCAGATCCTCGAAGCTTTGATCCTCGGCCATATACACATCTCCTGTTCGGTCCATCTGTCCGCCATGCGCCAGCACCTCGCCCGCGCGGAAGAGGGCCGCAGCGATGTCTTCCCGGGCCTCCCGGGAGGCCTCTGTGGCAAGCGAATGGTAGACGGTTCTGGTGTTGGCGATCTCCGCCAGTGTCCGGGTCAGGTCCTGCCCCACGCGTTCACGCTCGCGGGGCGCGCGACCCTCGTCTTTCGCGGCATAAACCTCGCTGGTGCGGGCCGGGTAATGCACAACCCCGCGATCAACGCGGCGCGTGGCCTCCAGGCGCACACCATACTTCTCCGCCTGTTCGACCATGGCGAGGCGGAAGTCGTCATAGTTGAAGCGATGGTTGCGCCCCAGAAAGAAGAACTCGCCTTCCTGCGAGCGGCGGTTCAGCACCAGATGCGCATGCGGGTGATCGCGGTCCTCATGCACCGCGATGATGTAGTCGAAATGCCCCGCGTCGGTCTGGAAGAACCGCTCGGCCACATCCGTCGCGATGTCGCGCACATCCTCCCCACGCGTGCCCACGGGGAAGGACATGAGCATGTGGGTGGTCTGTCCGAGCTTGGGCTTGAAGCCTGCATCCCACCGCTTGGCAAAGCGCTCCGTCAGGTCCTTGATGTCACCCGCCTCGAGCTTCGCCTTGCCATCCAGGAACCCGCTACTGTCCACGATATGTGTGGACTTGGTGGTGAGGTAATCGAGTTGGTTTGCGAGCTGCGATTTGGTATGCGTGCCCCCGCCCCGGATCGCCTTGAAGACCGCTGGCCGATGCCCTGCTGCCGCACGGGTAAGCTGGGTCTGCTTGGCCACGTGCAGCCCCTGCATCGAGCCCCGGACGCGGCTCCAGCCATCCCGGAAGACCTCGCCCGTAACGGCATGGACGGCATCATTCAGCCGCATGGGCAAACTCCCTCAGCGCGGCCGTGGCCTGCAGCTGCATTGCGTCTCGACGGCGGCGCAGAAGCAAATCGATCTCGTCAGCAGAATCCAGGATGAACCGCGCCAGCCCGCGCATCTGCGCAAGGCGCAATTCGGTAAACTCCGGGCCAGCCCCCTGCCCCTGCCGGTTGGCCTGCGCCATCTGCTTGGCGATCTGCGCGACCCCATTGCCGACCTCGTGTAGAGAGGCGCGGTAGCGCGCCATCTCGGCCGCCATCTGCGCGTCCGGAACGAACACCCCACCTGCCGCCTGAATGAGCCGCCGCAGCCCTTCGGCCCGGCTCTCGATCCCCGCCTTCGCCAACACCGCGTCGAGGGCTTCAAGCTCTGCGGCCGTCACCTTCACACTGACCGCGGAGACCGGGATCGCGGCATCCGTCTGGCGCTCGGCATCGGCTTTGAGCGTGTACTGGATCGCCCGCGCCGACACGCCAAACCGTTCCGCCAGCACTGAAGTGGAAATGCCTTCCGCAGCTTCGCGAACGATCTCCATGCGGTCCGCATCTGTGAGACGTTTTGAGCGCGACATGCGAAGAAAGACCCCCTATTTCCTGCCACCTTCCACCAAGGCTGCCTATACCTTACGATAATATACCAAGCTGTCAATTATATACTTACGTCGCATTCAGTCTCAGGCAGCCTTGGTGTCCGCTTCACGCCGCGGCCCGCAGGGACGCGGCTCTGCCGCCCTCACCACCAGCACAGCCTCCAGCTTCAAAGGCCCCTTCTCCAGCACCCCCGAGGGTCTGGACGAACACGCATGTGTTCGGACGGAACCGCGGGCGGGCGCAAACCCCACCGACAGGGCGGACAGTCAGGGTCAAGGCGGGCCAGATTTGGCTTGCCAAATCTCTGCCGCAAAAACCGGGAGGCCCTGGCCGATAGGTTTTTGTGGATGGCCCCCTTGAGGCTGACTGGCCGCCCTGTCGCGGCCTGATCATTTCGGGGGGAGTGCGTCCGTTGAACGCGCAGCGGCCGACGGCTTCGTGAAGTCGCCTCGGGCGATCTGACCGCCGGACGCGGCATCCCTGGAACAGGGATCGGGCCGCCCCA
Source organism: Sulfitobacter sp. G21635-S1 (assembly GCF_027213915.1). NCBI lineage: Bacteria > Pseudomonadati > Pseudomonadota > Alphaproteobacteria > Rhodobacterales > Roseobacteraceae > Sulfitobacter > Sulfitobacter sp. G21635-S1. The sequence continues at coordinate 17,555 of NZ_JAPWGV010000041.1, forward strand.
AGATCGTCCTGGGGCAGCCCATCCTCGTCAGAGGATTCAGTCCTGGGGATCCTTCGCGCTCGGCGGGAACATCACCAGCTCCGAGACCGCGACCGGGAAGTCGAGCTTGAGGCTGAAGAACTCCGAGCCATCCCCGTTGCGGGTGTTGCGGAACATCGCACCCACGCGCTGAAAACGGGTGCGCTCCTGGCCATCGGTGTCGGTGAACTTGACGGGGACGGTGGCGACGTAGTGGTTGGTCATTTGGGTCTCTCCTTGTTGCGATGGGGATCACCCGGCACGGGGGCAAGAGGGCCGGTCGCAAGCGCAAATGCGGAGGGTCCGCGGCCAGCCGTGGAAGCCGTATTTGTGCTTGCCGAAGCGTGAGCTGAGGGCACGAACGGGCCGACTCCGTGCGATCCACATCTATGAGCAAAAAGGAGAGACCCGGATGACCCTTGCCATCACGCAGCCGCCACCATCCGCGTCCGCGTCCCGCCGAGCCTGGCCGGGGTGCTGACGGAGCCCGCCCGCGTGGATGCGATGTTCCGAAACACGCCCCGAGGGACATGCAGGTCTTCAGCCTCATATGCGACGTCTCGACCCCTCGCGTCTTGCGCTGCTGACGATGTGCGTGAGGTGCGCACCATCCCCAGCCCGTACCGATGCGGATGGGCCGCACTCTGACAGACAGGGTAGAGGGATAAGGGTGCTGGCCGCCGCAGACTGCCGATCACGCATGACCGATCGCACGCGCCATGAGACATGACGAAAGGGCCGCGCCAAGCGCGACCCCCTCTCTTCAATCCTGCGCAGTCTTCTTCGCCGGGTCAGCAACCCGCATGACCGTCAGGCCTTTCGCTTCCGCCTTCTGCCCGAGGTTCAGCGCGACCCCGTTGCCACCGAAGAGAACAACCCCCGTCGCCGCGAACTTGTCGTCCAGCATTTCGTCGTTGCACTTGAACGGTGCCGCCCGCCCATGCGCGGACCAGCGCGGATCGAAGCGCGCTTGTGCGACACCCCGTGCGCGCGCCCACCGAGCCGCAATCATCTCCGCCCCGTGCTTGCCACCCTTGTGGCAGAGGAAGATCTCCTGATTGCGGTTCTGCTTGATCCGCTCGCGAACCTTGTCGAGCGTGTTGAAGATCACATCGACATCGGTCCAGTCGGTGGCGCCTGAGACGATCAGGGGAACCCCCTCGACTTTCGACTTCTCGGCGGTTTCGCGGTCGTGCTGCTCCAGGAGCTGCCGCGCCTCGAAAACCGCCCCGGTCTCCTGCGCCCGGACGCTCGCGCGCGACCCGGCTGCCGGGATGAAGGCGTGGCCCGTCTCGATCTCGTAGCATTCCGCCGCAGCCTCGCTCATCACCTCGATGGCGCCGACAATCTCGCGCAGCTGCAGAAAGCGCGCCTGCGCCTCTTCGAGCGCGGTCTCGGCGATCTCCGATCCGTCGTGGGATTTTGCCAGCGCGCCGATCTTGTCGGCGGTGCGGTCGACCTCCTTGCCGAGCGCCACCTTGCGGCGCTGGAGGATCGTCGCGATCCCATGGGCCAGCGGTTCGATTTCTGCTTCAAGCCCGGTCCCGCGCAGCTGCCCGAGCAAAGCCTCGAAGCTCTCGCGGATGATGTGGTCGGTCAGGATGTGATCTTCCGGGATCGGCAGCTGCGCGTCCTTCTCGGTCAGTCCAAAAAGCTCGATGGTCTCGTAGGTGTTTGCGGTGTCGTAAGCCATGTCTGGTCTCCAGTGTTTGGTTCCTAGGCCACCACGTGAGTGTGGGGGCATGGCCGAATGCCTGGTTTCCGAATCTGCCCGGGTCAGGGACGGCGCAGCCGCCGGCTTGCCGGGCGCAAAAGTTTTCTGCGCGCAACACTCGACACATGCGCGTCCTCACGCACGGGACCGCCCCGCGCCACTAGCCTCGCCCTCACCGAAAAGTTTTGCGATCCTTGACGCGGGCTGATTTGGGGGCCATCCGGAGGATATGCTTCCGCACTCATGTGTGTGTGTGTTTTGACGGTAGGTTTGCCCGACACGAGCAGGCAAACGGCCCGACCGGACGCGGGAGACGGATGGAGCGGCGGGATCGTTTTGCCACGCAAAACAGACCAGAGCGCAATCCGGCGGAGCGGCCGGGGAGGGACGTGCTCGCGAGGCGGGCAAACCGGGATGCCAGGCGCGACGCCGCGGTGAGGCCGCATGGCCGAATGCGCGACGGACCGAAGGGCCGTTCTCCCCTGCGACACGCGAAGCCGAGCTGGGGAGGCCGCAAGGCTTAGCCCAAGGTTGATGCGCTGGCGACGCCGCTGCAGACTACACGGATTACTTGCCCAAGCATTCGACGTGATGGGCGGGAATCGGACCTGCGGTTTTTCCGTCGCAGCACTTTGTCATATCCGATGTTCATCTTAAAAAACGTGAGTGTCGTGATCTTTTCAATCTTGCTGCGCCAAATATCTCTACAGCTACTGTGTTTGCCGTATCCTCAAGCGGTTCTCGATTTCTGTGTGGATGTCGTAACGGGTATCAATCGCGAGTTGCAGCGTAACAGCTATCGCGAAGCGGATGTCTTCGTCTGGGCTCAGGCCGCCACCCGAAGAGTCGCTGCATTGTACTCGGATTGGTATGATCGCATCTCCGCCAAATGAGGGGGTCAAGACGCGCGCGTGGGATAGCCGACGGGACCAAACGGTTCCTTTGGCAATAGCATTTGACGTCGGAACGTCACCCTTCATCTTAAGTCGCCATTCGTTATCTGGTTCGTCCCCTTCATCAGCAGCAACGGCCTCAAGGCGTGCGAGCCTGTACCTTGCACGCGCGACATCTATAGGAGAAAACCAAGCAAGTGTGACGAGGAGCGATCTATGCACCCGGTCATTTGACAATGACTGTGGCAACGGCATTTCAAAGACTCGTGCACCATCTTTGCGGACTGTGCCGAGGCCGACCAACGTCGCTCCCTTCGGCGGCCCTTCGCTCATAAGGTCCTCGTTCACAAGGCCATAACCGTATCCAGACAGGACCTCAGCACCGGCATGTTCATGATTCTTGCCTGACGCCATTTGGGAGCTGCGAAGGTCTGCTGCACTTTCTGGCCAACGAGCCCCGTGGACGGTCAGGGTTCGCGTCAGAAGCGCCATGTCGCGTCGAGGGAGTTCTTGTCCTTCATAGGCGCCGTCTGGCCCTGTCAATGCAGCGGCTGCTTGCAAGATGGATCTGGTAGTGAGCGCAGCTGCACAACTTGTGCCACATGCCCATGCTCGTCGGCCAGATACTGCGGACGAATGCGGTGGCGCAGCGACTAGGAGACCGGACGCAGGAAGGGCATTTGCTACCCGAAGGTTTAGATTTCCGCTTATGGAAGAAGCGCGGACGTCATGACGGCCGCCGACTGCTATTACATCGGGTTTGATGGCGCGATATGCTCCAGGACCAGCCGCCGACGAAACCGCTGGAACCACCGATGCTGCGTCATGAACAGCAAGTACGCCAGCTGGCAGAATGCCAGAACCCTTGGCGGCGCTGCTTGTCGAAGCGGCACCAACCGTAAGCACGTTCATGGCTTCTGCTGGAGATAGCAGAGTTCGCCTATGCCGTTGCGCTCGCCGTGCTTCATCCACCATCGCTTGACGAGCCTCGATGGCCGCATCCTCAAATGCGGTGGCGTTGATCCCGGAGACTGTTAAAGCATCGCCAACATTTCCAGCCGATACGACAAAAAGAACGCCGGCTCGATATGCCCACCAGTCAAGCAACCGGGCCAAGGCGCTCAAGCGGCCAGTGAAATGCCCATTCATCACGCCGATGGAGAGATTCACGACGAAAGCATCGGGAGCAATTGGGTTTTGGCCCTCTAACGCCGCAACAAGCGCTGTATGGATCACGTCGACGAATAGGCGACTTTCGGGAGAAACCGCAGTATTGTCATTGTCAACAAGCACGGGAATCGAAATAAGTCTGCTGTCGGAAACTGGTACACCATCAGCGTTCAAATCGCCTCGAAGAATCAACGATGACATTGAGGTAGCATGACGACGCTGCCGAACCTGAGACAGGCGCACAAGATCGTGTACATCCTCGATGTATACGCCATCGTTCAGATCAGGATGTGCCGCAATGGGAGTGCCATCCAGCAGCAGTGCGCGAGCTGGGAGTTCGGGGTCAAATTGAGCGTCACGCCGACTTGCAGGATCATCCCCCGGCCCAGCGTCCCCCGCTTCATCTTCAACCGGTATCGTTTGGGCTATGGTTTGAGGTAAAATAAATTGCAGGCCGTCCAACGTCGCCAGCCCTTCCGGCGCCGCTGGATTGTCCAGCATCTCTCGGACCGCACCAGCGGGCATCGATGCCAGTAGAGCGTCGTAAACAAAATCGATTTCGGAGATTATGCTACGTGCAATTATGTTGCCCCCGAAAGCTTCAACCCGCGCTTGAGCCTCTCGTCGCCACTGATTTCGGCGCTCATCACTGCGCGTTGGCCAAATCTCGAGCTCGAGGTTCACGGCAACTTCGTCGTCGAAGGGCAAGCGATCACGAATGATCTCTCGTGCCTCAAGTGTCAAACGATCTGCTGGTCCCCAAGGACGGAGTTCAGCCAAAAGGTCGAAGAGATTACGCCAAGGAGTTTGACCGTCCGGAAGATCTTCACCTCGCCTGTAAGTTCGCCAAAGCCGACGTAAGGTCTGCAATGAGCCTTCAGTGGGCATCGTTGCATATAGAGTTGGATTTGCGAACTCGATTCCATCGATTGGCATCCCGCCAGGGAGTGCGTAATCGTCTTCGAGGTCGACCTCCGTAAGCACTTCGATACCTGCATCGCGCGCAACCCGAATAAGATTTGCGATTGGAACGGCAGAGACAAACACCATCGCGCGCTCGGGCGCTATTCCGGCAGGATCCGCCCGAAGCGAGACAGCGGCATCCTCGCCTTGAAAAGCTTGATCTAGGCGTGAGAATTCTCGTCCAAAGCGCTCAGCCTGAACCGTGTGACCACCTGCGGCACCCCGCGGACGGGGCATTTTGGGTGGAGAACCTTTGATACGCTGTGTCGGCCGCTCTCTAATCGGAAGGGGGAGGATCGGTCGCTCGGTCATGGGAATCACTTTCTGGTGCTCGGCCGGAATGGTTGTGCCAGGCACGTATTCGATCGTTGATCAATGTTCTCAATGTTATGCGTCCCTGCGCAAGAGCCCAGCGACGATGTAAATCATGGAAAAAGGTCTCGGCTTCCGAAAAGCTGAGCGGCGCTACCGCCTCTCTGAGACGCTTCGGCGTATATCCGGCCGGACCATCGAATTCCCGAAGCCGCTCAGCAAAATAGGTCGTCATGTGCTCATCATCTGGGCGATCAAGCGTCAGACGGATTTCGAACCTGCGCCAAGTCGCGCGATCCAGTAGCTCGGGATGGTTGGTGGCTCCAACCAGAACGCAGTAGGATGGGAGATCGTCAAGCTGCAGCAACAGCGAAGTGACCAGTCTCTTTATTTCACCGGTTTCGTGCAAGTCGCCTCGTTCTTTGCCGATCGCGTCAAACTCGTCAAAGAATAGGACGCAGGGTTCGGTTCGGACATAGTCGAAAAGCCTCCGGAGTCTTTGAGCGGTTTCACCGAGGTAGCTGGTGATGACCGCGTCATATCGAACGACGAACAATGGCAAGGCAAGCTCAGAAGCTATGGCCTCCGCCAACGACGTTTTGCCGTTGCCGGGCGGACCAACAAGCAGCAGCCGATGCCGGGGTTCAAATCCATGTGCCCTTAGTACATCAGCGCGCGCCTGCTCTTCGATCAGTTCAAGGCACGCATTTCGGTTTGCTTGGGTCAGATAGAGCTGAGACAACGCTCGCTCTGGATGGCGGCGATCAATTCCGCCCGAGCCATCTCGAACTCTTGGGCTGCCGTTGGCCGGGCGTCCAGGAATGTTGGAGACAGGCGCAGCAGAAACCGCTTTGGCAATACGATCAGCGACGCCAGTGTGTTTCTTCGCGCGCTCCTCAGCCGCAATGGCTTCGGCGGTAACCCGGACGGCATCCTGGTTACCGGAAACTCCGGCCTTTACAAGTTCGACGATCAGCTCGCTGCGCACAAATTTCTCCAGTCCGGTCCTCGACCGATTTCGTACTTTTATGACGGATTCAAGAGATTGTCACCCGATTACGCATTTTTCTTTCCGCAAGGCTCTTGCCTACGCGAGGCATCCTTCTTGGGCAATGCCGCGTCCACATCATCGTTGAGAGTATAAACGACCGTTTCGCCGGAGCCTCACCGTAGCGCGCCGGTAGTTCATTAGTGGCCGCTCAATGCCTAGCGTACGGCTTCAGTCCAGATCGACGCCGCCGAGGCGCGGCGCATGTACATGCGTTCGGATTAGGAACGCAGCGCCCGCGCCCGCGATGGCGCCGAAGAGATGCGCCTCCCAGGAGACGCCGGATTGGCCCGGAAGAACGCCCCAGAGAATGGAGCTATAGAGGACACCGACCACCAGTGCCGCGCCCAGGGTGATCAGCGAGCGATCCAAAAGACCGCGCGCGACGAGGAAGCCAAACCAGCCGAAGACCAGCCCCGACGCACCGATATGGATCGCCGAGCCGCCGAACAGCCACACGAGTCCGCCGCCGAAGCCGATCACCACGGCGTTCACCGGCAGCAAGGCCCGCGTGGTCGTGGCCACCAGCAGCCCACCCATCACCAGCAGCGGCGGCGTATTGGCCATCAGGTGACCGAAGCTTCCATGCAGGAGGGGCATGGCGATGACACCATCCAATCCGCTTACGTGCCGGGGGATCAGGCCGAAGGCCGGGTTCAAGCAGTAGCCGGTGATCCAATTGACGACTTGGACCGCCCAGAGCAGTGCGACAAAAGCGGCAAGCGCCGCGGCGCGCTGGAAGAAGGCGCGCATGTGATCCCGGTTCATCATGTTGGCGACAGTAGACGTCACCACAGCACCTGCAACGGCTTTCGCGCGCTGCACAGGATGCCACCTCCAGGAAAGGGGGTTTGAGGCGGCCAACCTCGGTACGGCTCAAGCCAAGAGAATGGCTCGGATCTTACACGGTGTTCCCCGGGCGAAAGGGCTGCGGTTCACGCTCGGGACGCTTCAGGGCTTCGGCGTATTTGCGCGCATTGTCATCGATCGTGTTGTGCCAAAGCTTCGAGACGAAGGCCCGGGCGTCTTGGACCGTCATGTCTTTCAGCGAAGAGGACAGCGCCATGAAAAGCTCATCCTCGCTAATCGCAGCGGCGCGGTGCATGGCATCCGCGTAAAATGACGGGTCGTTGAGAACCTGCTCGCGCAGCGGCATCCGCGCGAGGTTCTCCTCCGGGATCGCCATGAAGATCGTGTCCTGAACTTCGGTCAGATACGCACGCCGCGATGTGGACACCGGCTTTCCCGCCGCCTTGGCCTCCAGAAATGCCTGCCTTGTCCTGTCGAGCTTTGCCCTTGCATGGATCATGATGACATCACGCTTGCGGTCAAGCAGCGCAAATCCGGTGCAACGCTCGATATGAGCAAGAAGCTCTGCAACCTCTGCTTCTACATCAAAGCTCTCGAACCACGGAGCTTTTCCCAGTCTCGCCACCATGCGCCTACCTTCGTCCATTCGATAATATATTATCGTATATCATATTCAGCAGATCGCAAGCAGATGGCGCCCGTCATGCAGCCAAACATGGAAAAAGGGGAACCGTGATCCCACGGCTCCCCTTTGGGTTCAGATCGTCTCGCCCTCGCGTGCCAATTAGGCGACCAACGACAGCCCCGTGCCTGCGTCCTGCGGCTGCTCACCGCTGTCGATGAACGGGATGATGGAGAAGGCCTGCCCGCCGCGCTGCTCTTCGTTCTGCACGGCGTTCACGCGCAGGTCGCCATCGGGCGTGTTGATCAGCAGCGACAGGTAATCATTGCCCGTGCGGCTGCTTTTCGCCATCCACGCCGAGCCGACGCGGATCGGTGTGCCCCGGGGAGAGCTGACCTCGATCCGGTAATCGGGGTGGGTTTCCTCGGATTTGTAGCTGTTCTCGATCAGCATGAACTCCAGATCGAACATCATGTTGGCGATGTAGCCGGTGAAGGCGTTGTCGGCGTCCATGGCGGTGAGCTCCCCCGAGATCGAGCCGGATTTCATCAGGCCGTTCGAGACCAGAGGGATGATCTCGAATTCGCCGCTTTGGGCCGCGCGCGCCTCTTTCGTCTGCACCGCGTTGACCCGGAAGGGGCCCAAGCCGACATCGATCTGCATCGAGATGTAGGGGTTGCCGCTGGTGTTGCCGGTCTCGTTCCAGGCCGTGCCGATGCGCACCTTGCGGCCTGATTTGTTGACCGCCGTCACGTCAAAATCCGGGCTGCGTTCGGACATCTTGGCCCGTGCCTCCAACTGGATGGCGATGTCGAAACGCGTCGAATGGATCATGCCGGAATACTGAGCGGCTGTGGTCTCGACATTGCGGGTGAGGGTTCCTGCGAACATGGGATGGTTCCTTTTGGATTGGCCGGTGTCTGACGTCCTTGCCAGCGCATCCGGGATTGCTTTCTCGACCCCTTGAGGGATCACAAATCAGAAAGCTTGCTTTCCTTTCAGCCCCGCCCAAGGGTCAGAGCTGCCGTCCGAGTGAGCATGCCCCCGCGCCTCCGGGTGCTACGCCCCTCCCCTGCCCGTCTGGTTTAGATTGGCTGCCAGGATTTTCCGCGCTGTCCTTCGATCGCGCGATAAAGAACTCCGCCTCTTTTCCGTTCAACCTTTGCCCGCCCCGGTCGGTCAGGCCGATGCAGCTACCATTCGGCACATAGGTGATCAGGTACTGACCGAGCCTGTCCTTGCGGACAATGTAGCCGGTATTGGCCCAATGCACGGTCTGCTCGGCATCGACGGCCGCCTTGATGTCTTCGAGTGTCATGCGAACCTCCTCAAGAAGAATGATGGGGAAACGACGCAAGAAGCCCGGTCGTCCAACCGGGCTTCCATGCAGCATTTGTTTGGCCAACGGCCGAGAGCTGTCAGGCACTTTGCATGGCTTGGATCGCGCGCGCCGTCATCCAATCCTTCAGGCCAAGAACCGTTCTGCCGGCGGCGACCTCGGAGGCCCAGGCAACCCTTGGGTCGCCGCAGGGCCCATCGCCGGCATGCCGGTCGATATGGCCATTGGCCATCCATGGCTCGGGCTGTATCCGTCGCAGCCAGTCCGCCATGCTCGGGATACGGCCCTGACAGTCTTCGCGGACATGCTGCTCGCCGATCCAGCGCACGGGGATGTCGCGGCCCGCACTATTGGTCAGTGTCAGGCCAAAAACCCGTTCGGCCTCAAACAGGCCTTGCGCATGGTGACGCATGGCGCGGTGCGTGAAGAGCGCGAGGTGCTCTTTCGAGGCATCGAACCAATCGTGCACAGACTGATAGTCAGACGGCACCCCGCCGAATTTCCGGGCAGAGCTTTCAGCATGATGAAGCGGATGGGCCATCTCAAAGACCCTCTACATAGCTGTGCGAGCATTCGACATAGCGGTCCGCGTGATCTAGCGTGATGCTGTCTGCTGCAATGTCCCAGGTCAGCGTGCCGTAGCCGCCCTCATTGTTCTCGAACCCCGGGTGATGGTGATAGGCGAGCGACCAGGCGAAATCGCCCACCTCTGTGGCAAGCGGCTCCGGCAGTTCGACCTCTGCAGGCTGCGCCGTCACATCCTCGACATTGCCGGAGTCGCCATAGCCCTCGTATTCGGCAGTGACCTCGCTGATGCCAAGCGCACGTAGTTGCGCGAGCAGCTCGACTCTGGATGCCTTCAAGGTGGTTTCGCGCTCTGCACGCCACTGAGCCGCCATTGCGGCATAATCGATCTGGGGATTGGTCATGGGTCTGTCCTCTTATCTGAAATTTGGGGGGGCCGGGCGTGGCATTGGTCAGCGCGCACCCGGAAAGCGCAGACCGGCCAAACCCCGATCCGCGACGTCCGACCGAAAGCCCGCTTTGACTTTTCAGGCGGCTTGTTCTGCCGCTCTAGCGGCTCGCTGCCCCACGATCCGGGCCAGAATGCTTCCCGTGTCGATCCCGTCCCCATGCGGCAGGAACACCCTCAGCTGAAAGGCGATGATCTCGGTGAAGCAGCCGAGGGCCTTGAGGCCCTCGATCATCCCCCGATCCGCACCAGAGAGCTCGAGACGCATTTCGCCTGCGACGCGGCGACGGGTCAGGGTGAGACCCCGGCCCAGATCGACCGGCGCGGTGGTGCCCAATGCGGCGGTCAGCATCTCTTGCGGTGTTTGCGGGTTGGAGACGAGGAAGCGGGCGCGCAGTGCGGCCGCACCTTCCTCGCTCAGCGTGCGCCCGATCATGCTGGTTCCGCCGTCGGGCGTGACCCGGTAGATGCGCTCATTGGTGGTCGGAATGTCCTTCCAGATCGGCAGCAGCAGCCCAGTTAGCAGGTAGAGCTTGGTCGTGGTGGTTTTTGGCAGAGACGCAGCCTCGGCATCCCAAAGCCGCGCAAACTCAGGCTTGCCGATCTCTTCCCAGGCAGAGGCTTCAAATCGCGTCTCTTCGAGATAGCTGGAACCGTTTGGCCTCACCGCCTTGCGCATTAGCGTCACGATATCCTCGTCATACATCTGCATGGGGCGGGCCGAAATGAGTGCCGCGCGGCCGGAGGCGCGATTCACCATCGTGGTCTTGTCCAGATTGCGCGACATGGCCTCTTCCGCGCCCAGGATATGGACCGGGTCCGTCACCTCGAGCCCGACGATCCGCGTCACGGCGCCAGATTTCGGGCAGGTCCAGAGGTCTTCGGTGGAGACCTGTTCGATCTTCTCGCCGCGCAGGGTTTCCACGCCGAGATCGAGCGTGCCCGCCGCGCGCGCCCGTTCAGTCTGATCGGCAATCCGGCGCATGAACTCGGCAAAGAGCGCGTTCTGCATGTGGATGGGCAGGGCCAGAACCCGGTTCAGAAACCGCTGGATCGGCGGCAACTCCTCGAGCAGCACCCCGTCCTTGTCGACCAGCCGCAGGGCGGTCCAGTCGGTGAAGCTCTCGTAGCTCATCGCCTCAGCGCGCCCTGCGGCAAGATCGGCGAAATACCCACGCAGTGCCGCCCGCGCGATCGGGCTTTCGAGATTGTCCCCCTCGCGGAACATGCCCTGCGAGCCGGTCTCGCGCTGGCCCTTGGTCAGGGCCCCCAGCTGGTCGAGGCGTTTGGCGATCGTCGAGGTGAAACGCTTCTCGCCATGCACATCCGAGGTGCAGACCCGGAAGAAGGGCGCACTGACCTGGGCAGAGCGATGCGTGCGGCCCAGCCCCTGAATGGCCGCATCCGCGCGCCAACCGGGCTCCAGCAGGTAGTGCCGCCGCCGTTTCTGGTTCTTCGCCGTTTGGGCCGCATGGTAAGATCGGCCCGTGCCACCTGCATCGGAGAAGATCAGAACATCCTTCTCGCCGTCCATGAAGGCTTGGGTCTCGGATGAATTGCTGCTGGCGCTGCGCTTCTCGATGAAGAGGTGGCCATCGTCCGCCTTCAGAGGTCGGATCGACCGGCCCGTTACTTCGGCCACGGCCTCGTCGCCAAAGGCCCAGAGGATCTGATCGAGCGCCGAGGGGATCGGGGCGAGCGTCATCAACTCCATCATGGCCGCATCGCGCAGGGCGAGCGCCTCGCGCGAGACAACGAGCGCGCCAGTTTCATCGCGCAAAGGTTCTGCCACCATATTGCCGTCGATCTCGACCAGCTTTTGCGCATGGATCGGGAAGGCCTGTTCGAGGTAGCCCAGCACGTAATATGCCGCGTCACCGTTATGCGGAGTTCGGGATTTCAACCTGTTGTTCTGCTGATTCATTTTCGGGTTTC
>NZ_JAPWGV010000042.1:0-28748 GCF_027213915.1 Sulfitobacter sp. G21635-S1
TCCATCGATGAGGTCTGGACCAATCCATTCGGCTTCACCGTCCTCGAATATTCCATCCGCTCCGACAGATTGGAGAATTGAATTTGTTCCCTGTTCGACTTTTCATATTGCTGATTGCCCTGTTGCCCGGCCTTGCTTTCGCCGAAGCCATCCCGCGTGGCGGGCCCAATGACAATCGGGTGCGGCTGGCAACATATCAAGAAGGTCAGGTCTACCGGCTCAGCGTGTCGCTCACCCATGTGACCACGGTCGAGTTCGGGGAAGGCGAGAGCATCCGCTCGATCATCGCAGGCGACACGGAAGGTTTCGAGATCGATGGCGTCCCGGGCGGGCAGGCCTTCGCGATCAAGCCCATCGCGCGCGGTGTCCATACCAATGTGACCGTCTACACGAACAGGCGAAGCTACTATTTCAACGTCGAGGAGGTCCGCAGCCCGACCTTCTACGTGGTGCAGTTCCGCTACCCTGACGACGCTGCGCGCCCGACCCGGGCCATCGCGGCCCAAGCGCCGAACTACAATTACGGTGCCAGCGCGCGGACCGAGTTCACGCCAACCCGCATCTGGGATGACGGGACGTTCACGTATTTCGCCTTTCCAAGAAACGCCCCTGTGCCAGCAATCTTCCGCTACGCGGGCGGCCGTGAGCGCACGGTCAACACGCAAACCCCTGAGGACGGCGTGATCCGCGTCAGCGGCGTGAACCGCCAATGGGTCCTGCGACTTGGCGAAGAGGTGGTCTGCATCGAGGCGATCGCGCCCGCGGAGGCCGCCTCATGAGCGATACCGAGAACACCGAGCTGGAAAAACGCCTCGCCGCCCTTGAGAAAGGCAGTGCCCGCGCCCCCACGGCCGCGCAGCGCCGGTCGCCCATTCTTGCGCTGATTGTGGTCCTCGTCATCGGCGCCGGTGGTGCCCTGCTTTATCTCCTCTCACAGCCCGACGAAGAGGAAGCCTTGCCGACGGCCACCCCGGACGTCTTCCAAAACGAGGGGGACGGCTTTGGCACCATCGAGACCTTGCCCCCGCCCGAGCCCGAGGTCGTGTTCGTTGCGCCGGATCCAGTCGAGCCCAACGCGGAGCTTCTGGCGCAGATCACCGCCCTGCAGGCCCAGATCGAGGAGTTGCGCAACGCCCCTGAACCGGTCGTCGAGGAAGACACCGCCGACGCAGAGGCGATCGACGCGCTGACCGCTCAGATCGCGGCGCTGCAAGCCGCCTCGGAAGCCGCACAGCAACGTTTCCAGGACGAACTGACGGCGCGGGATCGCAGCCTTGAGCAACTCCGCGTGGATCTGGAACTGGCCCAACTCGAGGCCAGCCGACCGCAACCCAGCCAAACGGGCCCCACGGAAGATGACCTGCGCACACGGGAAGAAGAACGACTGCGCCGCGAGGAAGAAGCCCGGCGCATGGCCGAGCTGGAGCGCCGCGCCGCGGAGCAACGCGCCTTCCAGGAGCGGCGTATCGCCTCACCCACCATCGCTTTTGGCGGTGCCTCCGGAGCGAATGAAACGGCTCTGACCGAACGCACTTTCGGCGAGGTGACGGATTTCGTGCTGAACGGGGCGCTGCCCTCTACCGTGACGCAGGCCGAGGTGATCGCCAATCCCTCCAACACCATCATCCAGGGCACCATGATCCAGGCCGTCATGGAAACCGCCCTCGACAGCTCCCTTCCCGGCCAGACCCGTGCCGTGGTGTCCGAGGATGTTTACAGCGTCGATGGCGCGCGCCTCCTAATCCCGCGCGGATCCCGTCTCATCGGGCGCTACCGCGCCGGCGTCGATATCGCGCAGCGCCGCGTCACGATCGCCTGGGACCGGATTATCCTGCCCGACAACCAGACCGTCCAGATCAGCTCCTTCGGGGGCGATGAACTGGGCCGTTCCGGCGTCACGGGTTTCGTGGACACGCGCTTTGCCGAGCGTTTCGGGTCGGCCGCCCTGATCTCGCTGATTTCGGCCGCGCCAAGTGCCGCCGCCTCCGAGGTCCAGGATGAGACTGCCGCCGACGTTCTCGAAGACGTGGGCGATGATCTGGCAGATGCGACGGACAGCGTCATCGGCGACTATCTCTCAATCGGCCCCGTCATCTATGTCGACCAGGGCGCCCGCGTCACGGTCATGGTCGACCGCGATCTGGAGATATTCTGAGCCCATGTCGCTGAGCTATCTCGAAACCTCCCTCGACCGGATCGAAGCCGCTGCCCGCGACGATGTCATCGAGATCTGCATCAACCCTGACGGCACCTGCTGGGGAGAGTTCCAGGGCGATCACTTCATGCGGCAACTGGACCAGCGTCTAACCGCAACTGAAGTGAAAGACCTCGGCAACCAAATCGCCTCCTCGGCAAATACCACGATGAGCAAGGACCGCCCGATCGTCTCGGTCTCGATCACCTACAAGGGGCGCCCGATCCGCGCACAGGTTATCACCCCGCCTGTGGTGCTCTCGGCCATGTCGATCAGCCTGCGGTTCTTCTCAAGCCTACCACTCGAGGGCATTGCGCTCGATTTTCTCTATGGCAAAGAGCGCAAGCTCGAAGACCTGCGCCTCGAGAAGAAACGCGCCTTGCGCGCGGTGGTGGCCGCGGGTTTGATCGATGATGCGCTGGCCTTCTGCGTCGAGAACAAGCTCAACATGATCGTCTCGGGTGGCACCTCCACCGGCAAGACCGTCGGCGCGCGCAAGATCCTCTCTCATGTACCCGCCGAGGAACGCATCGTCACCATCGAAGAGGCCGCCGAGCTTCTGCCGACCCAGCCAAATGCCGTGACCCTCATCGCCAATCGCGACGCGGAATTCCAGACCGCCGATGTGCTTCTCACCGCCACGCTGCGCATGCGCCCCGACCGGATCATCCTCGGCGAGGTGCGCGGCAAGGAGGCCATGACTTTTCTGGAAGCCATCAACACCGGCCATGGCGGGTCCATGACCACGCTGCATGCCGAAACCCCGCAATTGGCCGTGCAGCGCCTGGCGATCGCCGCGCTTAAAACCGAGATCCCGATGACCTATGCCGACATGATCCAGTATATCGAAAATTCCATCGATGTGATCATCCAGGCCGGTCGCCATGACGGCCGTCGCGGCATCACGGAATTCTACCTGCCCGGCGCAACTGAGATTGGAACTTCCACATGAAGACATTTGAATACGATATCCTGTCCTTTCCCATGACCCGCAAAACCAGCCTTGCCGACATGCAAGCCAGCCTGAATGCCAAAGGTGCGGAAGGCTGGGAGGTGGTGTCGATCAGCTCCTCGGAATTCGCCAATGTGGGACACACGGTCTTCCTGAAGCGTGAAACCATAGCCACCGGAGCCACGGCATGAGGCAAGCGCGCTGTACCCTTGTGCTGGCGGCGCTGGTCCTAGAACTGACGGCCGCCCCCACTTTCGCCGAGCGCAACCTAGTGCCGACCCTCGAGAGCAGGTTCACCGTCTGCCCGGACCGGCCAGCCGAGCCCGTCTGGATGCAGGAGATCCCCCTGCGCCAAGCCTATCAGCGGGTTCTGGTTCAGGACATTTATCGCGCCCAGAATCTCGAGCGGGTCGTTGAGATCGGCAACTGCGACTGCGCGACCCGGTTCCCGTCCTGGGACGCAGCAGAGGCCGTGTTTCGGGAAAGATACGCGAGCGACGAACGATGGGAAATGCTCGAAGCCTCGGACGCCTACAACCGTCGCGCCAATGCCGCCCGCCCTGCAGCGAAGGCCATCTGCGACGCCGCGGGCAATTGGTAAGGCAGCGCCGCGATGAGTGTCGTCACCTATTTCGTTGAAACCTCGCAAGCCTACCTCGACACCGCCGCTGAGACCCAGTTTGGTGCGGTTGCGGCAACGGTCGGCACGCTCCTGGTTTTGGGGACAACGCTGGTGGTGATCCTCGTCGGAATCAACATGATCTATCAATATCGGGCCATGGATGGTCACACAGCCTTCTGGCTCGCGGTCAAGATCGGGCTCATCGGGATATTCGCAACCAACTGGATGCAGTTCAACACGTTCTCATCTGCCATTCTCTATGGGATCGACAGTATCGCGGGCGCGCTGGTGGCCTCGGTCGGCGGCGGCAGTCCGGGACCCTCTGGAACTTTCGCCGAAGAATTCGACCGGCTGATCGTGGAGCTGGGCGACTATCTGAACGCTGCCGGGTCCGAGCTGAACTGGATGGCAGGTGCCATGCTCGACATCGTCGGGGTGCTTCTGCTCTCGATCCTCGGCGGACTGGCCGCCTTCATCCTCGTGGCCTCCCGACTGATGATAGCGCTTTTGATCGGGATCGCCCCGGTGATGATTTTCCTGACCCTCTTCGAGGTCACCAAGGATTATTTCGCGCGCTGGCTGTCCGCGCTGATTTCGTTTGCACTATACCCCATCGTCGTCGCAGGCGTGTTCGCAACGATCACAGGCGTTTCCTCCGCGCTGATCGGTGAACTAGGCGATCCCGAAGGGGCCTCAAACATCGGCGCGCTCATCCCCTTCTTCATGATGGTGCTCATGGCCAAGGGCTTCATTATCGCCACGCCCTTCATCGTCCGCGCGATCTCCGGCAACATCATGATGCCCGCCCTCTCCGGAGGTCTCGGCGGCGGATACAATTTCGCTCGCGCAGCTATGGGAAGCCAGCAGGCCTACAATCGCTACTTGATCGGAGGGGCTAGTGGTGCGGAATATGCAGCCCTCAGGGCTCGGCAGTTGTTCAGGATACAGCAGATGCCCGCCAGGCAAGGCATGGGGCAGACGGGTTCCACAGGCGGCACAAGGTCCGCAGACACAGGATCAAAAATGCTAGCGCAGCTGGCGAGACTGGGACGGCTTGGGCGACGGTGACAGCCCTAACCGGTCATCAATGCCGCTGCGCGGCTTCTCCGGAACGGCCTAAGTCAGCGGCAGTCTAAACATCGGTGCGCAGCCTGAACTGTCAGTCTGAGCCGAGTGGCTTTTGGACCCCGAACGCCCAATCTATCGTAAGCATCTGGCGTAGGCCACAGCGAGGTCACGGTCCATTTCGATGAGCTCTTGCAGGTTTTCGATCCCGAACGGAGTGAAGGCAATGACACTGTCGTCGCCGGGGCCGTAGACCCAGATCACGCCATGTTCGGTTTCCATATCGATGGCGAGATCGAAGATCCAATCGACGGTTTCGCCCAGTTCGGCTGCGACGCGGTCGATAGTCTTGACGGAATACACTTTGTTCAGCTGCATGGTCACGCTGCCTCGGCGAGGGACAGGGCTTTCCAGTTCCAGGGCAAAATCTCATGGATGCGCGAGACGGACATGTCGGGCAATCGGGCGAGGACATCGGCGAGCCAAACCTGTGGGTCGATGTCGTTCATTTTGGCCGTTACGATCAGGGTATACACGGCAGCGGCCCGCTCGCCGCGGCGCTCGGAACCCGCGAAGAGCCATGACTTCCGACCCAGAGCCACGCCGCGCAGAACGCGTTCGGCCGCATTATTCGTCAGGCAGATACGCCCGTCATTCAGGAATGCCGTGAAGGCCTGCCTGCAGCCATCTTCCTCAAACATGTAGTTGATCGCCTTGGCCACCTTGTTGTGCCGTGACAGTTTTCGCGCTCTTCCTTCAGCCAGTCATGGAGGCTATTGACCAAGGGCCGCGACTGGTTCTGGCGGGCGGCAAGACGGGCATCGATATCCAGCCCATTGATGTCGCGCACGATGTCGAAGATGGTCACGTCGTTATGCCGACGCCCCAGAATTGATGGGCAGACGCTGACGCACGAGTGTGGTCCAGTAAGAGCAGCCCCACGCAATGACATCATCGTTAAAGTCATATTCAGGATGGTGCAGCCCTGCGGATGGGCCGTTGCCTATGTTGATCATAGCGCCCGGCACTTCGTTCAGCATGAACGAGAAATCCTCGCCGCCCAGAACCGGCGGCATGTCGAGCGAGACATTCGCCATGCCTGCAACCTCTTTCGCGGCATTGGCGGCCAGTTCGGTTTCGCGTTCGTGGTTCACGGTGACGGGGTACATGCGGATGTAGTCCAGCGTGCCCGTCGCGCCATAGCCTGCTGCGATCTGGGGCACCAGTGCTGTCAGCTGGGCTTCGATGTGCGAACGGACCTCTTCGCGCAAAGTGCGCACGGTGCCGGTGATCTCGATCTTTTGCGGGATCACGTTGAACGCATTGCCTGCGTGGATCGTGCACAGCGACACCACCGCATTGTCCATCGGGTCGATGGTCCGCGAGGTGATGGTCTGGATCGCCTGGATCAAGGCTGCTGCAATCGGGAAGGTGTCGATGGTTTCGTCAGGGCGGGCGGCATGGCCCCCGCGGCCTTCGATGGTGATGCGCACCTCGTCGACCGAGCCCATGATCGGCCCGGACGCAATGGTGAATTCACCAACAGGCATGTTGGGGCGATTGTGCATCCCATAGACTTCGTTGCAGGGCCAGCGTGTGAACAGGCCATCGTCGATCATTGCCTTGGCGCCCGCACCGCCTTCCTCGGCAGGTTGGAAAATGACGATGACGGTGCCGTCAAAGGCACGGCTTTCCGCGAGCTGGCGGGCTGCACCCAGCAGCATGGTGGTGTGGCCGTCGTGGCCGCAGGCGTGCATTTTGCCGTCTACCTTCGACGCCCAGGGTTTGCCTGTGGCCTCGACGATCGGCAAAGCGTCCATATCCGCCCGCAGGCCGATTGTCCGGCCAGATGTGTTTGTCTGACCATGGATAACGCCAACGACGCCAGTGCGTCCGATCCCCTCGACCACTTCGTCGACGCCAGCGGTGCGGAGCGCATCGGCGACGGTGGCCGCCGTGCGGGTCACATCATACAGCAGTTCCGGGTTCTGATGCAGATCGCGGCGGAATGCGGTCAGGGATTCGACATGTTTGGCGACCCAGTTTTCAACGGCCATGGCTCAGGCGTCCTTGTTCTTCATGCGGTAACGGAAATCACAATGGCTTGCGCCTTTCATGATGGTCTGGGTGCGGGTCAGTTCCATGTCGGGGTTGTAGCCGATGCAGAAATCGCCGTCGCGGTTGCACGACAGCAGGTGGCCAATATCGCCCAGCCCCATTTCCTTGTACATTTCAGAGTAGCGGCAGCGCGTGACGTTAAAGTCCAGCGCCTCTTCGGTGGCGTTCAGCGTATCAATCCGCAGCGCATCTTCGCGCGTCCAGTTCGGCTGGATCGCGGCGAAATCGGTCAGGTCGGGTGTGTGGCCCAGGGCATCCGCCAATTGCTTGCCCTGCTCGATGGCCGAGCGCGAGCAGGTCTCGCCGATGACGGCTTCGGCCTCGGCGCGGTCGGTGCGGTCGGTGATCACCTCCAGCACATGCTTGAGGATCATTGCCTCGATCTTGCGGCGCAGCAGGATCGGAACGCTGTTCACGTCCAGACCGTCAGAGGTGTTGGTATCGGTCATCGTCGGGTGACTCCTTATTGTTTGGGCTCGCTCAGGTCTTTGCGTTTCAACCATGCGAGATAGGTGGGTGCAACGCGGCGGGCGATGCTGTGAATGGGAAAGGGGCGCGGTTCGGTCACAGGCAGGGCGAGTTCGTTTTCACTCGTACCGGTGGCGGCGCGGGCCAGCTCGCGGCCCATTGCCGTGCCAAAGGCCACGCCGCGCCCGTTGCAGCCGATCCAGGCCCAGCCATCTGTGCCAAGCCGGTGAATGCGCGGGAAGCGGTCCCAGTTCATGCCGATGTAGCCGGACCACACGTGGGTCATTTCAGGCGTGCCCAGTTCGGGGAAGGCTTCGCCCAGACTGCGTGCAGCCTTGGCGCGGACGCGATTGACCACGTCATGGCTGCCCATGACCGCGCCGCCTGTGATCAAGCGGTTGCGGGCGTCGTAACGGAAAAACCGCAGATCGCCACGGGTGTCGGACACAGCCTGCCGACCGGGCAGGAAGGTTCGGCGCAGGTTGTCACCTAACGGTTGCGTGGCCATCTGCCAGCTGAGCACCGGGATGATGGATTTCGCCAGTTGCGGCGCCAGCGATGGCACCAGCTCTCCGGTATAGGCATTGGTTGCCAGGATCAAAGCACGCGCCTTTACAATGCCTGTGGCGGTGCGAATGATCCACTGCGCACCGACGCGTTCATAGCTGGTGACAGCCGAGTTTTCATAGATTTTGGCGTTCAGTTCTTCCGCCGTTTTGGCCATGGCACGGGCCAGCGCGAGCGGGTTGATGTGCCCGCCGGTCGGGTTCAGCATCCCGCCGTACCAGAAATCGCTGCCCAGGATTTCGCGTGTCTCTTCGGCGGTTTTGAACTCGGCCGGAAAGCCGTGACGTTGCCATGTGTCGACCCGTGTCTGGCACAGTTTCACGCGGCCCGGGCTGTGGGCGGGCTGGAACCAGCCTGTCTGTTCGGCTTCGGCCTTCATGTCGAATTCGCGGACCAGATCGAACAGGATGCTGGCCGAGTTGCCGATCAGCTGAACCATCCGTTCGCCTGCGGCGCCATATCGTTTGATCCAGACAGCAGGCTCGGCAGAGGTGAGGATCGGGATGACTTGCCCGTTGTTGCGCCCCGAAGCGCCCCAACCGACGGCCTTGCCTTCCAACACGGTGACCGATCCGCCGTTTCGGGCCACTTCGATGGCTGCTGAAAGGCCGGTGAAGCCGCCGCCGATTACGGCCACGTCTGTCTCGACCGTGTCTTCCAGCGATGGGGCAGCGGCGCGCGGCGGCGCTGTGTCAGCCCACAGCGAAGGCGGGAAAACCACGTCGATCACAGGGCTGGCTCCTGATTGGGTTGCGTGGACGGTGCAATGTCGTGAGGCATCCAGAACCAGCGCAGGGTTTCTTCTTCGGGCAACATTTCCAGAGGTGGCGCACCGGGAAGGTCGGCAGCCGCATCCGCAAGATCGCGGGCATAGTTCAGACACCCCTCAAAGGTGGGGGCGGTGTCCTGCGGGCGGTCTTGTGCATTCCACAGGTCCGACAGGGAGCCTACGGCTTTGTCTTCAATCTTGCGCTGTGCGCGCCAGACGCCTGCGGTCAAATCCAGTCTGTAGTAGGGCAGCAGGTCCAGCCCACGTTCCGAGATCAGGGCAAGTGCGGCCGCGATGCGGTCGGTGTCTGTGTGGTCGAAGAACCAGTTGACCCCCAGCCGCGCCCAGCCGGGCCGGAAAGCCGAGTGGCCCAGTTCCACGGCGCGTTCGTGGCACTCGGCGGTTGCGTCATCAATGCCCAGCAGCGCGTGGCCGTAAGGGCCGGCACAGGAACAACCACCGCGCGCCTGAATGCCGAACAGGTCGTTCAGCAGGGCCACAACATAGTTGTGGTGCAGCAGTTTGCCCGCGACGCGGATATTGAAGGAAAACACCCCGATGCGCGGCACGTTCTGCGGCCCGAGGATTTCGACCCCCGGAATCGCGCGCAGGGCGGCTTCCAGTCGGTTGGTCATGGCCTGCTCGCGGCGTTCGACCTCGTCTTCGTCCATGTCCGCCTTCAGCTGCAGAACCATACCTGCCCGTATGTTCTCGACGATAGAGGGCGTGCCCGCTTCTTCGCGACGCTCGGGGTCCGAGACGTAGTTATGGCGCAGTGCGGTGACATAGGACACGGTGCCGCCGCCGGTGATGGTGGGGCGCAGGCTGTCCAGCATACGGCGGTCGGCAATCAGGATGCCCGAGGCACCGGGACCGCCCGGAAATTTGTGCGGTGACAGGAATGCCGCATCAATGCGATCATCTGCACCGTTCTCTGATGCACTCAAACGCACCGGGATATAGGGCGCTGCGGCGGCGAAATCGGCCACGCACCAGCCACCCTGCGCATGCACCAGACGGGCAATCGCCCGCAGATCGGTGCGCACACCGGTGACGTTCGAGGCTGCCGAAAAGGCTGCGATCTTCAAAGGTGCATCAGCGTGTTGTTTCAACGCGCTTTCCAGTGTGCTCAGGCAGATGCTGCCCGCGTCGCTCAGCGGAATGCGCACGATCTGCGCCCCGCTTTCGCGCCAGATCAGGTCGTTCGAATGATGCTCGTAAGGGCCGACAAAGACCACCGATCTGTTGTCCAGCCCCTGCAGGGTCAGCGCCCTGACCAGCTTGTCCGCCGCCCCCGTGGCGCCCGAGCCTGCAAAGATCACGGCGTGGTTGGCATCCGCACCCACGGATTTGCGCACTGTCTCTCGCGCCAGTTCACGCAGTTGCGTCGACCGCCGACCGGTAAAGGACGTTTCGGTGTGCGTGTTGCCATAGAACGGCAGCACATGTTTGCGGATCGCATCCTCGATAAATCCGATAGAGCGCCCCGAGGCGACGTAATCGGCATAGATCAACGCGCGCGGTCCGAAGGGGCCGGGGATCGTCGTGCCCTCACCAATAATGGCCGTGCGGATGGTGTCGAACTGAATAGCCATTTGGTTTCCTCAAGCGGCGTCTGTCTTGCGATACGGGGGCGTCCATGTCCGCCCCGGGATCGATGCAAGCAGGTTCTGGGTGTAGGGATGTTGCGGGTTGGCAAAGACTTCGGCGGTAAAGCCGGCCTCGACCACTTCGCCCTTTTGCATCACGATGATGCGGTCGCACAGCTGTGCCGCGACGCGCAGGTCGTGGGTGACGAACAACAGCGACAGGTTCATGCGGTCCCGCAGGTCGGCCAGCAGCTTCAGCACTTGCGCCTGTACGCTGACATCCAGTGCCGACACCGGCTCATCGGCGACGATGACCTTGGGTTCCATCGCAAGCGCACGGGCAATGCCGATGCGTTGCCGCTGGCCGCCCGAAAACTCGTGCGGGAAGCGGTTGGCGGCGGCGGGTGACAATTCGACCAGTTCCAGCAGATCGCGGGCACGTGCGCGCGCCTTGTCAGGGTCTTCGCCATGCACGATGGGGCCCTGGGCGATGATGTCCACCACCCGTTTGCGCGGGTTGAGCGAGGCCATCGGATCTTGAAACACCATCTGGATATGCTTGCGCATGCCGCGCAATTCGCGCGGGGTGCAGGCCAGCAAATCGGTGCCGTCAACCTCGACCGCACCGGCATCCGCGTCCAGCAGACGGGTGACCAGACGCGATACGGTGGTCTTGCCCGAACCGGATTCACCCACAACGCCCAGCGTTTCCCCCTGATGCAGCTCGAAGCTGAGGTCCCTGACCGCGACAACCGCCTTGCGCTTGCCCGTCAGCAACCCGCCGCGCGCGGCAAAGGTTTTGCGCAACCCGGTGCCTTTCAGGACAACGGGAAGCGTGGTGACCGGTTTGGGCGGGGGCGGCAATAGATCGGGAACCGATGCGATCAGCGCCTGTGTATAGGGGTGTTTCGGATCGTTCAGCACCTGCTCGGCGGGGCCTTGTTCGACCACTTCCCCCTGACGCAGCACAATCACATGATCGGCGATTTCCGCCACGACACCGAAATCGTGGGTGATGAACAACACGCCTGCGCCGTCTTCTTTTTGCAGGTCGCGGATCAACTTGAGGATCTGCAACTGTGTGGTCACGTCCAATGCGGTTGTGGGCTCGTCCGCGATCACCAGCTTGGGCGACAGCGACAGGGCCATCGCGATCATCACGCGTTGCCGCTGGCCGCCGGAGATTTGGTGGGGATAGGCGTTATAAGCGGATTCCGGATCCGGGATGTGCACACGTTTGAGCATCTCCAGCGCGTGGGCCTGCCGTTCCTTGCGCTTGGCGCCCATGTGCAGCTTCAGAACCTCGTCAATCTGCCAGCCCACGGTTTTCTGCGGGTTCAGCGCAGTCATCGGTTCCTGAAAGATCATCGAGATCCGGTTGCCACGCACCTTGCGCATTTCGGCTTCGGTCTTGGCCAGCAGGTCTTCGCCTTCGAAGAGGATCTTGCCGCCCGCGACATGCACGTGGGGCTCGGGCAGAAGGCGCATGATGGCACCCGCCGACAGCGATTTGCCCGAGCCGGATTCCCCGACCATACAGACGATTTCGCCGGGGTGGACGGTCAGATCCAGACCTTGAAGGGCAAAGGGCCGGTCGGCGCCCTCGGGCAAGGCGATGCGCAGGTCACGGACCGTGAGGATAGGGGCTGTATCAGCGGTCATTGTTTCTGCCTCGGGTTCATTGCGTCGTTCAGGCCTTCGCCCAAGAGTGAGAAGGACAGGACCGTCAAGACGATCGCGATACCCGGAATGGCTGAGCAGTACCAAGCTGTGCGCAGTACGGCGCGGCCCTGGCCGATCATGTTGCCCCAGCTGGCATAGTTCGGATCGCCCAGACCAAGGAAGGCCAATGCGCTTTCCAGCAGGATCGACAGCGCCATGATGACCGATGCGTAGACGATAATCGGCGGCAGGGCGTTGGGCAGGATTTCACGGAAGATCAGCGAGGTGTTCGACACTCCCAGATTGCGCGCGGCATCGACGAATTCGCGGTTGCGCAGGGACATGAACTCGGCCCGCACCATGCGCGCAGGGGCGGTCCAGCTGACGATGCCGATGGCCAGTGTGATCCATTCGATCTTGGAGCCGAGGATGGCCACAAGGGTCAGCAACAGCACAAAGTTCGGGATGGTCTGGAAGGCTTCGGTAATGCGCATCAGCAGGTCATCGACCCAGCCGCCGAAATAGCCGGCCAGTGCGCCGATCACGATGCCGATGATGATCGACACCAGCGTGGCGACAACGCCGACCAGCAGCGAAATCCGAGCACCATAAAACAGCTGCGACAGGATACTGCGGCCCAACTGGTCGGTGCCCAGAGGATTTGCGGCGTCCACGAAGGGCGCGAGCAGCGGCAGACCAGCACGGCGCAGCGGGTCGCCGGAATCAACCAACCCTGCGGTCAGCGCCATCAGCACAACGATGGCGAACAGGCCCAGCCCGAGAAGTGCCGCGCGGTTGCGGCGGTAACGCTGCCAGAAGACGACATAGCGGGGCGGTTCTGCCGGTCGCAGATCGGTATCAAGTACAGTCATGAGAGTTCAATCCGGCTGTCGAGACGTGCGTAAAGCAGGTCGGTTAGAAAATTGACGAGGATCACGATGATCGAACACAAAAAGATGATGCCCATCAGCGTGTTCATGTCGCGTTGGATCACCGACTGATAGGCCAGTTGCCCCAGCCCCGGCAGGGTAAAGATGGTTTCCACCACCACCGATCCGCCCAGCAGGGTCGAGAATTGCAGGCCGAACAGGGTGACGGCAGGCAGCAGCGCGTTGCGCATGATGTGATGTATCATCAGCCGCGTTTCGCCAGCGCCCTTGGCGCGTGCGGTGCGCACGAAATCCTGGTCCGCGACCTGTATCACCGACGACCGCATCAGCCGCAGATAGAACGACAAATAGATCAATGACAGGGCCGCTGTCGGCATGATCAGATGCCGGGCCACATCCACGACGTGATCCCAGCCGGTGTAAAACCCGGCAATGGTTTTGATCCCGCCGACCGGCAGCCAGCCCAGCTTGACCGAGAACAGCAGCATCATCATCAGCGACAGAAAGAAGCTGGGGGTGGCATAGAAAACCAGACCCAGCGTGGAAATCAGGTTGTCAGTCAGCGAATAGGCCCGCCGCGCGGCAAAGGCGCCCAGCGTGATCCCGATCGAAAAGGCAAGGCTGAGCGATGTCGCCATCAGCAGCAACGTGGTGCCAAGCCGGTCCATCAGGACGGTCGCCACGGGTTGTTCGTAGACGAACGACTGTCCCATATCAAATGTTGCCAGCTTGACCATATAGCGCCACAGCTGCACCCAGACCGGTTGGTCCAGCCCATATTCAGCTCGCATTCGTGCGATAAAATCCGCATCCGCACCGCCCATGTCACCGACCAGCGCATCAACAGTGTCGCCAGGAGTCAGTTTGAGTAGCAGGAAAGTGCCGATCATAATCAGGATAATGACCGGCATGGCCTGCAGAAGACGCCTCAGGGCGTAAATCAGCATCGGGGGTATGGTGGGTTTCATCGGAGATTTCTTTTCTGGTGCGCGCAGGTGAGTGGGAGGGCTGCGGTCTTTGGGCGGGCAGGCCGAAAGGGGCCTGCCCGAAAGTCAGATCATTCGTCGAGCCAAAGGTCGTACCAGCTGGAGGAGTTCCAGCGTGGTGTGTTGTGGTGGTTCTTCAGCTTCTTCGAGGTGACCGAGATGAAGGGATGCTCGATCGCGAAGATCACGGGGATTTCTTCCATCTCTTTGCGCTGGATTGCGTGATACATTTCAGCGCGTTTCGCCGGATCAAGCTCGGAGGCCGCGTCGTCGATCATCTGGTCCATCTCTTCGCTTTTCCAGCCGAACTGGTTGGTCCATGGCGTTCCTTCGGGCTGGCCTGAGCGCAGCCAGACAGTTGTCGACACCGCAGGGTCGGACCGGAACTGGTGCCAGCCGTTCGCCGTGTCGAAATCGTGGTCGCGGTACACGCCGTTCAGGAAGCCGGGCGCGTCGTTGGTCAGGATTTCAACGTCGATGTTGATCTCTTTCATCGCCTGGGCAAAGTATTCGCCCCAAAGCTGGGTGTATTCCCCCCAAGGTGCGGGACGGTGACGCAGCTTGAAGCGGAAGCCGTCGTCTTTGACGGGATAGCCTGCCTCGTCCAGCATCTTTTTCGCCAGCTCGACATCATAAGCATAGGTTTTCACGTCGTCGGTATAGTTGGCGCCACCGGCTTGCGGGACGGGTCCGCGTCCGGGGGCGGCAAAGCCGCGCATGATCGTGTCGATGGCGTAATCAATGTCCAGCCCGTGATAGATGGCCTGACGCACTTTCAGGTCCGCAAGGATCGGATTGCGGTGGTTGAATTCGACGGTCGAGTGGGCGACGTTGTTTTCGTAGCCTTGGGTGCCGACATCAAACCGGTCGTCTTCCGAAAGACGGACCACATCGGCCATCGACACTCCGATAAAGCCGGATTCGTGTACTTCGCCTGCTTCCAGAGCGGCAGCGGCAGCCGATTTATCCTTGATAAAGCGCCAGACGATCCGGTCGAGGTAGGGATAGCCCTCGCGCCAGTAGTCTTCATTCTTTTCCGCCATCACATACTGACCGCGTTCGTATTCGACAAACTTGAACGGACCAGTGCCCACGGGCGCGGTGTTGTAGGGGTTGTTCGGAATGTCGGTGCCCTCGTACAGGTGTTTGGGCATCGGGTGTCCAAGGTCGGGCATGGCGGCCACGAACAGATCAAGTGGCATCGGCTTGGAATAGTTGAACACGGCGGTGTGCGGATCGGGGCAATCGACGGATTCCAGGTTTGCCTGCAGGGCCGAGGAATAATTCAGCAGCTTTTTCCACATCTCGATGGCGGTAAAGGACACGTCATCACAGGTGAAGTCCTCGCCGTCATGCCAGCGCACGTTTTCGCGTAATTTGACAGTG
Source organism: Sulfitobacter sp. G21635-S1 (assembly GCF_027213915.1). Taxonomy (NCBI): domain Bacteria; kingdom Pseudomonadati; phylum Pseudomonadota; class Alphaproteobacteria; order Rhodobacterales; family Roseobacteraceae; genus Sulfitobacter; species Sulfitobacter sp. G21635-S1. Next base: position 15,269 of record NZ_JAPWGV010000042.1, read on the forward strand.
ATGGTCAGGCCGTCATCCGAACCGGACCATTCGGTCGCCAGAACGGGCACGTAGCCGTCATAACTTTTGTCGATCAGCGGTTCGACGATTTTGCCGCTGATGTTGTAGACGCCTGTAGACGCACGCAATGCGGGGTTCAGGATCCGTTGTTCGGAGATCATGTGAATGATGGCCGTGCCACCCTTCTTGACCTCTTGTGCCGAAGCGACACCGGCCGTCAGTGCGGTACTTGCGGTCAAGCACGCGATGCCAAGACCGATCAGTTGTTTCTTCATGTTTAAAGCTCCCTTTCTGTCGGACCCCTTCGTGGAATCGCGATATTGCTTTCGCTGGTTCATCACTGCGCAAGACGTTGATGTAGTCAATATGTTTCCTATATTGTTTTCATAAAAGAGAAAAAATTACTAGTTTATTGACCTAACCTAGGTTAAATTTTTACCATAGAGAAACTCTGAGGCTTCAATATGCAGAAGACAGTTTGGGTTACCGGCGCAGGATCCGGCATAGGCGCTGCTGTTGCGCTCGGCTTTGCCAGGGCAGGCTTTCGTGTTGCTCTGACGGGGCGGGGAGCGCAAGCGCTCGAAGATATTGCCGCTGCGTTCCCCGATAGGAAAATGGCCCTGGTGGTCGCGGGTGATGTGACCGACCGTCAAGGCATGGCAGAGGCTGCACAGCGAATTGCCGCTTGGGGAGATGGTCTGCATATCTTGTGCAACAACGCAGGTCTTAACATTCCACGCCGTCGCTGGGCGGATCTGGATTGGGAAAGCTGGGACAACCTTCTGAATATCAACGTGACCGGTGCGCTGAATGTGATAGCCGCCTGTCTTCCTGTCATGCGCGCGCAACGTGATGGCATCATGATCCACACTTCAAGTTGGGCGGGCCGGTTCCATTCTCCCAACGGTGGCGTGGCCTATGGCGCTTCGAAACATGCGCTGTCCGACATTTCCGCGAGCCTGAATGCGGAAGAGGGGGCGAACGGTATCCGGTCGACGGCGCTGTGCCCTGCCGAGGTTGCGACGCCATTGCTGCCCAAAAGGCCCGGATTTGATGTCTCGACCCTGGCGGACATGATTCAGCCCGAGGATATGGCGCAGACCGCGCTTTACGTGGCGAACATGAACCCTTCGGTCGCCGTGCACGAAATTCTTCTGGCTCCGGTGCGCAAGTAAGCTTGCCCCAGCTCAATATCTGAAAGGAAACTGAAATGTCCCACCCGGTCAAAGGTATAGATCACTGTTTTGCTCTGGTTCAGGATCTGGACAAGGCCGCCAAACAATACGCGGCGCTTGGCTTTACCCTGTCACCGCGCGGCCTGCACTCCGAGGCCAAGGGCTCTGCCAATTATACCATCATGTTTCCTGACGATTATTTCGAACTGTTGGGCCTGTTGCGTGCGACACCGCTGAATGCGGCGCGGGGCAAGGCGCTGGAGGATCAGGGGCAGGGCTTGCATGCGATTGCCTGTCGTATCGGCACTGCCGAAGCCGCGGCATCCCAGCTGGCGGAGCTTGGCATCGGGACACACGGCCTGGGCAGTTTCGAACGCCCCGTACCGCTGCCCGACGGCGGCTCTGCCGTTGCAGCCTTTTCAACAGTGGTCTTTGACCCCGCAGAAGTGCCCTTCGGTTCGGTCTTTATGTGCCAGCACAAGACCCCCGAAACCGTCTGGTTGCCCGAGTTGCTGACCCACGCCAACACGGCCTGCGGCCTTGATGCGATCCTTGCGCTGTCCGAAGATCCCGATGCAGATGGCAAGCGGTTTGCGCGGCTCTGGGCCGACGGCGCGACCCGTGCGTCCGGCGGTGGCGTGGCGGTGAGCACAGGTGCGAATTCTGCGCCGCTGGTTCTGCTGCAACGGGAGGAAATGCAGGCGCTTTATCCCGATGTTGATCTGTCCCTGACCCCCAAGGGCGCCTTTACGGCTTTGCGGATCAAAGTGTCTGACATGAACGCCGCGCGCCAATGTCTGAAGGATGCCGATATCACGCCAATCACGACGCAGGCCGGTCTGGCAGTTGCCCCCCAGCACGCGTCGGGTGTCATCGTCGAGTTCGTGCCCGCATGACGGAAAAGCTGCGCAAGACGGGCGTCAAGTCGATCGACACGATTACCTTTGACGACATCGACCAGCAGATTCTGGATATTCTGCAGCGCGACAGCGACACGGTGATCAGTGCGATCTCTGACGCGGTCGGGCTGTCGCCGACCCCTTGCTGGCGGCGCATCAAGCGGATGGAGGAAGCGGGGCTGATTAAAAAGCGCGTGGCGCTTGTCGATCAGGTGCGCGCCAATGTGCCGATGACGATCTTTATCGGCGTCACGACCCCGCGCCACGAGATAGGCTGGTTGCAGCGTTTTTGTGATCTTATCGATGAAATCCCCGAAGTGGTCGAAGCCTATCGGTTGACAGGTACGGTAGATTACATTCTGAAGGTCGTTGTGCCGGACATGAGTGCCTATGACCTTGTCTACAAGAAGATGATCGAGCGGCTGGAATTCAGCCAGATCAATTCGATGATCTCGATGGAAGAGCTTAAGTTTACCACATCGATTCCAACCAAATATCTTTGATCAACAGGTGTTTCTGACCCGTTGGAATGGGCGCCTGCGGACCTGCGAGCGGGGCGTTGGTTCCGCAATGTCACAGGTACGCGCCTGCTCAGGCTGAAATGGCCGCCCAGCTCATCTGGGCGATGTTTTCCCTTTGCGCATCGGTCAGCTGGTTTTGGGTTGCGCGGTGCCATTTTAATGCGTTGCGCAAGCGCCGCCGCTCACAAAACCAGCTAGCGCCCAAGATGAATTGACTTGCATTGTTCATTTTCGTGTCGGATTGACACATTTTTTCATTTGGCACTCGACCATCTAGAACATGACAACCTCACGAAGAATAGTCAGAATTACTGATATCTCTGGGTAACGACGCTCCGAAAAGCTGGCGCAATTTCATGCAGAATTAAACAGTATATCTTTGAGGACCCCTCTTCCCCAACCAGCAGGGAAACAGAGAGGGGCAGCTGGCCGAATATCTCGTCATTATGTCATCGGCAGAGTACAAGTGGGCAAAAGGGCAGCGCAAAATGTTGCCACTTGGTATAATCAGCGTGTAGACGAGCACCAGCATCCGGGCGACCGCGCTAGTCATACAGCTGGCGGTTGCCCGGATGGCTCGGCCGAATGCCGTGGAAACAGTCCAAGTCTTTATCCGCCCCCCTTTGCCTGCCAATTAGCTTCATGTGCGTCTTATTTCTCAAGGAGTAGTGCCATTGGGGGGGGGGCGACGCAGTAATTACCACATTGGATGAAATCCGGTTCAGACCACTTATTTCAACTAAGCCCGGCCAGCCCATCACGTTGTGTGCTTATGCCGTAGACGCCCTCGTTCATCGTGCTGCTAAATTCGGCTCGTGGGCTTTGCTACAAAAGCTTAATAAAATCATTACTACCACTGCATTGCCGGGAGCGCCGCGCGGCCGAGCTATCAAATTATGTTAGTAACACTTTGCTGGAACTTACTTTGGAAAAGTAGAGGTATCGTCAGGATCCCCAGATAAATATGGTTGGCGAAGACATCATCTTGGGAGTTTCAATCAAAAGGTGACTTCACCATCCAGCGGTGTGATCAGATAAAGCCAAGACGGGTCGCGGCTGCGGCGAATGACTGGAAACCGCCGACAGGCGATGCCCACCACGCTATCGAGCAACTAGCTTTTCACCACCGTCCTCTCGCAGCATCGCTTCCATGTCGTCCAAGCCATCGACGGCGGAGCGCATCTGCGCCTCATCAACGACGCTCGCAGCTTCGGAATCCACGACGTTGCTGCCAAAATCCATCTCCATCTGGCGCTGTTCCTCGGCGATCACAGCTTGAACGACGGGCGCGGTTTTCTTTGAAACGCCGTCAGTTTGTCCTGACAGTTGACCCCCAGAAGCCTGAGCTGAGTTTTCCACTACGGCGTCAGACCCACCTGGTCCGCTCGCAGGCGGAGTCATCGGCATGGCGCGCACACTCAGCGGCAGCGTGCCCTGCGACCCACCTCCCCCAGGCTTCGGAAATGGCAACTCGCCCGTTTGTGCCGCGTGGATCGCCTTGAACAGCCGATCGTCGAAGTACTGAATCCGCTTCGCACGGACCGGCATCTGGGCATCGATGACCATGACGATTTCATTGAGTGGTAAGCGGCGCGCCTCATCTTCGGGCAGGAGAGAGCTTTCTTCGGTCCGTGTGGTTTGGCTGCGGCCCTCGAAGGGGTTCTTGCCGATGGACTGAGAGCGCGTGATGACGGTCTTCGTGGTCTTGCCGACCGCCTTGCTCAGCTCTTCGACGGTTTTTTCATCCGAAGGCGTCAGGTAGAGCTTCACGCCTGCGTTGCCTTGCAGGGCGCGGCGAGTGTTCTCGCCATAGATTTCATCGAGGGCGGGGATGGTTTGCGTGACCACGGCCAAATGCCCGCGATAGGTACGCAGGGTCTCGATGCTCTCGACCACAATGGGCATCTTACCGAGGCGATTGAACTCGTCGAGCATGATCATTACGGGCCAGGGCTCGTCTGGCCCAGGGTCTTTTTCCTGCATGGCCGAGAGAAGATCGGAGAAGAAGAGCCGGATCAGCGGTGCGAGTGGCTTTACCATCAGCGGCTGGACCACCAGATAGACCGAAAAGGGCTTTTTGCGGATCGTCCGGAAATCAAAGTCCGAGACTGCCGTCGCCTCATCGATGGCCGGGTTCTGCCATTGGTCGAGCCCCGAGGTCATCAGGAGCGAGACATAAGAGGTCAGCGTGTCATTGTTGGTGGACGCCAGCCGCGTGAAGATCAGCTTGGCCGCCCTGTTGTCGACCTCATGGCCCCGCGCGAAATACTCCTTCTGCTTGTTCCCACCGGAGGCCGCGATGCGGTAGATCTCGCCCAAGGTGGGGCGCTTGCGCTGGAAGGCCAAGAGCCCTGCCGCCACGAAGAGATCGATCCCGCCTTTGAGGAGGCCCTGCACCCGGTCGTTGTCGCTTTGCAAAAAGAGCGTCGCCAGGAGCTGCAATTCCATCTGCTGGCGCGCGGGATCTTTCAGTTCGAAGATGCGCAGGAGCGGGTTGTAACGATGCGTGCGCTTGCCCTCCCAATCGGTGGGGGCAAAGCGATAGACCTTGTCGCCCTGGGCTGCGCGGTGCCGGGCCGTTGCCTCGAAACACTCTCCCTTTACATCGAGCGTCACGGCGGAGCCTTGCCAGGCCAGCAGGTTCGGAATGACAAAGCCGGTGGTCTTGCCGCGACCGGTGGGGGCCACGATCAGCGCATGGGGGAAGACCTTCGAGCAGATGTACTTCGCGCGGGAGCCCGGCGGCCCCAGCTTGCCGAGGATGAACCCGGTACCGGGTGCGCCAAAAAACCCATTGGACTTCATCTCGCGCGCAGACTGCCAATGGGTCTGGCCAAAGCGTGTCAGGGCGGACCCCGACAGGGCGAGGCTCAGCATCATGCCAGCGGCGGCAAAGCTGCCGACGATCAGGTGGATGAGCTGGGCATCTTCGGGGCGGCGATCGCGGATCGCCAGATAGTTCTGCGCGATATAGGCAAAGTCGATCTCGGCCCCGAACCCGAGATCCTGGTAGGTCAGCACCGCCGAGGCGATGGTATAGCCCATGGCGGCGGTCACCAGCGTCACCAACAGGACGCCTGTGGCGATCCGCGCCCTTCCCATGGCGGCGCTCAATGGACCTGTCCCCGCACGGTCACGCCATCCACGTCTGTCGCGCGGTGTTTTTCATACTCGGCGTCGGCAAGATCATCGACCACCTGGCGCAAGGCCTCTGTGTTGGCCGTGGCGGCATCGGATTGAAGATAAACCTTGGCGACGTAGAGCCGGTCGAGGCGGTCCTCGAGAACCTGTTCCAGCGCATCGGCATCGCCGGATGTGAGTCGGTCGAGTTGGCGAACGTCCAGCACCCGCGCGATCTCGCCCCGGAATGCGTCCCGCTCCGCCTCGGTCTCGAAGGGCGCGGACAACTCCCCCGCCCGTTCATGATCAAGGACACGTGCAATCTCCTCTGCGAGGCGGTCGGTACGGTCAGTCTGCGGCGCCGTTTCATCGCGGGTGGCTAGACGTTCGTCACGCGTGCCAACCCCAAGCCCCTCGCGCAACTCGTTGTCGCGGCGGACCTGATTGATGACCTCCGTGTCGCGTATTTCGACGACAGCCGCATAGGTCGCGCCAAGCCCGCGGGCGAGGTGGGAGGGCATGTCCGGATAACGCGCTCGGAAGTCATCCGTGACTGCATCTGCAACAGGCGTGCGGAGGTCGCGTCCCTCCATGATGCGGTCGACCTCGCCGGTGATCTCGCTGGCGCGGGCAGCATCGGTGACGGTTTCCCTGTAGGGTTCGGACCGATCGATCACATCGCCTGGGCGTGCAAGCAGGTCCGGGTGCGCTGCGAGATACGCGCGCTGCTCGGTCTCGATCCGGCGCTCCGCCCGTGAGACAACCTTCCAGTCCCGGTCCTCGATTTGCTGCGCTGTCAGGCCGTCTGCGCGCATCTCTTGACGGATTGTCCCTTCCATCGCCCGGACCGCGCCCTCATGATAATGGAACCGCTCGCTGACCGGTTCCGCTTCCATGACCCCATCCCGGCGCAGCACGTTTTCCCGTTCCAACAGCGTGCCGAGTTCGACATGCACATCATTGAGAATGTCGCGCGCCTGTTCCAGATCGGCGCGGCGTTCAAGGTTCAGATCGCGCGCCTCGGCCACCTTGGAGAGATCATCTGCGATCCATTGATGCTCCAGCGCGGCGCTCGAGGCCCCGGTCTCGATCCGGGCCACCACTTCCGATGTGCTGATCCCCGTGCCCCGCAGCGCGGTATCAATGCGCGATCTCAGATCGGGCTCGGCCAGTCGCTCGCGCTGGTGGGCGTCGATATTGGCTTCGGAATAGATCCCGCCCTCCGAGGGGGTCTCTGACAGCGTGGATGATCGCAAACCTAGAGGCTGCATGTGCTGGACCTGCGTCTGGATCTCAATGAGACGTTTTTCCAGCACCGGACGTTCCGCGTCAGACTTCTCGGCGATCATGCCCTGCACCCGCGCGAGTTTCTCCGCATAGAGGCTTCTCAGATCCTCGAAACTTTGATCCTCGGCCATATACACATCTCCTGTTCGGTCCACCTGCCCGCCATGCGCCAGCACCTCGCCCGCGCGGAAGAGTGCCGCGGCAATGTCTTCGCGGGCCCCGCGGACCTCGGAGGTCTCCCGGGAGGTCTCCACGGCAAGCGAATGATAGACGGTTCTGGTGTTGGTGATCTCGGCCAGCGTCCGCGTCAGGTCGGCCCCGACACGTTCCCGCTCGCGGGGCGCGCGACCCTCTTCTTTCGCCGCATAAACCTCGCTGGTGCGGGCTGGGTAATGTACCACGCCGCGATCCACCCGGCGCGTGGCTTCCAGGCGCACGCCATACTTCTCGGCCTCCTCGACCATCGCGAGGCGGAAGTCGTCATAGTTGAAGCGGTGATTGCGGCCGAGGAAGAAGAACTCGCCTTCCTGCGACCGGCGGTTCAGCACCAGATGCGCATGGGGGTGATCGCGGTCCTCATGCACCGCGATGATGTAGTCGAAATGCCCCTTATCAGTCTGGAAGAACCGCTCGGCCACGTCCGTCGCGATGTCGCGCACATCCTCCCCACGCGTGCCCATGGGGAAGGACATGAGCATGTGGGTGGTCTGTCCGAGCTTCGGCTTGAACCCCGCATCCCACCGCTTGGCAAAGCGCTCGGTCAGATCCTTGATGTCACCCGCCTCGAGCTTCGCCTTGCCATCGAGAAACCCGCTTGAGTCCACGATATGGGTCGACTTGGTTGTGAGGTAATCGAGCTGGTTTGCGAGCTGCGATTTGGTATGCGTCCCCCCGCCCCGGATCGCCTTGAAGACCGCTGGCCGATGCCCTGCTGCCGCGCGCACAAGCTGGCTCTGCTTGGCGACATGCAGCCCCTGCATCGAACCCCGGATCCTGCTCCAGCCGTCCCGGAAGACCTCGCCAGTAACCGCGTCAACCGCATCATTCAGCCGCATGGGCAAACTCCCTCAGCGCGGCCGTGGCCTGCAGTTGCATCCCATCGCGCCGACGGCGCAGGAGCAAATCAATCTCATCCGCGGAATCCAGGATGAACCGCGCCAGCCCGCGCATCTGCGCGAGACGCAAATCGGTGAACTCGGCACTCGTGCCATCCACGGCCCCCTGCCCCATCCAGTTGGCCCGCGTCATCTGCTTGGCGATCTGCGCGACCCCATTCCCGACCTCGTGCAGAGAGGCGCGATAGCGCGCCATCTCTGCTGCCATCTGCGCGTCCGGAACGAACACCCCGCCTGCCGCCTGGATTAGCCGCCGCAGCCCCTCGGCCCGGCTCTCGATCCCGGCCGAGGCAAGCACCGCATCGAAGGCTGCAAGCTCCGCACTGGTCACCTTCACGCTGACTGCGGAAACCGGGATCGCGGCATCTGCCTGGCGCTCGGCATCAGCTTTGAGGACATAGCGCACGGCCCGCGATGTGACCTCGAAACGCTCGGCCAGCTCAGACGTCGACACACCCTCCGCGGCTTCGCGGACGATCTGCATCTTCTCGATCTCTGTCAGGCGTTTTGTTCGGGACATGCGGAAGAAAGACCCCCTATTTCCTGCCACCTTCCACCAAGGCTGCCCCCACATTACGATAATATACCTAGCTGTCAATTATATACTTACGTAGCATTCAGGCTCAGGCAGCCTTGGTGTCCGCTTCCCTCGCGGCCCGCAGGGACGCGGCTCTGCCGCCCTCACCACCGGGCGACCCACCTGTCCAATGGGTCCCCTTCCCCAGCACCGCCCAAGGGTCTGACCGAACACGCACGTGTTCGGACGGAACCGCGGGCGGGCGCAAACCCCACCGACAGGGCGGATAGGCAGGGTCAAGGAGGGCCAGATTTGGCTTGCCAAATCTCTGCCGCAAAAACCGGGAGGCCCTGGCCGATAGGTTTTTGTGGATGGCCCCCTTGAGGCTGACTGGCCGGTCTGTCGCGACATGATCATTCCGGGCGACGATCGTCCTTTGAGCGCGAGGATACCGGCACCAAGAGGAGGTCGCTGTAGGCGATCACACGCGCCGGTGACGGCATCCCTGGAACAGGGATCGGGCCGCCCCAAGATCGTCCCGGGGCGGCCCATCCTCGTCAGAGGATTCAGTCCTGGGGATCTTTCGCGCTCGGTGGGAACATCACCAGCTCCGAGACCGCGACCGGGAAGTCGAGCTTGAGGCTGAAGAACTCCGAGCCGTCCCCGTTGCGGGTGTTGCGGAACATCGCACCCACGCGCTGAAAACGGGTGCGCTCCTGGCCATCGGTGTCGGTGAACTTGACGGGAACGGTGGCGACGTAGTGGTTGGTCATTTGGGTTACTCCTTGTTGCGATGGGGATCTGCCAGCACGGGGGCAAGAGGCCCGGTCGCAAGTGCAAATGCGATGGTGTGGACGCCCCCGCCCGGCATCGCAATGTGCAAAGGTAGCGATGTCAGAAGTCGAATTAGGTTAGGAGGAAACCATGCAAGACGTTCACATCATCGGACTGGATATCGCGAAGAACTCGTTTCACGCACATGCTGCGGCAGTCGACGGGAGCGCGCTTTTTAGCAAAGCTCTTCCGAGGGGTCGGGTATTGAAAGTACTCGGCAAACTGCCGCCTTGCATCGTTGCCCTCGAGGCTTGTGCCGGTGCGCATCATTGGGGCCGAGAAATAACGGCGCTCGGCCATGAAGTTCGGCTAATCCCACCACAATATGTCAAACCGTATGTGAAACGACAAAAGAACGATGCCTCTGATGCCGAAGCCATCGCAGAAGCCGCGTCCCGCCCTTCCATGCGCTTTGTCGCCGTGAAAAGCCCTGAACAACAGGGGCAAGCGATGGTGCTGAAGGTGCGGGACCTATTGACGGCGCAGCGCACTCAAACGATCAACGCGCTCCGCGGCCATCTTTCGGAGCACGGGATTGTTTCGCCAAAAGGCCCACAGCATTTGCCGCGCCTGGAAGATGAGATGAATGCTCGTGAAGATGCTTTGCCGGACACGGTCATCTCGGTTTGTCGGGTGCTCTTCGAGCTGATCAGCTCTCTTTCCGAGCGCATAGATGCTCTATCGTTGCAGCTGAGGCAGGTCTCCAAGCAAAACGATGTAGCAAAACGTCTAATGACCATGCCGGGGGTTGGCCCTGTGACGGCAGTTTCGCTGTCCGTTTTGGCACCACCGCTCGGAACCTTCTCAAAAGGGCGAGATTTCGCCGCTTGGGTAGGTCTTACCCCGCGACAACACTCAACCGGGGGTAAAGCCAAGCTGGGGCGAACATCTAAGATGGGACAGCGCGATCTCAGGAGGCTGCTGATTATCGGCGCGATGTCTACGATCCAATCCGCCGAGCGGCGTGGCGGGGCGCCCGAAGGATCATGGCTTGCCCGCATGCTCGCCCGCAAACCGAAGATGCTCGTGGCTGTTGCCTTGGCGAACAAGATGGCGCGCATCGCCTGGGTCCTGATGACCCGAGGCGGCGCCTACGAAACCCCGGCGCGCGCCTGAGCGCGGTGGGGCCCAAAGGGAAGCGGCAGTTCTGAACGGAGGTCATGGTAAAGCGTCGACGAGATCAGGAATAGGAAAACCAGTGACCCTCCCGGAGGCTTAGACCCCGCAAATGCGTTTTGGACCCGTTCCTCGAACTCACCATGAGGGCCCGCAGCGAACACTGCTGCATAAGGAGGCCGGATACACGGAAGAACTCGACCGCTCCACCATGTCTAACAGAAAGAAATCGCTTGCATCCCTGGGGGCGTCCATACACGGAGGGTCCGCGGCCCCGCCGTGGAAGCCGTATTTGTGCTTGCCGAAGCGTCAGCGGAGGGCACGGACGGGCCGACCCCGTGCGATCCACATCTATGAGCAAAAAGGAGAGACCCAAATGACCTCTGCCATCATGCCGTCGCCACCATCCGCGTCCGCGTCTCGCAGATCATGGCCAAGGTGCTGAGGTAGCCTTCCTGCCTGGGCACGATCTTCCGAAACGCCACCCGAGGCCCGTGCTTGTCTTCAACCTCAAGTGCGACGTCTCGAGCCCTCGCGTCTTGCTTTGCTGACGATGTGCGTGAGGTGCAGCCCAGCCCGAACCGATGCGGATGGGCCGCACTGTGACGGACCGGGTAGAGGGGATGACGGTACCGACCGCCTCAGCCTGTTGATCCAGGGTTCCAGACAAGGCCTGCCAGGAGCACCAAGCACGGCAAATTTCGTGATGTTGGCGATTACGTACCCAAGCTGTCTATGATTGCCTTCGTCTCAGGCATCCGCTTCAGCGAGTTGCCGATGTGCTCGCGCCACCGTGGGCCAACCTCTAGCGCGGCGGCATAGGCCCGGAACAGATCATCTGGCCGGTCCTCGGCCATCGCCTCGATCAAGAAGGCCGCCTGCTCGCGGTCCTTCGCGGATTTGAGGCTCCCCGCCCCATCACGCCGCCGATCAGCTATAATCAGTTTGTGGACTGCATATCTTTCCGGGCGCGGCACTTGCACCAGAACCCCGGATCGATAGATCGCCGCTGCATGGATCGGTTCGGCGATCAGAAAGTTGAGATAGTTCAATCCTTGGGCGTTCACGCCCAATGCTGGCAGATCGCGGATAGTCTCATCCCCGAAGGCAGGTGCAAGAAACTCGACCAACTGGCCACTGCCACCTTGGGCCCACCGCCAGGTCCGACCTTGGTCAAGAGCCGGTAAGGGATCAAATTTGAGCGCCGAGAAGGTCTCGGCCAGACCCGGATCGACCTGATCCTCCAGGGCGACGCTGAGCTTTTCAAACTGGGCAATGTCGATGTCACCGGTATTGGCCATACCACCCAAGGGCAACCGGATGCCAAGCTCACCTTCATAGAGCCGGAATGCGTTTGTCCCGACGATGGTGCCACCCAGTCGGAAGGTCCCTGCGGCAGCCATGGCCGACAGAATTGAACCGGTCGCCCGGTCGGTGGGCGTTATGCCCTCGGCGCGCAAGAGCCGAACAAGCCGCGACCGTTCCGCCTGTCGGTCCTTGGCAGTCGCGCGCAGCTCCTCGATCCGGTCAATGCGTGCACGCGTCTCGTCGTTGTCCTCGCCGATATAGATGAACCGCATCTCCGTCCCGACGCGTCGCGCAGCGTACCAATAAGCCTTGTCGCTGCGCTCCTTGAGCGTTGGTTTGCCTTCAACGCCGGACAAGGTGTCATCCTTCAGAAGGCGCACCAGGTCGGTATAGGCGCTCATCGCGATACTGCTGAATGGAGTCATGCCAATCATTTTCAAGTTTTGCTTGGCACGCATATACCTATCAAAACATGAAATTGCTAGGCATAACCCTCCAAGCACCTCCACGCCCAAGAGAAACAACGAAAGGGCCGCCTGAAGGCGACCCTTATTAATCACGTCTCCGAGGTCTTCTTTGCGGGGTCCGCAACCCGCATGACCGTCAGGCCTTTCGCTTCCGCCTTTTGTCCGAGGTTCAGCGCGACCCCGTTGCCGCCGAAGAGGACAACCCCCGTCGCCGCAAACTTGTCGTTCAGCATTTCGTCGTTGCACTTGAACGGGGCCGCCCGCCCATGCGCGGACCAGCGCGGATCGAAGCGAGCTTGTGCGACCCCGCGTGCGCGCGCCCACCGGGCCGCGATCATCTCCGCTCCGTGCTTGCCGCCCTTGTGGCAGAGGAAGATCTCCTGGTTGCGGTTCTGCTTGATCCGTTCGCGAACCTTGTCGAGCGTGTTGAAGATCACATCGACATCGGTCCAGTCGGTGGCGCCCGAGACGATCAGCGGCACCCCCGCGACTTTCGACTTCTCGGCGGTTTCACGGTCGTGCTGCTCCAGGAGCTGTCGCGCCTCGAAGACCGCCCCGGTCTCTTGCGCCCGGACGCTTGCGCGCGACCCGGCTGCCGGCACGAAGGCGTGGCCTGTCTCGATCTCGTAGCATTCTGCCGCCGCCTCGCTCATCACCTCAATGGCGCTGACGATCTCGCGCAGCTGCAGGAAACGGACCTGCGCCTCTTCCAGGGCAGTCTCGGCGACCTCCGATCCGTCGTGGGATTTTGCCAGCGCGCCGATCTTGTCGGCGGTGCGGTCGACCTCCTTGCTGAGTGCCACCTTGCGCCGCTGCAAGATCGTGGCGAGCCCGTGCGCGAGTGGTTCGATTTCAGCTTCGAGACCGGTTCCGCGCAGTGAGCCGAGCAAAGCCTCGAAGCTCTCGCGGATGATGTTGTCCTTCAGGATGTGATCTTCCGGGATCGGCAGATGGGCGTCCTTCTCGGTCAGCCCGAAAAGCTCGATGGTCTCGTAGGTGTTTGCAGTGTCGTAAGCCATATCTGGTCTCCAGTGTTCGGTTCCAAGGCCACCACGTGAGTGTGGGGGCATGGCCGAATGCCTGGTTTCCGAATCTGCCCGGGTCAGGGACGGCGCAGCCGC
>NZ_JAPWGV010000043.1:0-25128 GCF_027213915.1 Sulfitobacter sp. G21635-S1
TTCATGGGGGATGTCCTTCTGCGGTTGAGAGCAGAGGCATCATGATTATCCAAAGTGGAAACCCGAAAATGAATCAGCAGAACAACAGGTTGAAATCCCGAACTCCGCATAACGGTGACGCGGCATACTATGTTCTGGGATACCTCGAACAGGCCTTCCCGATTCATGCGCAAAAGCTGGTCGAGATCGACGGCAATATGGTGGCGGAACCTTTGCGGGATGAGACCGGCGCGCTGGTTGTCTCCCGCGAAGCGCTCGCTTTGCGCGATGCGGCCATGATGGAGTTGATGACGCTGGCCCCGATCCCCTCGGCGCTCGATCAGATCCTCTGGGCCTTTGGTGACGAGGCGGTCGCTGAAGTGACCGGACGCTCGATCCGGCCCCTCAAGGCCGAGGATGGCCATCTCTTCATCGAAAAGCGCGCCGCCAGCAGCAATTCCTCCGAGACCCAGGCCTTCATGGACGGGGATAAGGATATCCTGGTCTTCTCCGATGCGGGCGGGACCGGCCGGTCCTATCATGCGGCGCAAACGGCCAAGAACCAGAAGCGGCGGCGGCACTACCTGCTGGAGCCCGGCTGGCGCGCCGATGCGGCCATCCAGGGGCTCGGCCGCACCCATCGCTCGGCTCAGGTCAGCGCGCCATTCTTCCGGGTCTGCACCTCCGATGTGCATGGCGAAAAGCGTTTCACCTCGACGATTGCCAAACGCCTCGACCAACTGGGGGCCTTGACCAAGGGCCAGCGCGAGACCGGCTCGCAAGGCATGTTCCGCGAGGAGGACAATCTCGAAAGCCCGATCGCACGGGCGGCGCTGCGTGGGTATTTCGCCGATCTTGCCGCCGGGCGCGCTGAGGCGATGAGCTACGAGAGCTTCACCGACTGGACAGCCCTGCGGCTGATCGACAAGGACGGGGTGCTGCTGGAAGAGCTGCCGCCGATCCAGCGGTTTCTCAACCGGGTGCTGGCGCTGCCCATCCACATGCAGAACGCGCTCTTTGCCGAGTTCATGCGCCGGATCGCTGACCAGACCGAGCGGGCGCGCGCGGCGGGCACGCTCGACCTCGGCGTGGAAACCCTGCGCGGCGAAAAGATCGAACAGGTTTCCACCGAAGACCTCTGGACCTGCCCGAAATCCGGCGCAGTGACGCGGATCATCGGGCTCGAGGTGACGGACCCGGTCCATGTGCTGTCGGCGGATGACGCCCTGTCGCGCAACCCCGACAAGCGGCCGATGGTCAATCGCGCCTCGGGTCGCGCGGCGCTCATCTCGGCACGCCCCATGCAGATGTATGACGAGGAGATCGTGACGCTGATGCGCAAGGCGGTGAGGCCAAACGGGTCCAGCTATCTGGAGGAAACGCGGTTCGAGTCCTCGGCCTGGGAAGACATCGGAAGGCCCGAGTTTGCACGGCTTTGGGATGCCGAGGCTGCGTCCTTGCCAAAAACCACCACGACCAAGCTCTACCTGCTGACCGGGCTGCTCTTGCCGATCTGGAAGGACATTCCGACCACGAATGAACGCATCTACAGGGTCACGCCTGACGGAGCGGCCGCGATGATCGGGCGGACGCTGAGCGAGCAAGGCGCGGCCGCGCTGCGCGCCCGCTTCCTCGTCTCCAATCCGCAAACGCCACAAGAGATGCTGACCGCTGTCCTCGGCACCACCGCGCCGGTCGATCTGGGCCGAGGTCTGACCCTGACCCGTCGCCGGGTTGCAGGCGAGATGCGTCTCGAGCTGTGCGGTGCGGACAAGGGCATGATCGACGGCCTCAAGGCAATGGGGTGTTTCACCGAGATCATCGCCTTCCAGTTGCGGTTGTTCCTGCCGCATGGGGACGGGGTCGATACATTGGGCATTCTCTCACGGATTGTTGGACCCGGACCAGACGCCGCGCAGGGCGTGGCTTCAGTTGCAGCGGAATAGGTGTGGGGGAAGACCATGACTCTCGAAGACATCAAGGCAGCCGTGGATGCCGGTCAGACCGTGCACTGGGCCAATACCGGCTACGTTGTCCACAGGGACAGGCTCGGTCAGTACCTGATCACCTATGTGCCGAATGGTAGCTGCATCGGCCTGACAGATCGGAGCGGGCACCGTTTGAACGGAGAGGAAGCAGAGTTCTTTATCTCTGGACCGGAGTGTGGCGACAAGAAGAGCCAGGACAGCCAACAAAGACCAGACGGGCAGGGTTGGGGCGTCGTACCCGGCGGTGAGGTGGCACAAACTATCAGGCGCCAGCGCTGAACCGGAGGTTGGGAAGAAAGGAAAGCGAGCTTTCTGGTTTGTGATCCCAGGAGGGGTCGAGAAAGCAATCCCGGATGTGCTGGCAAGAACGTCAGGCAACGGCCAATCTGAAAAGGAACCATCCCATGTTCGCAGGAACCCTCACCCGCAACGTCGAGACCGCAGCCGCCGAATACACCGGCATGATCCATTCGACGCGCTTTGACATCGCCATCCAGCTCGAGGCACGGGCCAAGATGTCCGAACGCAGCCCGGACTACGACGTGACAGCTGTCAACAAGTCTGGCCGCAAGGTGCGCATCGGCACGGCCTGGAACGAGACCAGCAATACCAGCGGCAACCCGTATATCTCGATGCAGATCGATGTGGGCCTCGGCCCGTTCCGGGTCAACGCGGTGCAAACGAAAGAGGCGCGTGCGGCCCAAAGCGGCGAATTCGAGATCATCCCGCTGGTCTCGAACGGCCTGATGAAATCCGGCTCGATCTCAGGCGAGCTCACCGCCATGGACGCCGACAACGCCTTCACCGGCTACATCGCCAACATGATGTTCGATCTGGAGTTCATGCTGATCGAGAACGGCTACAAGACCGAGGAGACACACCCCGACTATCGGATCGAGGTCAGTTCGCCGCGTGGTACGCCGATCCGCGTCGGCTCGGCGTGGATGGCGAAGAGCAGCCGCACGGGCAATGACTACCTGTCGCTGCTGATCAACACGCCCGATGGCGACCTGCGCGTCAACGCCGTGCAGAACGAAGAGCAGCGCGGCGGGCAGACCTTCTCGATCATCCCGTTCATCGACAGCGGTGAGCAGCCGTAGGATGCAGGGACGGGGCTGTCACTGGTCGCATGACCAGCGCGCGAGAGAAGACTATCTGAACCGAACGGGGGGCCGTGGGACCACGGTTCCCCTTTTTCTACGTTAGTGTGTTCGAAGAAACCGGCGGTCATTGCAGACGTTCGTGTCGCCTGCAGCCAATGCTACGGAAGAGCCCAAGGTGACTGATGCTGCATGGTCCATGGATGTCCGCTGTTGCGAGATGGCCGAAAACCTTCAACAACTGCTTGAGTTTTGAACGGGGTTATTGGCTGCCGAAAATCGACCGTTTGTCAGCCATGCCAAAAGGGAGGGTTTTTGGCGCGGCTCAAGGTCTACCTTGCAGACCCTAGGGGCGCTCACGGTTGCGAAACATCACGATGTTCCCGACACCTGCCAGCACCACCCCCATGGCCGCGCTCGCCGTCCACACGTAGCCTTCGAACAGAGTCGATGCCGTCAGAGCGACGATTGGAAAGAGCACCGTTGCGTAACCGGCACGAGCAGAACCAATTCGCTCGACGAGTAGGAGATAGGTCGTGAAGCCAACGACCGAACCGACGACTGCCAAATACGCCAGTGCGGTCCAATAGGCACTGCCTTCGGGTGCGACAAGAGGTTGTTCCCTGATCACCAAAAGCGCCAGAAGAGTAAGTGCCCCCATCCCCATGCCCCAAGCATTCGCAGTCAACGGCGAGACGCCGAGGCTCGAATTCTTCCGCGATGCCATGTTTCCCCATGAAAATATTAGAGTCCCCAAAGTGGCCCATCCGATGCCCCGCAGTGTTGCTGGGTCCAAGGCAACTGCAAGATCCTGCCAGAACAACAGGGTCAGCCCCGCCACCCCCAGCCCACCTGCTAGGATCGTCTTTCGCTCGATCCGGTCACCAAAGAAAATCCGTGTATTTATCGCGTTGAAGATTGAGGCCAGCGAGAAGATCACCGAGACGAGGCCCGAGGGTACAGTGGCGGTTGCCGTATAGAGGCACAGAAAATTCAGGCAGAAGAGGCACAGTGCTTGCACGACGACAAAGCGCCAGACTGCGGGCCGTCGCAACCGCCCCAGACAGGCTAGCCCGGTCAGCATCACAGCTCCTGCTAGAGCAAAACGATAGAACACCGAGACGGATACGGGGACATCTCCGACTTGGGCCGCAATTGCGATCCAAGTCGTGCCCCAGATGAAAACAGTCGCGATAAAGAGGACGGGTGTGCTCATTGTAGGCTCCTTTGCCATCGCCTCTATGCGAGATTGCTGACGCGCATTTGCACGATCTTGCGGTGAAGCGCAGCGGGACCATTTTCGTTTGGACTGCGCTGGTCTAAACAGGGGCATGAAGCAGATTGTTCGTGATTTCCTTGCCCACTCTCCCACAGCGAATGCAGTGACCACGCTTGACCTTGGCGCAGGGCGCCAGGTGACGATTTGGGAACACCGGGATGATCGGGTATTTTATGACGGGGCCCCAAGGGCACGCCTTCAGCCTGTACCTGCAGGGCGGCTACGGCACCCGAAGGCTGGACCGCGGGGCGGGATCAGGACAACCGGGCACCGTGTGCATACTGCCCGAAGGTCACAGATCGAACTGGGAGATTACCACGCCCGTCCGCTTCATCCATCTGTACATGCCGGACGATCGCCTGAGGTCTAGTTTTGCCGCAATCCACGACCGTGACGCCAGACAACTGGATCTGCCAGAAGTGACTTTTGCCGGTTCTGCCTCAATCTGTGTGGCGGAACTATCCTGAATCTGGAAAATTCAGGAGGGATAGTTGTGAGTTCGAAGAAGCACTGGTCGCCCGGGAGCGATGTTGCCGTTCAAAGCGTTAAGCGAAGTGAATCTGGCGGCTGGATTGTATCTGGGGTCTTGGCGCCCAACGGCACTTGCCCAGACTGTGGATTGCATTCGCGCCGACGTCACGGCTGGCGGCGTCGGCGGCTGCAGGATTATCCCGCCCATGGAGACGAGGTAACGGTTGATCTCGCGATTTGCCGTTGGCAATGTCAGGCATCCGCTTGCCCACGCCGGACCTTCTCAGACCAGATTGCCTCGATTGCGCGTCCATTTGCACGTCGTACTACGCGTGTCGCGGAGATTGTCAGCCATCTTGGGCATGCAACCGGCGGATGGCCTGCCGAGCGGTTGTTGCATCGTTTGGGCGTTGGGATCAGCGATGGCACGGTGCTCAGGCAGGTGAAGAAGCGTGCTCAAGGCACCACCGAGCCCCCGACGGTCATCGGGATCGACGACTGGAGCTGGCGGAAGTCACAGACCTACGGCACGATCATTGTCGATCTGGAGCGTCACGTGGTCATCGATATTCTCGAGGATCGAGATGTCGTCACCTGCACCAACTGGCTCAAGCGACACCCCGAGGTGAGAGTGATCAGCAGAGATCGGTGTGGTCTCTACGCCAAGGCTGCACGGCAAGGGGCACCACAGGCGAAGCAGGTCGCTGATCGGTTCCATATCGTGCAAAACCTGCGGCAGGCCATCGAGGAGCAAATGAACCTTCACGGTCGTGCGACTGGCAGGGCGCTGCTGTCCGACGCCGACAATATCACCGCAGCCGGCAGCCTTTTGAAGTCACGCCTTGCACACAGGTCATCTCGGGAAGAGATATTCGCAACCATCCATGCGCTCCGAAATCAGGGGCTTTCCTGCAGCGAGATCGGGCGGCGAACAGGGTTCCCGCGTCGCAGCATCGCGAAATGGCTGCAGTTCGAGACGCCACCGGACCGCAGGCGGGCCGCTTTGAAACCAACGTCGCCGTGGTACTTTGAAGAGTACCTTTGCCAAAGCTGGAAGGACGGCATTCGAACTGGCAGTGCTCTGTTCCATCTGATCCAAGAGCGTGGGTACGAGGGGAGCCAGTCACATTTGCAGCGTCTGTTGGCGGGTTGGCGCAGAGCCGAACAGCAAGCGAAGGGCCCCGCCGTGGAGCACCAGATCCTGAAGCCGGTTCGGGACCCGGAAACGGGGCACGCGATTTCCCCGGCCATCGCGGGGGACTATCCTGAATTTTGTGCTCTGGCGTGGTAGCTCTGAGATGAGGAGACCCCCGTATGAGCATCAACAAAGACCTTTTGGACCAACTTATGGAAGGCCGGAAGCCCGGCGACCTGTTCGGCAAGGACGGGATTTTGCAGGAGCTGACGAAGGCTTTGGCGGAACGCGCCTTGAGCACCGAGCTGGACGCGCATCTGACCGAGGAACGGGCCGATCCGCCGCCTGAAGGTGCGAACCCGCCGCCGAACCGGCGCAACGGCAGCAGTCAGAAGACGGTAGCAACGGACAACGGCAAGGTTGTTCTGGACATTCCCCGGGATCGCAACGGCAGCTTTGATCCGTTGCTGATCGCCAAATATCAACGGCGGTTTCCGGAGTTCGATACCAAGATCGTCAGCATGTACGCGCGCGGCATGACGACCCGGGAAATCCAGGGCCATATTGAGGAGATCTACGGCGTCGAGGCCTCCCCCAGCCTGATCTCGGCGATCACCGATGCGGTCATGGACGAGGTCACCGCTTGGCAGAACCGCCCCCTGGAGCCATGCTATCCGGTGGTGTTCATGGATGCGATCCGGGTCAACATCCGCAGCGACGGGGCTGTGTCGAACAAGGCGGTCTTCGTGGCCCTGGCCATCCTGCCAGACGGGACGCGGGACGTGCTGGGCCTTTGGTTCCAGGCGAACGAGGGCGCCAAGTTCTGGGCCAAGGTGCTGAACGATCTGCGCAATCGCGGCGTACAGGATATCCTCATCGCGGTCGTTGACGGGCTCAAGGGCTTCCCCCAGGCCATCGAGGCGGCGTTCCCGCAGACCCAGGTCCAGACCTGCATCGTGCATCTCCTGCGCCATTCCATGAGCTTTGCGAGCTACAAGGACCGCAAGGCTGTCGCGAAGGCCTTGAAGTCCGTCTACACCGCCGTGGATGCCGAGGCGGCAGAGGCCGCGCTGGCTGAATTTGAGCAAAGCGATCTGGCTGCCAAATACCCGGCCATAGCGCCGAGCTGGCGACGGGCCTGGAGCGAGGTGATCCCATTCCTGGATTATCCGCCGGAGGTGCGTAGGCTGATTTACACCACCAATGCCATCGAGGCGCTGAACTCGAAAATCCGCCGCGCCGTCCGCACAAGGGGCCACTTCCCCAGCGACGAGGCGGCGGCAAAATTGATCTACCTGGCGCTGAATGCTACATCACAGGAGTGGAAGCGCTCAGTGCGCGAATGGCATGCCGTAAAAAGTCAGTTGGCAATCATGTTCGAAGACCGCTTCCCAATGGCCTAATCAAACGCGCCAGGGCACAAAATATCTGACAGTCTCCATCGCGGCCGCGCTGTGCATAAAACCCCGCGGAAAGCTCACCCCGGATCAGGCGCGGAAAGTCGACGCGCTCAAGGCCGGTTCTCCAGCCTTCGCAAAGATGCGCAGCCTCGCCATGCGGTTCAATGGCATCCTGCGCGGCCGCCTGGCAAACCCGCTCCCTGCATGGATCGACGATGCAATCGAAACTGACCTGGTGCCCATCGTGCGCTTTGCCCGTACCTTGAACCGGGACTACGATGCCGTCAAAAACGCCATCGAGATGCCTTGGAGCAACGGCCAAGCAGAAGGTCAGATCAATCGCCTGAAAACCCTCAAACGCGCCATGTACGGCCGCGCCGGTCCAGAATTGTTGCGGGCGAGAATGCTACCGTTCCGCCACACAGATTGAGGCAGAACCCCGGTCTTGAGATTTTTCGCAGTAGATGGCTTTGAAGTTAGTCTGCGAACACCTGTCTTGCCGACGCGAGCCTCATCCAGTCCCGAACGCCGAATGCGACGAGAGCGAGATAAACAATTCCGGTATCTAAGTCCGGTTTGAATACGATGGTCAGTCGGTGACCTGCGCCGCCATGGCGCACGAGCCATCCGTCAAGCTTGCCGCTGAGGCGAGCGCCGGATTTTGGGTTTTCGGCAATCTTCTGGATAAGGGTATCGATTTCATCGAGCCTGCGGCTTGCTGCAGCAACGTCACCGTCAGTCACGTCGACAATATGATCAACGATGCCGATAAGGTCCCGTTCAAAAAACGGATGCCTGATAAAACGCATCAGGTCTTCTGAGCCATCGCCGCAAGATGGGCCCGCGCGCCTGCGGTGACGTCTGAGGCTTCGCCGACGGGTTCCCATTGGTCGAGTGGAAGAGACAGGCGGCGTTCCAATTCTGCCTCAAACAAAGACCGTTCACGATCCCGCTCTGCCTTGGCCTTCGCCAATTCACCCGAGACCGCCGCGCTCATGTTCGGGTACTCGCCCGCTTCAACCAGTTCCTTGGCGAAAGTGTAGGCCGTGTCGGTAAAGCTGACAGATTGCTTTTGAACGCTCATGGCAGACTCCTTGGTGCTCCAATAGACTACCAAGTACTGCAATGTCTGGCAAGCCGTGCAGGCCGACAAGGCGTAGTGCGTCGATAGCCTTGCGGCCTCCCCTGCTCGGCTTCGCGTGTCGCAGGGGAAAACGGCCCTTCGGTCCGTCGCGCATGCGTCCATGCGGCCTCACCGCGGCGTCACACCTGGCATCCCGGTTTGCCCGCCTCGCGAGCACGTCCCTCCCCGGCCGCTCCGCCGGATTGCGCTCTGGTCTGTTTTGGCCTGAGGCCAAAACGATCCCGCCGCTTCATCCGTCTCCCGCGTCCGGTCGGGCCGTTTGCCTGCTCGGGTCGGGCAAACTGAATAAATATTGACTTAAGCCTTGGAGGCGCTGAACTTATGTATATTGATGCGCTCTGGCCAAAGGAATCCTACCTTTATGTTTCGCCTAAAAGCATGGCTCGCATGTGTTGTGTTAGCGACCGTCCCATTTTGCGCAATTGCCGACCCCCTACCCCATGGCGCGAGAACTCCCACACCCCAGCAAATCATGGCCGTGTACGTCGGAAAGACAGCTATCTGGGACGAGAATTGCGGAGGGGGCATCTACTTTGGCTCTAACAACCAGGCGCGGGCTTGGTGTGCGGAAAACAGCGAATCCTTGGGCGCAGGAGAGTGGCGCGTTGATGCCTATGGGCGCATGTGCCACGATCTTACATGGTATTGGCCGAACAATGGGCGTGCTGGCCGCTCGGCCGGCGAGAAAAGCTGCATTCGACATGTCGTTGACCGCTTTGATCGTGTTTGGCGTAGTCATCCTGGACAAACCGAGTGGTGGCCCGTCAACGACGACCCAAACCTGGTCCGCGGTTATATGTTCAGAAATGACATCATTGCGACCAAGAGAAAGCTGGGCATATAGGGACTTCGCATATGCTGGGGGACAATCTCTCCATTCGGCAAGCGATCCTTTAGAGAAGTGTCGTTGATAGCATTCCTTTGGCATGCGCCTTGCCCGATTTGGTGCGGCAATCGTCAACGACAAAACAGGCCGTAGTACGTCTTATTCGGCGTCCCCAGCATGAGCGCTGCAGGTCTTCGGCGCAAGAGATGTACTCGAATTCAAACTTATAAATGAACGGCTACGGCCGAAGCCATAGCCGTTACTGGGGTAGTCATGGGCTGTAGGAACCATAACAGTTATTAGCATGTTTATGGGCACCTATCTTGTCAATGATTCCCCTTGTTTCGCGAATCGCCTGATAGTTGTGCTTCTGTCTTCGTCACTAGTTTGCGATCCGGCGGCAGAACGTTTTCTTCGGGGAAACAGTTGTACAATCCTAGATTGTATATTGCGACAAGATTGTGCAATGGAGTGACATGTTGTTGCCTTAATCTATACTCGTGGCTGCATAGATTTTCACGGCTACGAGGACTGTTTGGTCCGAGACCATCAGTCGCCTGCCAATGATATTTGAGTGATCACCCCTGCCGGAAGGCCCCACTTCCATCGGGGGCGGGTCAGAACCCTAGGAAGGTCGCTCCCCTACATTGAAAGGCTCCATTCGGTTCTTCGCCTCAAATGCATCTATGCGGGGAGTGACAGATGCGAAGGCGCGAATGCTCAATTTAGGTCGGCGAAAAGAACCAGTAGAAAAGAGCATAAGTCGGCACCGAGGATATCATGAGCCTCGTATCAACCGGGGTTTGTCTGATCGCGTTTTTTGGGACCCCAGTCGCAAGAGGAGGTCCCGCGTTCTTCTCTCTGCCAGTACGGTCGTGATCGGTGTGCTGGTTTGGCTGATGCTCTTTGCGATGACCGTGGGGTCGGATGGTGGACTGGAAGCTGCATTGCCAGAACCCATTGACGCTTTGAAAGGACGCGCCACGGCATCAGCCCCCCGAGTTCTTTCAGTACATCCAAGAGATCAGAACCCCAATCTTGCCCCGATCGATCTTCATGCTCAACAGGAAGCTCAGAAGTACCAGTGTTTGTCAGCTGACAAGGAAGGAAGCCGGTCTTCAGCACCTGCGCAGATACAAAAAGTGTTTGCCGTAGTGCCTGCCGACCTTCCTTGGGCAGCTAAATCTTTCAACGAAAGCTGTGACGTGCTCCATGTGCTTCTGCCAACTTGGTTTCACCTGACAGCCGCGCAGGGAACGGTCGCAGTGCGCGGAGTGAGTGCAGAAACCCGCGACCCTCTCTGGAAATATGCCACGCAGAACCCAAACCTGAAGGTAATGCCCATTCTTCAGTTTGATGCGTCGGTTTTGCGGCTTCTGGCCGTCGAGGGGGGCGGTGAAAAAGTAGCAACAGCGCTGGTGAATTTTTTTGACCTGCAACGATCGGGAAGACCTATCAAGGGCTTTTGCCTTGATGCAAGCCCACTCATCTCCATAGAAGGGGGTGCATTCAGAACTCTAGGTCGCCAAGTCGCCAAAGATCTGAACGAGCGGGGGCTGTCGTCCTGCGTCAAGCTACCAAGCAGTGCTTCCGATAGCCTTCTGGTCATTGCAAACCGCTTCTTTGATACGGTGATCGTCAATGGCTACCATGAGTATTGGCTTGGGTCTGCCCCACAGCCGCTCGCCGACAAGCGCTGGTTCGACACACATATCGCCTCACTTCAAGAACATGTTTCGCCTGGCAAACTCGTCATCGAGCTTGGCACGCATGCCGTCGATTGGATCTCGGGGCGCCCCCGCCCAGTGGTACAACCCTTCGCCAGGATAATGTCTGCACTTGCTGATCAACAGAGTCTGCCGGAGTTTGTCGCAGAAGCAGGTAATACGAGAGCAAGTTATGTAGACGGGCAAGGCCTTCAGCACCGGGCTTGGATGCTGGAAGCCGCATCCGCGCATAACCAAATTCTGACGCTGCAAAAACGAGGGGTAACCGCATTTGGCGTCAGTGGGCTTGGGTATGAAGATCCTGGAATTTGGGCGGTCATCGACCAAACCACGCGGGGTCTAAACCTGAACGGCGAGAGCCTTAAGAACGTCGTCTTGTCAAACTACGTTGAGCTTTTGGGGCACGGTCCATTTGTAGCACCAATCTCGATGCCCGAAGTGGGAAAACGCGCTGTGGAAACTACAAGCGCTGGCAAGATTTCGGCGGTCTTCTATGAAGAGCTCCCTCGAGCAAGCATCGTTCAGCTTTATGGGGCGGGGGCGCCTAACCAGGTTGTTCTGACCTTTGACGATGGGCCTCATCCCCAGCACACGCCCGCGACCTTGGACATTTTGCGAGACACCCAAACACCTGGATCTTTCTTTGTTTTGGGCAATAACGCGGCTGCCGCTCCGGATATAGTCAAGCGCATTCTAACAGAAGGACATGAGCTGGGCTCTCACACCTACTCGCACCCGAACATGGGAGAGGTGTCCGCTTCTCGCGCGAAGGTCGAGATCAACTCCACGCAACTGCTGCTTAACGGCATAACGAGGAAGAACATTCGGCTCTATCGTGAGCCCTATATGCGCAGTGGGGGGCCAATAACCTCGAAAGAAGTCGCCTCCATCATGCCTTTGGAAAAAGCGGGGTATATCATTGCAGGCATGGATGTCGTCCCCCGCGACTGGATCACGCAAACCGCGGATGAGCTTGCCGACGAAATCATCAGGCAAGTCGAGACCAATGCAGGGGGTGTTGTTCTGCTGCATGACGGAGGGGGGGATCAAAGTCAGACCGTTGCTGCCCTACCGCGGGTGATTTCCGAACTTCGCGGGAAGGGCTATACATTCGCCACATTGGGCGATCTCTTGGGCGCATCGCCGGAGCTGCTTATGCCCGAAGGAAATCGCCTGACATCTACCTTTGGCAGCATGTCCTTTTTGGCGATCGGGAATAGCTGGTCTCTGCTCAAAATCGCGTTCTGGTGCGTCTTTACAATCGGGATGATCCGATCCGCCGGCCTATTGCTGCTGGCGATGAAGCGCACGCGCCATACCGCAGGCCGCTCTAAGAATATCCCTTCAGTGACGATCGTCATCCCGGCCTACAATGAAGGACGGGTGATCGAAAAATGTATTAGACAAGCCCTATACTCAATGTATTCAGATTTCGATATTATCGTGGTCGACGATGGATCGACCGATGACACCTACGAGAAGGCGATCAGTTTCACCTATCATCCGCTGGTGAACGTTCTGAGACAACCCAACCGGGGCAAAGCTGCCGCGCTCAACGCAGCCCTCGATGAAACCCAAAGTGATATATTGATCTGCATCGATGCGGACTCACAGATCGCGCCTGATGCCGTCAGCCTGTTGGCTGCGCATTTCAACGATCCTCAAGTCGGGGCGGTGGCCGGCCGGGTCGTGGTTGGCAACCGCGTCAACGTGCTTACCCGTCTGCAGGCATTGGAATACATCACAGCCCAAGCCATCGAGCGTCGCGCCAAAGAATACCTCAATGCTATCACAGTTGTACCTGGTGCGATTGGCGCATGGCGCACCACAGCACTAATGGAATCCGGTATTTTTTCCACCGAAACGCTTACGGAAGATGCCGACATGACGATGGCAATGCTGCGGACGGACTATCAAGTTATCTATGAAGACCGCGCTGTGGCGACCACGGAAGTTCCCACGCCCCTCAAGGCGTTGATGACCCAGCGTCTGCGGTGGTCTTTGGGCATGATGCAGGCAGGCTGGAAGCATTTTGGCGCGGTAGGGGAGCGTCGCAACCTGGGTCTTGTGGCGTTGCCGGACTTGGCGATCTTCGGTTACCTGATGCCGTTTATCGCCCCTTTGGCAGATTTGTTCCTTGTGATCCTTCTTGTCGAGTTCTTCATGACCTTCGGAGCCGCGGAGCAGGATTACGCGGCCCTGCTGACCAATCCAATGCTCATCGCTTACCTCGCTTTGCCGGCCTTGGAGGTCTTAAGCGCCCTGATCGCATTCCGATTCGACTCCAAAGAAGACCGACGCTTGTTGCTTTTGCTGCCATTGCAGCGTCTCTACTATCGTCAGGTCTTGTATATTTGTGTGATCAAAGCGGTCTGGCGGGCTGTGACCGGATCTTTGGCTTCTTGGGGGCGCATGACGCGCATGGGATACAAATTTGAACAGGCGAAACTAACGTGATCGCTCGTCGTACGTTTCTCAAATGGGGCACAGCTGCCCCCTTTTTCTTGTCCCTGCCCTTAAGGGGCGGTGCCGCTGATACAACGGCGCTCAACACTCTGGTGGTGATGGACGGTCTTGACCCAGACACCAATCACGTCCGAACAGCCATCGTTTTGGACGCGCTGGCGCGCAAAGGCTTGCCGGTGTCATGTGTGGTCGACCCAGATATTCTTAAGGAAAACTCGCCGAATTCCCCCGCTAGCGCACTATCTAATGTTTTATGCGCTCGCCTTGAGCGTGCTCCAGGCCTGATTCAGGTTGTGCCCCTTGTGAGAAGCCTTGGCAGCATGACGCCGTTTTTTCAGGCGCGTGCGGCTTATGAGGCTCAACGTACGTTGCAAAATGCTTTAGGAGACGCTTCAGCGGGCGCATACTTTGAGATGGCAAGTCAAACCATAGCCTGCGATCTGATCGATAGCCCCCTCGCGCCGTCGGGAGTGCGAGCAGCCGGCATCCGAAATGTCTTGATGCGCCCCCAGACAAGTACGGGCGTGAGGCCCGAAGCTTGGGAAGATGGTGTGGCCAGACTAGTGGGTGGCCAAAGAATACAGTTGTTGGCCGCAAACAAACCATACAACCTTCCCCAGCATCAATCCGTGGAGCGTGTATACTATCTGTCTGCGCAAGATTTTCTAGCGCTTCCCATGGCAGGACTTGAAGCAGCAGCTACAGCTTTTGCCTCGCAAGTCCTGAACCAGAGTGATCATTGGGTCAGCCCGATCCTCGCGTCTGATATCCAGTTCCGCGACGCTTATGCCTATCGTAGGAACGTAGGGGTGCATTTTGTCCTGGCCCCAGATGCAAGCGACCAAGAACGCGAAACCTTGCTAGCGTTCCAACAAGAGCTGACGGCTGAAGGTAAACCATCGAGCTTTGGCCTGGATACGTCTACAGATCCCGCCTCAGGTTACTGGATTACTTTGCAAGAAACCCGTCCTTCAGGGGCTCCTCTAGACATCTTCGCCCACTCTCAAGAAACGCCCCCCGTGCCCCCGAGCTCTGCGCCCGGTGGGGTCCATGGGATTGCCGCCAAGCTCGCAACCGCTCCTGAAGCTGGTTTAGACCGACAGAATGTTCTGAGCTTGCCGACCGTATCCGTTCGAGATGTCGGGGCTTTGAACGTCCCCCTGGGAGCGGCTCTCGGTACGAGAGATTGTATCCTCGTCATCTCTGCCAGGCTTGTGCAAAACAGAGCCGCCAGAGTCTCACTGAAAAATGTGCTCCGTCGGATTGAGAATGATGGTGTTTCCAACCTTGTTTCGCTCCCCGCGTATGTCAGGCATCTCATCCCCACCGGCCCCTACATCACCCACCACAGAAGGACCCAAGCTTTTAGGACACAAATCTCAAAGACCCCAAGCCATCAGAATGACGAAGCGCGCGCACAACTGTTAAAGGATGCCAAGGTGGCTTGGTCCTATTTTGAGAAATGGACCAATCCGCGAACTGGACTTTGCCCAGCCACGGCGAACTTTGCCCCTGCCCACCGGAGGCTCCATGAAACCGTAACGATGTGGGATGTAGGAAGCCACATCTTCGCATTGATGGCCGCGGTTGATCTGGAACTGATCACGCCCAAGAAATTCCAGCGATCTATCCGTCGCATTTTGCCAAGCCTCGTAGGGCGACGCTCCCAAGATAGGCTCTTGCCGCAAGGTTGGATTGCCACGAATAAATCTAAATGGGGAAACCGTAACTTTGATGGGTGTGACGCGGGCCGGCTTCTGTCCGCTTTATACAATCTCGACACCCACCCCTTGGTGAAAGACCGCGCCGCTCCGACGGTGGCGAACTGGGATCTGAAGGACATTGTGGAAGATGGCATCGTTTACTCAGTAGAGGGTGACCAGCTACAAAGTACGTTCAGATCGCATTGCGCGCACTATGCTGCCTGGGCGTTTCGAACCTGGGGTATCGAAGTCAGGTCACCTTACGAAGTATTCGAAGGGCGTAGTCCCTCCGATGGTCAGATGGCGCTGCTTGAGGTTTGTGGTCACATTGGTCCTCTTGGGGCTGAGCCCCTTCTAATGGAAGCACTGGAGTTCGGCATGTCGCCAGAGTCCGCTTACCTTGCCGATGTGCTGTTTGCCGCTCAGCTCGAAGAGCATATGGAAACCGGACGGACGATCGCTGTATCAGAGGCACCGATCAACAGTGACCCCTGGTTCTTGTACCAAGGTTTGCAATTTGATGCGCAGGGTAGAGTTTGGGCCACAGATACCGTGGACGGATTGGAGGTGCATCGTACCAAAGAATTCCGAGAGCAGCACCTCTCGATCAGCCCTAAAGCGGCCTTTCTGTGGGCGTCCTACAAAGACCACCCCTTCTGCGACCAGCTTCTGACCTTTGTGCGGGATAAGGCTAGAACCCCCTATGGGTTTGCTTCCAGCATCAATCAAAGGACAGGCGAGGCCAGTAGGACATATAGCGATATTAATACCAACGCGGTCATCCTCCAATCCATCGCGTGTATGCTCGATGTCGGACCTAATGCCCAATAAGCGCTTCAGATCGGGGCGAGCTATAAGCCAAAATATGCATAAGTCTGCCACCACGACCTAGTTCCACTCAAGCGGTGACCCGCCCCACATCTTCCGTTGGTTGGCGTGATCTGAATGTCACCGGCTGAGCGGAAGCAGCGCGGCGGGAGAACGTGATACAAGCGGCGAGTCCGTCTCCCTCGGCGAGACAACGGAGGCAGAGGATATCCAGAACTTGGCTGTAGAAAGTGCGCGCCGCCGGAACGTCGGCAACCCCGAGGCTGAGAATGTGATTACCAGCAGATGGTCGATGGTTGTCATGAGGTACCTCTTTGGGGGTTGTTGTCTCGCGACGAGGTGTCAAGGCGGAATTTGAGGAACGCGGCGCCTGAGTGGTTCTGTCGGCCAACAGCCTGCGCACCCATCCGATGGAGCGCTCCGAGGTTGCGGCGAGATGGCGGAAGGAGGAAGGTGACGAAGGGTATGCGTGGGTCAGATCGCGCGAACTCAATAGCTGCACATGTGATCCGCTGACCTAGCCCGAAATCCGGCGGCCGCAGCACGAGGCCATAATCCCATTCCTTGCCTTCCTTCTGGAAGCCGCCCCAGCCGACATAGCGGTCATTGGCCAGAAAAGCCCAATGGCCGAGGCCGTCCCGCGCCCAGCAGGCCTCCTTGGCCACCACGAAGGCTTGCGCCTCCGCTTCGCCCCAGGCGCCAACCAGTAGCGGCATATGCGCGCGTAGGCGCGGATCCGACATATGCGCGATCAGTTCCTCGAGCGGCACCTCAGTCAGTCGCGCGAAGCGAAGGGCGGGGACAACGCAGGTCATGCCGACTGCCGAAACGTCGTGCGGGAATGCTCTATCATCTGCGAAAGCGCACCGCCTTGCCGACACAGGAAATCGAAAAGAAGTTCGTCGTATTCCGCCGTAACTGCATTCCGCACCGAAGGCCTCCCGGCCAATGAACGGCGCCACGCGGCTATCCCGTCCAGGCTGTCGAAGACGCCGAAATCACCGATCCGGTCGAACGTGTCGAAGTAACGGAAGACCGGCGCGAAGACCACATCAACCAGGCTGAAGCGAGCACCAGCGAACCAGAGTCCGGGGTCAAGCTGACCTTCCATCACTCGGAACCGGACATGGAGTGCCGCTGCCTTCCGCTCAAGTGTTCCTAAATCGGGGGCCGTGTAGAAGCCGGTGATGTCGTTCAGGCATTCCGAGCCGAAGCCGATCCACGCGCGGTGTCGCGCGCGTTCGGCCGGATCCGCCGGGTGCAGCGGGTCGGGCTGCGTTTCTTCAAGGTATTCCAGAATGGCCGCGGACTCAAACAGGGTCGCGTTGCCGACCGTCAGGACCGGCGTCCGCCCGAGCGGCGAAATCGCAAGGAACCAATCGGGCTTGTTCGCCAGATCGATCGTGACGCGCTCACTCGTCACCCCTTTCTCGTTCAGTGCGATGGCGATGCGCTGGACGTAGGGGCAAAGCGCGTGGCTGATGAATGTTATGGGATGGGTCATCGGAGTTTCCTGTGAGAGATTGAGAGACCGGCCCACGTGGATCTCCGCGGGCCGGGTTCATGAGTTGAAGATCAGAGATCCGTCGCGGCGGTGTGCTCGATCGTCATCCAGTTGCCTTCGGCCTTCTCGATGGTGCCGGCCTCATCCTTCATGTAGGCCTTGAAGACATCCTCGTTCAGGAAGACATATAGCTTGTCATCCAAGACGGCCGCGAAGCGCGGGTCGCCGTCGAACTTCTTGCCGACCGAAACGCCAAAGGCGCAGAAGCCACCGTATTGCGGCACATAGCGCGACGGATGCGCCTCGAAGGCCTTCATGTTCGCTTCCGAGACGAAGTAGTAGGCTACGCCATCATGCGCTGCTGCAAAGCTGGCATTGCCCTCGGCATTGGCGCCCTGGTCCAAAAGAGCGACTGGATCGGCGCCATGCAGGCCCAGCGGAGCCCCGCCATAGGTCAGGCCAGGGGCGACGTTGGCCTCATCGGCGGCCATAGCCGGACCGAAGGCGCAAAGGGCTGCAAGCGTCGCGGCGACAAGGGTGAATTTGGGAGACATAGATTTTCCTTTCGGTTGGGTTGTGACGCCCGGGCCGATTGGCCTGCCGGGCATGGACCGAAACTGCAGCAACTGACAGGTCGCAGGAATTCCAGTACGTTCACGGGACCTGCCCGATCGTCCGAATGTTTGAACTGTTGCGATGAGAAACAAGCCATCAAATGCGCGGCACGTCGCGGACCTGCCGAGTTCAGCCAATCCCCGTCGCTCCTCCGCAACATCGCCGCTATCCGCCGCCAGTTCCGTCCAAGAAGTGGAAAGAACTTGCCGAACACCAATGCGGTCGTTGCGTTGTCAGCATGGCGCGATGCGTATTCTGTGGCGTATGTAGCTGTAGCTGTCTCGGCATTGGGCGACGCGTGTTCGACCTCGTGCATGATCAGGTCTTCTTTGACGGCTGTGGAACCTAGGGAAAGACGCCCACCCTTTCGAACTCAGTCAACGCATCGGGGAGGATCTGGAAATAGCGGAATTCTGGACAGTCAGCAGCGCCACAGTTGAGCTTGTTCAGTGGCAAAGATGAGCCAAGGAAGGTCCAGTGGTGGTACCTTTACAGGATCAAGGTGATATTGCCTTCGCCGACTAACGAACCGCAGGCCATTGCCGATTGGACGTGCACCGTCCGATGGGCACCGGGACCGCCCAGCCATTTTGTCTGTGCCAAGGCGATGTTTGCAACCGAAGCGACTTTGCTTTTCATGGGAGGCTCATTTTTTACATCTCCTCCTTTCAGGTTCTCTGCCGGTTTGCGGATGCAGAATGTCCAGAAGTCCGGATTTAATGCGCGTTCGTCCGACCGGCTGGACAAACGGCGACTGCCGTCACATCGTGCGGGTATGTTGGACCTGCTCAGCGACATCCTCACCCGCCTCTCGCTTCGTGGCACGCTCTACTTCCGCACGAGCTTCACTGAGCCTTGGGGTGTTCGCGTCCCCGCTTTCCGTAACGTGGCACGCTTCCACTTTGCCCATCGGGGCGAGGCGCTTGTACGCGTGGCAGGGCTCAACGTTCCGGTGCATCTGGCGCAGGGCGACCTGATCGTGATTCCGCACGGCGTGGCGCATGTGCTGTCTTGCCGCCATACTGTGCCGGACGAGGCTTTGCCTCTGGACGACGTGCTGTCCCGTTCCGGGTTTCCAGGACACGGTACACTGGTTTGGGGCGGCGATGAGAGCCCACGCGACACGCAGCTGATCTGCGGGCATTTTGCGCTGGCCGAAGGGTCGCGGCATCTGCTGTTCGACCGCTTGCCGCCGTTCATTCATTTGCGCGGCTATGGCGAGGAGGCTGGCGCATGGCTTGAAGCCACACTCAAGGTCATCGGAGCCGAGGCTGGCGGAGCACGGCTCGGTGGTGACCTTATCGCTTTGAAGATGTCCGAGGCGATCTTTGCCCAGGCGATCCGCGCCCATATCGAATCGGAGCAAGAGAAAGATTGCGGTGTCGCGGGATTCGCCGATTCCCAACTCGCGCGCGCGTTGACCGCGTTTCACCGTGCGCCGATAGCACATTGGACCGTCGCGAGCCTCGCACGTGAGGCCGGGCTGTCGCGGACGGGCTTTGCCGAGCGGTTCTCGGACCGGCTGGGCGTCACGCCGATGGCCTATGTCACCTCCTGGCGAATGCAGATCGCGCGCGAGGCGCTTTCGGCGCGGGGGCTGTCGGTGGCCGAGGCAGCCGAAGTCTCGGGTTATGCATCGGAGTCCGCCTTCAGCCGGGTTTTCAAGAAAGAGATCGGCGTGTCGCCAGCCACCTTTCGGCAATCCGGCATTGCGCGGCACGAGGCGGCTTAGATCTGCGTCCGCCCAGACGCTGCTTAATTGGCAGCAGAATACGGAAGGATGAGATCATGACTCTCGATGAAATCAAGGCCACCGTTGATGCCGACCAGACCGTGCATTGGGCCAATACCGGCTACCGCGTCCACAAGGACAGCCTCGGCCAGTACCTCATCACCTATCTGCCGAATGGCAGCTGCATCGGCCTGACCGAACGGGGCGGGTACCGGTTGAACGGCAAAGAGGCTGAGCTCTTCACCGCGCGATCGGAGGACGGCGCGGAATATCCGGGCAACCAATCAAGACCAGACGGGCAGGGGAGGGGTGTAGCACCCGGAGGCGCGGGGGCATTCCCACTCGAACGGCAGCTCTGACCCGTGGGCGGGGCTGAAAGGAAAGCATCTGTCTCGAAAATCAAGGCTGTGTTTCTGACCAGAGCCTGTTTTCGCTGAGAAGCGTGTTTGCGAGTATGAGGAGCTTTCTCATCACGGCGGTGATTGCGACTTTGAAAGGTTTGCCCGCTTTCTTGAGGCGCTGATAGAACGCGGCCATGTCCTTGTTCCAGCGGATCGCGACGACGGCCGCCATATACATGACGTCTCTCACTGGTTTGCGTCCGCCGCCGATCTTGCGTTTGCCGCGGAAGCTGCCTGAATCACGGTTCATGGGTGCGACACCGGAAAGAGATGCAATCTGCTTGGCGTTGGCGCCGCCCAGTTCGTTGAGCTCGGATATCAGAGTTGCTGCTGTGGTCAGCCCGATGCCCGGAATCGATGTAAGGATTTCATGCTTTCGCCTGACGCCATCGTCTTCTTCAATCAATTCGGCCAATAGCTTTTCGAGATCTTTGCAATGACGCTGGCACAAAGAAATGCGCGCCTCGATCTGCGCAGTCACCAATTTGTCCAGTGTCTGTGTTTGCTGTTGTTTCAGGATCTTCATTTCATCGACGATTTGCCTGCGAGCGACTGTAATCTCTGCAATTTTTGCTTGCAGCTCGGAAGGCGGTGTACTTGCTGGAGGTCGAACTCTTTCACCATATTCAGCCAGGACTTGCGCATCGATCTTGTCGGTCTTGGCCAGGCGGCCTACCGACCTCGCGAAGTTTCGGCTCCGAGCTGGGTTCGCGACAGCCGTCCTAACCCCAGCCGCATGAAGCGTTTCGTGCGCCATCCTGTGATAGCGTCCTGTCGCTTCGAGGACTACGAGATCGGCGTCATGATCTCGGCAGAAGTTGACCAGTTCGGCTACGCCTCCGACGTCATTCTTGAAGCTGTGATGATTGCCCGCAGGCGAAACAAACACGTCCAGCTGGTCTTTGCTGACGTCGACACCAATGACTATGAATGGGGACGCCGCCGTTGCGATGGTCTTCTTTTCTTGTATCCGGGACATCGGTGACTCCCCTCCATCTGTTCAGAACAGTTCCATCTTTGGAAGCCGACCATTCTTTCCTTCGGTACGTTGCTACCTGCAGGCTTTCGGTCCGACTTCCCCCGGGATGGTTAGCAACGCCGTTCCCAGATTACGACGTTCCGCTGGGGGAACCGTCGCACCGTCAAAGATACAAGCAGGCTTTCTGATTTGTGATCCCTCACGGGGTCGAGAAGGCACTCCCGGATGCGCTGGCAAGCACGTCAGGCACCGACCAATCTGAAAGGAACCATCCCATGTTCGCAGGAACCCTCACCCGCAATGTCGAGACTGCAGCCGCCGAGTACACCGGCATGATCCACTCGCCGCACTTTGACATCGCCATCCAACTTGAGGCGCGGGCCAAGATGTCCGAACGCAGCCCGGATTACGACGTGACGGCGATCAACAAATCGGGCCGCAAGGTGCGCATCGGCACGGCCTGGAACGAGACTGGCAATACCAGCGGTAATCCCTATATCTCGATGCAGATCGATGTCGGCCTCGGCCTCTTCCGGGTCAACGCGGTGCAGACGAAAGAGGCGCGCTCGGCCGAGAGCGGCGAATTCGAGATTATCCCGCTCGTTTCGAACGGCCTGATGAAATCCGGCTCGATCTCAGGCGAGTTGAGCGCCATGGACGCCGCCAACGCCTTCAGCGGCTACATCGCCAACATGATTTTCGATCTGGAGTTCATGCTGATCGAGAACAGTTACAAAACCGAGGAGACCCACCCCGACTACCGGATCGAGGTCAGCT
This sequence comes from Sulfitobacter sp. G21635-S1, assembly GCF_027213915.1. NCBI lineage: Bacteria > Pseudomonadati > Pseudomonadota > Alphaproteobacteria > Rhodobacterales > Roseobacteraceae > Sulfitobacter > Sulfitobacter sp. G21635-S1. The sequence goes on from NZ_JAPWGV010000043.1 coordinate 22,055, forward strand.
CGCCACGTGGCACGCCGATCCGCGTCGGCTCCGCCTGGATGGCGAAAAGCAGCCGCACGGGCAATGACTACCTGTCGCTGCTGATCAACACGCCTGATGGCGACCTGCGCGTCAACGCCGTGCAGAACGAGGAGCAGCGTGGTGGCCAGACTTTCTCGATCATCCCGTTCATCGACAGCGGTGAGCAGCCACAGGACGCAAGCGCGGGGCTGTCGCTGTTCGCGTGATCAGGACGATTTCGAAAAAGTGGGCAAGGGGAGCCGCGGCAACGCGGTTCCCCTTTTGCTGTATTGGTATGTTTAGTGATAGAGTGACGGGTATTTGGCTTAACCGCAAGGAATCTATATTTTTTTCTCTTGGTGGCCTTCGTTTTTTGGGTCGTGGCACTTAGCGGCGAGAATATGCAGGTCTATCGCGCATCCGCATGTCCGAAGATAACTGTCTTCGATTAGGAACCCAAACTTTGAAAGGTGGGCTTCAGCCACCCTGAGCGCTGAGGCATCTTTCGCAAGTATCGTAGCGTTGACATCAAAAAGCCCCGCAACCCCTTTGACAACGATCCAATTTGGCGGGAACGCCTCATCCAGCAAATCAGCTTGGGTGAACCTATACAAATTTGAGAAAGTGTGCTGCTCCAAAAGCCGGATCCTTCTAGGGAGTGAAAATTTAGATTTCATCCCATCAGTGACGAAAAAGGTTACTGTTGTATTAACAGGCCCGCAGATTCGCTCCGTTTCTGTGCAGGTCCTGCGGCTATGAAAGGCCAAGCAATGACCGGGCACCTTAGGCGCGTCGCGGAAGAACTTGGCACAGTGAACACCGTCAAAAGCTGCCGTTTTCAGAGCGAAGCTGAAATCCTTGGCCTGCCTTTCCGCGAATATCCCCATTGGCACGCTCTGCTGAGAGGGCGCCACATCGGTGTTCACCGGCAAGACGGCCGTATTTGCAACTGGGTGGCGAGAACGCTGAAAGCCGACGGAAACTACAAGCAAAAATGCCTCGGCCCTGCGCTGAACCTCAACAAGCCCCACATCGGCTTTGACGTCGCGATTGAGCGGGCGTTCGAGTGGTTCGAAACTGGGCAGATTAAGTCGCTTTCGACGGCTGCGCGGCCAAAGGGCCGAGTCACCGAGTTAGCGGTCTGCCCCATCGGCCAAGTCTATACGGTCGGGCACGCTCTCAGAGACTACCTTATCTGGACAAAGATGGCGCGGTCCGCCGGTGGGCATTACAACAACCTGACTCTGATGAACTACCACCTCGTCGCCTCGTTTTCTTCCATTCCCATCGAGGATTTCAATGGGCACGACCTGCAAAGGCTTGCCGTCCAGGTTTTGGAGACACCGCCCAAGCGTGGCTTCGAGGAACCATTGCCCCGCGTTAGCATCGACGACCTGCACACAGATGAAGTCAGACGACGCAAGCGTACTTTCAATTCACTCGTGACGATCCTGAGGATGGCGTTCCAGTATGCCTGGGAGAACGGCCATCTCCAAAACGAGAGATCATGGAAATGCCTTCACCGCATATCGGTCAATCACAGTCCGAGAACCATCTTTCTGACCCGTGAAGAATGTGTGCGGCTGTTGGAAGCATGCGCACCAAGCCTGAGGGATTTGGTTCTCGCGGGGCTTTACACTGGTTGTAGGGTAGGAGAACTCGGGAACTTGCGTGTCGGAGATGTCGCCGACAAAGGCTTTGGGATCATTGTCCGAGCTTTCAAGAATAGCCCCTCCCGCTTCGTGTTTCTGCCAGCTGAGGGGATGGCGTTTTTTCTTCGCTGCATTGAAGGAAAAGGGCCCGCAGATCACGTCTTTCATTCATCGAAAGGCAAACCATGGCGACGTCAACACACCCTTCACTTCCGTACAGCAGTTGCAGTGGCGCAACTTCCCAAGGAGTTTGTCTTTCACGGCCTCCGTCACACCTATGCGAGTGATTTGATCCGCAACGGCGCATCGTTGGATACTGCCGCCAAGCAACTGGGCCACGCCAATACTTTAACAGTGATGAAAACCTACGGTCACTTCGCAGAGCAGGTGAGAGAGCAACAAGTTGCGGATTGCTTCTCGCCGCTATCCGCGGAGAACCAATCCCTTGTCGCGAACGCTTCAGCGCAGTTGAACGCCTTGCACCAGCTTTCCAGTGCAACGAATTGGCGAGACTACGGTTTGGTCGAAAACAACACAACTCTTCCAAAGACCGTGGTCGCCCGACCTCATTCACTGGTCTTGAAAGTGTTCTCCAGGCCGAATGGCAGGCACTGATCGCGACGTGTATTAAGCGCGACGCCCACTACTTCGCCTTCTTCCAGAAAATCATAGTATACATCAGCCAGCCGCATTCGCTACCCACTGCTGGCGGCACAGCGCTTAGGCGGAATCTTCTGATGATTGATTCTCGCCTGGAGGGTAATCGGATCACCCCTCAATGGGTCAATTTTTTCGACAAAAAGTATAGAACTAATCAGTTTCTCCGTCACATCGCAGTCGCTAGGAAAGAACCATGTAGTTAACGAGTAACTTTTTTCAGGCCTATCAAATGGGTCCGATTTGATGGGCAAGACGTGGTGCTTGGCGATACAGGTGTTTCCTCCGAATGGATGAGCGACGAAGCGTTTGTATCAACCCGTTGCAACGTGCGCGCTGTAGATTGTTTTGGTCGCTGGTCTTGTACTCGTTGTAATTGCGTTCAGTTGACGCACTAAGCCCCTCCCGCTGCTCGCATCGCATCGGGCGCGATGCCGCCTCGTCGATCACAGGACTGCATTGGTCAGCCAGATGCGAGGCTTGTTGTTGGACTGCGGCATATAGGCCTTTCGGCCTGGCCAGCTCGGCTGCGCGTGTCGCAGGGGAAAACGGCCCTACGGGCCGTCGCGCATTCGGCCATTCGGCCTCACCGCGGCGTCGCACCCAGGCCCCCGGTTTGCCCGCCTCGCGAGCACGTCCCTCCCCGGCCGCTCCGTCGGATTGCGCTCTGGTCTGTTTTGGCCAAGGCCAAAACGATCCCGCCGCTCCATCCGTCTCCCGCGTCCGGTCGGGCCGTTTGCCTGCTCGTGTCGGGCAAACCTACCG
>NZ_JAPWGV010000044.1:0-20653 GCF_027213915.1 Sulfitobacter sp. G21635-S1
AGCAACTGGCCCAGAACGGTCAGGCCCGAGGTTGCCAGTGCCAATCCTACCTTGCCCAGCGTCGGAAACAGATAGGGTGCGAGGGCGGCGGCCGCGATCGATACGACGGCCAGCAGAACTGAGCGCAGAGCATCCTTGCCGGGGATCGTGCGGATCACGACGCGGGCGTGTGGCATCGGCCGGAGGCTGGACCAATAGGCCGGATCGACCACGGAGGCCCCCTGATCGGTCACCAGCAGCACCCGCAGCCCCTTGCGCGGATCGCGGAACCCCGGAAGCGCCAGGGCGACGATCTCGGCAATTGTCAGCCCATGGGGAGCCTCGATCTCATTGCGGCCCATGCCGGGGTCCAGGAGCGGGGCGCAGAGCACGTTGTTGGTCTTGCTGCTCATCACCGGACACCCCGCAGCGCTTCATGAGCAAAGGCCATGACGAAGCGATGCCCCCAGCGGCCCTGGTCGAACCGCTCGTGCTTGGACTGATCGTCCGTGGACATGTGCAGCATCACACCAGGCGAGACGTAGATCCCGACGTGGCTCTCGTGGCGGCCGTGGCGGAAGAGGAGGAGATCGAAGGGCTGCGGCATCAGCGTCTTGCGCCAGACCGGGCCACTCGTCTCTGATCCAATCAGGGAGGCGACCTCGGCCTGTTCTTCCGCGCTGACGTAGCCTTCGGAATAGGCTGGGAGGCTGATCGCCAGCTCCTCGGCATAGACCAGGCGCGCAAGGCCCCAGCAGTCGCAGCCCGACCGGTCGCGGCCCATGTCGGCATAGGGAATGCCAAGATATGCGTTCGACCAACTCATCGACTCGCCTCAGCTTGCAGAACCGTGGAGACTTCTAAGCGCGGACAGCGATTCGCGAGACCAAGTGAGGGCTTAGAATGACCAATGAAGTAGTGTACCCGTTCAACGGCAAGGTCGGCGTTGTGCTGAACGCTGATGCATCCCAAGCGATACTTAAGCTCGGCTACTACGACGGGACATTGCATCTGGGCTTGGCACCTGCCCAGATCGACCCGATTATCAGACAGCTCAATAAGGTGGCAGCTGCCGCCGAGGAGCAACGCCGAAAATCGGACCCGTTCGCAGGTACACAGAGTGACACCGTCATGCGAAGCGCTTTTCCGGTCAGACAATGTGCGGTGGGCACTGCCGAGGGTGTCGAAGGAATAGCCATCACTCTTCATCAAGGTGGAGCTCCCAACACATATCTTCTGGACTATGCTCAGAGTGAGGACCTCGCGCAGCGCATACTAGCCGTGCTGAGGGGACAGGGGCCAAAAGCTCCTCCCCGCCAATGATGTAAACGCTTTTGAAGCGGGCTCTCACATAGTCTTGTCCTGGCACGATTTCAGAATTGATCATCGGAACAGCCCCGGAAAGCGTTCCTTGGTGAAGCGGTCCATCGGCACGCTCTCGTCCTCTATCGGCGCGCGGCTGAACTCCAGCGTGATCTGACCGGCATCGCCATCGGCCGAGATCATCGCCATGTCGCGGAATTCCACCTCCACCAGGTCCGGCGTGCTGGCCATCACCACGGCCAGATGCACGGTGGGCCGGTCGATGAAGGAGCGCAGCAGTTTGGCGATGTCGCTGTCCACATTCTCGACGATGATGTTGGCCGCTGCCGGTGCGTCCTCGAGATCTCCGGGAATGTCGGACGCCGCCAGGATGAACAGGAAGGGCTCACTGGCCGGATCACTGTCCATCCAGGCGCTGCGCGTGCCATAGGCCAGCGGGTCGATCGACAGGCGCTCGGTCGGATCGGTGGACAGCCGCACCGGTGCGTCCAGCTCCGGGTGCTCGATCATGATCAGCGCGATCTCGAGATCGTCCGAATAGGGCGCATCATGAGATTGGCGCGCGTTGAGAGAGACCCTCCTCATGGCATCACCGCGACGTTGAAGGTGATCTCGAACCGCCCACCCACGATGCGCTCCGAAGGAACAGGATCTCCAAAGATGCAAATCCAGCTGGCAGACAGCAGGATCGGTGCGCCGGTATCCGTCAGAAGGGGGACACCGCTTTCGGTCAGCAGTGGGCGTCCGTCGGTGGCAGGGTCGGGCATCTTGAAGGGCAGGGTCCCGAAGCGGGTGTCGAGATCATAGAACTGGTCGAAAACCGCCTTGCCCGACCGTGTCACTTCGATCGCCAGCGTCACCAGTTCCGCACCGCTCGAGAACCGGCGACGATAGCCGGGCGGGCCGTTGGACGCGCGCCGCACCCGGATATCCTGACGCTGAGCCAGGTAGCCGGCGCGCAGGGGGGCGGGCAAAGTATCGGGCCAGACGGGGATATTCATCGCCGCGTGCCCTTCTGGCGGATATTGTAGCCGTTCTGAAGAGCTTTTCGCGCGCCGCCACCCTTGGTGTTGATGGCAACGCCAACCTGGTCGGCGAGTACGAGGCGGTAGCTGCGGCCACCTTTACCGTCGCTTTCCTCTTGGATTTCCGCGTCAACTGGCGTGGAGCTGTTGTTTTGCACGTTGATCTGCGGTGAGAACACGACGGGCTGCCCGCCACCTGAGTTCTGCGAGGCCATTGCCAGGGCGTCGACCACGGTCGCACCGTTGGCGATCTGCTCGGGCGTGAATACCCGCTGGCCCAGTGTGGTCACAGTCAGGCGTTCATCGGCACGCAAGGGGGAGTTCTTGCCATAGCTCCGGCGCACGCCACCGGTGCCGATTGTGCTGCCTGCATGAGACTGTGTTGCGCTCACGCCGGTACTGCCGCCGAAGAGCCCACCGATGAAGTCAGAAAGGAAATCGAACCCGCCTTCCAGGCCTGGCAAAATGGACTGTTGAAAGATCAGGCGCTGCAACTGCTCAAGCGTGTAGTCGACCAGGCTGCCGACTTCGAATTTTCCGGTGCGGCCCATTTCGACAAAAGCGTCTTCCAGGCCACTGGACCACTTCTTGGCAATGTTCTCGCCCGCATCTGCGAAGGTCACCATGTTCTCGGTGATGTCGAGGAAGGCGCGCTCTACGCCCGATGCCCAGTCATCGCGGTTTTCGAGATCCTTGCGGTAGGCTTCAGCCAGGCGTTCGCCGAAGATGAACTCGACGTCGCTGGCAAAGGCTTCGTATCCTTCGCGGGCCGGGTCCAGGGTGCCCAGGGCTTCCGCCCGCCATCTCTCGAGCTCGGCCACATCGCGCTCATAGGACGGGGCCAGCCGGTCCATTTCCCGGCGGATGCCCTCAATGACGCGCTCCTCTTCGGTGCGACCGCGACGCCCGCCGCCTCCGCCACCACCGCGCCCTTTTCGGGCGGCCTCCGATTGTTCCTTGCGCCATTCCTGGAGCTGCTGGTTGTAGCGTTCGGCTTGAACGCGGGCGCCAATGAAGGCCTCCCGTTCATCCCTGAGAAAGTCCGAAACGCCGTCTGCCAAACGACCGCCCGATGGTCGATCTGTCCTGCTGTCAAACTCTGCCGCCGCCAGTTCCCGCGCGCGACCAATCGGGTCATCCCGGAATTCGTAGTTGATACGGGCCCGTTCAACGTCGCCCACGCCTTGATTCGCGAGCGCACTTGCGTTGGACAAAGCTCGGGCCAATTCATCCGCGATCCGAGTGGCTTGATCGGCACCCGCTTTCAGGTTCGAAGACACATCGATGCCGCCGACCTTTTCCAGTAGCTCTTCGATCAGCCGGATTTCGCTTTCTGTCATCTCGGTGGTGTGCAGCGCTTCACGTAACGCAGCTTCGGCGGCAACGACGCCCTGTTCCATACCGGGAAGCGTGCCTTGCGGAATGGTCTCCAGCTCGGTTCGCATCTGGGTAATGACAGTGAGCAAGCCCTGATAGTTCTCGGCTGCAAGGGCTGCCTTGATGGCATTCTGATAGATGGCGAGGTTCTGAAGGCTTTCTGGTGAAACGCCAAAATCCAACTTGATATCGTCACCGCGCGCATAAGCTTCCAGTTCGGCCTTGAGCGCGTCGATCTCTTCGCGTGCCTGGGCTTTGTCCACCCGAACCGTCAGGTTTGCTTCGGCGAAGGAAAGCTCGCGCTGCACCTCGCGGATTTGCTCCTGTCTGATCTGATTTCGGTCCGTGAATTCCCCGAACGCGGAGTTTGCAAAAACAGCATCCAGCCCTTCCCGCGTCTTTCCCATAGCCCTTTGTGTTGCGAGGCGGCTTTCGGCCCGCATCAAGGTCAGGACGCTGTTGGTGACCTCACCGTATTTTGCGACGATGCCGTCGAGGTCCCTGACAGAGTTGCCGCGCAAGGTGGCCTGGGCGTCACCGATCGCCGACAGTGCCTCTTCAATCCGGTCAGCGGCAGTTTTGACCTTTTTGCTTGTTTCTTCACTCTCGTAGCCAAGACCGAAGATCACAGCTGTCAGAGGCAGGATGGCTGCGGCTGCAACACCAGCCATCGCGCCGATGGTGCCAAAGCCCGAGAGGATTTGCGGTGCCTGCTGGCCCAGAGAGATCATCAACGGCACGCCCATGCCGACTTGTGTGAACACGTCCTGCAGCTGATAGCTGAAGTTCTGCATCCCACCTGCACCACCGGCAGTCTGGGTCCGCAGGCGCGACGTTGCGGCGGCCTGAAGATCGGCTGCACCCGCAACTTGCCGGTGCTGAGCCTGCAACAGCTCCAGCGCCGTGTCGTACTCGCGCGCGGTAAGGATGCCCGACCGGAAGGCGCGTGTCAGCGTTTCCTGTCCGGCTTCCAACCGTTGGGTCGCAGCGTAGACCGGATCAATCCCGGCACGCAGCTGATCTACGGCAGCGCGCTGCCGGTCGATTTCGCGATTGAAAACCTCTGCCGAGGCGCGTGCCGATTTCATCCCGCGCCCGGTCTGATCTACTTTTTGGTCCAGTTGATCCAACGCCGCCCCGCCGGTCTGGCTGGCCATGATCAGGCCACGGGCATCGCCACTCAGGATGAGGGATGTTTCAAGCGCGCTCATGGATCATCCCGCATGATCTTGAGCGCTTCGGCCTGAAGGATCGACAGATCGAGGGCGTCGCGTGGCTGCAACCGGATGCCATGCATCCGTGCGGTGGCCTCTACGGCTGTCTGATCAAAAGACAGATGCGCTGCACCGCCCAGACCCGCGATCGTGCGGAGCTGATCGTGACTGTGGATGGCAAGCTCGATCGCGGGCCGGAACGTGACCGGCAAGATCATGTCATTGCTGTTCTGCCCCGTGCTTTGCATCAATCGATCCTTCGCCTCTTCCACGCTGACCCCGTGGAATGCGGCATAATCCTTTGCCATCTCGTCGCTGACCGCCGCACGCCCCCATATCCGGCGAGCGGCGGCTCTTAGTTTTTTGCGCGATAGCCCTTCGAAGGTGTGACCGCCTCGGTATAGGCGTCCGTGACCGCCAGCCGGGCCGGGCGGTTGCCCAGGAAGCGGCGGACGTTCTCCGGTGTTGCCGGGATCGGTTTCTTTGCCCTGTCCAGCACGTCGCCTTCGGTCCAGCCTTTGAAGACCTGCATGAGACGATTGATTTCGAAGTCGATCATTGCGCCGCGGCTCGAAAGATCTTCGCCTGCGCTGTAGAAATCGACGTCATCCATGATTTCAAACAGGCCGGTGATGTTCACTTCCTCGAAGGAGCCGCCTTTTGGCACGGAGATTTTCACCGGCCATTCAAACGGGTGGTTTTCGACGAACAGAAAGCTCATGGGGGTGCTCCTCAGCTGAAGGTGATGGCGAACTCGTCGTCGCCCTGGTCGTGGCAAAAGACGAGGTCGAGCGCCTGGCCGATGGTGCCGTCAATGTCCTGCTCACCGGCGTACTTCAGCTGGACGGCCGGAGCCGCGACGCGCAGGACATTCCCGGCGCCGGTCCCAAGTTGCCAAACCAGCGGCTGCTTTGCCCCCGACCGGCAGAGGGCCAGAATGTCGATTGTCGCGGCAGGGGGCATTTCGATGACCATCCGACCGGTGACATTGCGGGCGGTGATGTCCGTCCCGTCGCAGTTCATGAAACGGCCACGTCGGGGTGTCCGGCCATCGGTAAAGGTGAAACTCTGGACGCAGAGCTCCGTGCCATCGACGGTGAAGGCGTTCATGTTGCGCGGCGAGCATTCAGGTGCATCCGGCCAGCCTGAAAAGTCGGGCGATGCGACAACGGCGGCCTGTCCATCGAAGAGCTCGCCCATGAACTTGAACCCGAACATCGGCGGCTTGCGGGTCTCTGCCGTGAACGTCAGCCCGCCACGCACCTTTTCGGTGACCTGCATCGATTGGGCGTCCAGATACTGAAGCGCGATTTCGAGCTTGGCCGAGCCTTCGGGCTGCAGGGAGTAGGTGGCGGAAGTATCGGCGACGAGAGTTTCGACAAGGCCGGTGGCTTTCAACAACTCGCCGTAAAGGGGCGCGCTGCCCGCTTCAGGCAAAGCCGCATCGATCATGAAATCCAGCCCCATGCTCTCGTTGAAGAGCCTGTCGCCCTGCGCGCCCTCAAAGCCGGTGACGAAGTCTTGCGCCTGGTAGTCACCCTCGATCCTGCGGGGGGTGAGGCCCTTGACCAGCATTTCTGTTGCTGTGTCGTAAGAAGGGATGCCGCCGACAAGCGTGCGTGTGCCGGAGAGCAGGCGGATAAGGCGGGATTTGGTGCTGGCCATTTTGGTTTCCTCAGCTGATGGGGATGTGACGGTTGAGCGCGACCGCGAAATCGTCCTGCCAGAACATCTGGCCATTCGTGTCGATGCCGCTGATCAAACGGCCCGAGACGGGCTCACAGGCGGTTTCGGCATCTGCCGGTCGGAAGCTGCAGACCGCTAGCATGCCTGCGGTGCGCACCGCCCTGATCTCACCGCCAGCGATGGTGCCCATCCTGTCGCCGATGTCGCGCACGGCCCAGATGACCCCGAAACGGGCGATGACGCGCTGGCTGAGCAGGTGCTCACTCTGGTAACGATTGCCGCCCGGGCTTTCAGCCAGCGGGATGACGTAAGCTGATGGCCAGCGGACTGTTTCGGCACGCAGCGCGCCAAATGAACCGGCCGTGCCGACGTCGCTCAGGTCGGGCATCGCGGCGCGGATCGCGGCCGCGATGGGCGCTACATCGAGAATGCCGGGCTTGGCCGTCATTGGCGCACCCGCGCGTCAAGGTATTCAACGGTTGTCGCTGTCAGGTCATCGCGATCCTGGTCGGAGATCCCGAGATAGGGACGTGCGGGGATCGTGACCTTTCCGACCGTGGCCCAGCCACCGCCCGGCAGGGCAAAGGACAATGCCGCGCCATTCTTTGGCCTGATCTCGCCGCCGGTCTGGTGGATCCCGGCGTAGATCACGTTTGAGCCGACTTCGACCTGGGACGGCCCGGCGATGTATTGGATGCTGTTCGCGAGGCGGCTGCTTTCGACAAGGGTCTTGCCACCATCAAGCTGGGCGCGCATCGAAACAGGCCAGGCCGTGCCGTCGGGCGCTGTATTGCTGTCGCGCAGCCGGTCTTTGGTAGACGTCTCCAGCAGCGCGCCGCACATATCCATGAGCGGGGTGAGATCCTCGCCTGCCGAGACATACGCCCCGAGGACAGCTTTCATGCCGGTGAGTTCAAGATCGGCAGTAAGTGTGACAGCCATCAGAAGTTCCTCAGGCTGTCGCGGGTCATGACCCGTTCCGGGCCCTCCACGGTCACGACGCCTTCGGAAGTCTGGATTTCCGCGCCGCCGTCCTCGTCGCCGATCGATACCTTGCCGTCGCGCACCATGCGAAGATAGCTCACCGAAGCGTCGCGCAGCTTCTCCTGGGTTTCGGTCACGCGGCCGGCGTTGGCATAGAGCCGATGGATCGCAAGATCACGGCAGACCACGCGCAACATGTCGGGCGGTGCCACCAACGGCAACGTCACCACCTTCGCGATGTAGCCGTTGATCTCGGCGGCCCCGTCACGCAGCGCCGCGGCAAGACGATCATCATCGACCGTGTCACCCGCACCGTCAAAGTCGGTGAGCAGGGCAAGATCGCGCGCAGGGATCGTCGCCTTCAGGTCATCGATACTGGCATAGGTCACGTGCGGTTCTCCTTCGCGAAATCGGGGGGCGAGCTTCGGCTCCTACCTTCCAAGGTTCCCTGCGCCGACCAGGCGGCGGTCTATGGGTGCTGACGGACTTGCGGCCCGGACCAGGCCCCCTCTCTCTCGCGGGGTATGTCGATCAGGCCTCGAGGACCTGGAACATCGGGTCACGGGCGAGAGCCTCTTGCATCGCCTCCGTGAATTCGTCTGCGGAAATGCGGTTTTCGCCGCCGTCCCAGCGGCGACCGGCACGGCGGCGTCCGCCTGCAACAGCGCACAGGACAGTGACCGTTGGGCCATCTCCTTCGGCAGCCGCTTCGGCTTCCTTGATGCGCTTTGCCAGCTTTTCGTCGCCAATGTTGCCAGGCACTTTCAGGCCAAGCTCTTCGGCGCGCGCTTCGAGTTCTTCACGGGTCATGGGGTCTTCTCCTCTGGGTCGGTTGAATAATGCGGTCCAGTCCAGCCGGACCGCACAATCACTCGACCGCTGGATCAACTGAGTGTGTTGATGTGCAACAGGTCCATATCGTCGAAGTTCGTGTTGGACCCGCCGCCTTCCAGCTGCTCGGCTTTCAGGATCTTCTTGGCTGCGGCATGATTGGACGTTCCCACAACCAGCGTCAGGCGCCCACGCCGGATCTTGCGACCCATTGGCCCGATCATGCTGTTCATGGCAGCCGATGCGGTCTCGTAGTTTGCGACGGTCAGCGCCGCCTTGGAGGCAAACGCCATCTGATATGCCCCGAAGCCCACCGCACAGCGGCGCTTTGCCAGCCAGTGAAATTCGTCCTCATAGGCCACATTGTCGTCGGACATGTTGGTTTTCGGAGTGATCATGCCCGGTGTCCGATCCTGAAAGATGAACGGCTTGATGGGGTTGCTCAGATCCATGATGTACCAAGCATCATTGGCACCGGCGATGAGGTTGCTCACGGACACTTCGTCGCCGTTCTCGTCATCGACAGGATGATCCGTGTCAAAGAAGTTCTGGCCGTCGAAGTGCGCGGTCGTGAAGCCCTTTTCGATCTGCTCGATCAGCAGATCATCGGGCAGCTCGGCAGAGGTCTGACCAAAGCTTGAGGCGATGTTGCCGTAGATGCCGTATTCATCATCTTCGATCGCATCGACCGGCACCGCCAGCGTGTTCTCGAACTTGCGGTTGAGCAGCGTGAACGCGTTGGTGTCGAGGCGGTTGACGACGCGCGACCCGATCCACTCGCGCATTTTTGGAATGTCATCGAGTTTGGGGTAGGTGTTGCCCGAGCCTGTCGAGCTGACACGCATCGCCAGGCGCTTGTGGAAACTGTTGTACCCCGTCAGGGAGGTGTTGAAGGCGGTGGTGATAGCGACGTTGAGGGTCGCCAGGCTTGCAGCATTGAGGTCCATGATGGCGCTCCTTAAAGAATTTCGACCCAGGCACCTTCGGACGTGATGTCCTTCAGGATACCGGCTTTCAGGGCACCAGCACCCCCGACGGTGTTGTCATCGATGACGGAGACTTCCGTCTCGATATCGGTGCGATCAAGGCCAGTCTGATTAAACAGAAACACACCCTTTTTGGTTTTGACGGACGCCGCACCGGCGGCACCCGTCGAGTTGTCCGCGCCGTCATCGAGGGCGCAGCCGCGCATTGCTGCCGCAGTGGGCGATGCAGGGATCGCGTTGCCTGAACCATCCAAAGCAACCATTGCTCCCTTGAAGATCCTGACTGCGGCAGCAACTGGATCAACGTATGAGGCGCAGGGCAGGGCGAGCGTGCGGGTGTTGCGGTTCTGTACAAGGTTAGCCATGGCTTAAGCCTCCTTCTTGGCTGCGGGCACCGTGGTTGCCTGTTTGGTGGCAAGGAAAGCTTCCTCGGTGACGCCCATCTTTGCGCACATCACCTTTTCCGAGGCGATCAGTACGCCCTGATCAACCTTGAGCGGATCGCCCTGGGGCGTCACGGCCTTGCCGTCGACCACGACCGGCGCGCTGGCCAGCCAGGTCTTGAAGCCGTCGAGATCGGAGGCGGCGTATTTGCGGGCCCAGCCTTCGAGCCCTGGCGTGACCTTGCCTGTCTGCATGGCGGCAATGACGACTGTTTCGGCCTTGTCGCTATTGATCTCGGCCCGCATTGCAGCCAGCTGACCTGTCAACTCGCTGACGGCCGAGATAGGCACATACTTGGCGGGATCAGGTTCTGCATCCGAGGCACTGGCCGTGATCTTGGCAGTGATCGCCGTGGCGGCCGTTTCCGTCAGCGCGCCGGTCAATCCGGCGGCGGTGATGATCGGCACCGCGTTGTTGGCCTGGTCGATTGCGCCTTCAGCTGCAGCGACGATCTTGGCCTCGTCGGTTTCCTCGGGCATGCCGAGTTTCGCGGCGAGCTGGATAAGCCATTTGGGCATCTTCGGGTTCTCCTGGTGTGATGCGACCTTCGCGAGTTCGCGGAAGGCGGGGTTGTTCGTCAGACCGGCGCGCAAGATCAAACCGACCTCGGAACCGGGAACTGGAACGGTGAATGTTGGTGAGATGAACCGGTAGACCCGGCCCTTGAGCGCCTCGGCACCTACCGGGGTCCATTCGACCGACGCCATGATGCGGTTGCCCTCGAGCTCAAGGCCAGTGATCCACCCGGCCGCACGGTGATCACCACCACCCTGGACCTCCATGCCATGGGCAAAGTCGATCGGCAGCATGCCACCCTTGGCATATGCCATGGTGCGCTCGATCAACGCGGCGGCATCCGTGATCCGTCCCACAGTCCCGCGTTGATCGGCAAGGTGGAGCTCGCCGACCGGGATCAATTCGATCCTGGTCGGGAGAGCCTCGCCGTCAAAAGGGATGACCTGGGCGTCTGCTGTGAAAATCAGTGGCGTGTTCATGCGGCCAAACTAGGCCGTCAACAAACGCACGCTCAGGAGGAAGGGGTTCCGCCACACCAAACTCGGGGCGAGCGGGGCACAGGATCAGATTGGAGCCGAAACTGGTCAAAATCAAGCGCGACCTCCGGATCGGTGGAAATGCGTCGGACAACGGGCATTTGGTGGGGCGTTTTAATACCCCTTTAATACCCTAGGATTGCCGCTCCGGGATTTTTCGACCCACTGCCCCCGACGCGGGCTCGAGGCGCTCTGTGGCCAATTTTTTGCGGGAAGGTGAATTTGCGCCGAATTCGACCTGCGCGACGCCCTATCTCGCACCCAGCACGGCGACCATCTCGGGCAGCAGATCGAGAGCGCGCAGAAGAAGAGCCTGAACCCGGCCACTGGGGGCAGAAGCGTAGCCAATGAGGCCATGTTCCGCCATGGCGCTCAAGAGCGCGTGATTGGTGATCAGGGCCATTTCTTGGTTCGAGAGCGTCTCACGCCCCGACCATCTGGCAGCGATCCGTACCGCTTCCGCGTGCCAGTCCCGGATGCGGTCGACCGGTGGCAATGCCGTCTCGGCCGCCCGCCCCATGCGAAAAAAGGAGCCGTCGGGTGAGGCCAGTGCGACCTGATGCAAGCCTGGAGCTTCCGCGAGCAGCCTCAGATCTTCGATTGCAAGGGGCGTTGCCGTTGGTCCGGCGCGCAGCAGCGCGATGCGATTACCTGGATTGGCAAGCTGGGTTGCGAGGGCCGGATCGATTTCGACCGGTGTTGCGGTTTCGCCCTGGGCAAATGCCAGAGGCGCGGTTTCTGGATCCGCCGCCTGATCATAGGCCAGCAGGATCTGTCGATCCCCTCGCATTTGTAGCGCAGTCATTTCCTTGAGATAGCCACGATCACTGGCGCGCAGGTTTTCGGGCAGATCAAGGGCGCTGGCTGCGTGGCGATCATCCATGTCCTGCCAGGCATGGCCAGGGTTCGAGGCAAAGCTCGGATCGATACCTTCCAGCAAAGCTTCCGTCTCGCCGGTTCTCGGGTTGGTCCAGGGCATGGTCTCCAGGGCCGCAATCTCATCGGCCGAGGTCAGCACCTTTCCTTCGCGCTCCAGCATGCGGTCATTCATCGGACGGACGTAGCAGCCACAGAACCATCCGTTCGGCGGAAATATCTTACGCCAGAGCGGATGGTCGATTGGCAGGATCAACCCATCGTAGGGCTTGTGTTCGTCCCGTGCGGTCTCGCGCTGCAGCTGGCGGTACTCGAGATAGGGCAGGAATGCCTTGGTCCGCTGCAGTCGTGCCCATTGACCGGCAGCATAGGAAGTCCGCAGGTTGGTGTCGAAGATCACCTTCAGCCGGTGCATCGATCCCAGCTGCACTTCCTTCAACTCGCCGGTCAACGGGTCGCGCTCGATCGATTTCCCCCACCAGCCCTTTGCCTTGAGCTGTGGCGCAAGGTCTTTGCGGAACCGATCCAGCGTCTTTCCTTCCGACAGGCCATCCTCGACGGCGGTTCGGATCAGCGCCAGCACATCGTCCCGCATGGCTTTGGCGACCACGAACCCTCTGGCGTGTTCCTCGCGCCAGTGATCACGATAATCGAACCTTTGCAGCGCCGGTGCGTAGCCCTTTGACCTGAAGTATTCGAGGGCTTCACGCGGCGGAAGCGGTTCAAGGGCGATGCCAGCCATGATCAGGAGATGTCCGCGCCGGTTTCGCCAGCCAGGCGCGCGCTGAACATCAGCCTGCTCACCATCTCCCTCAGGCTGTCATCCGGTGCCTCCTCCGCTGCGCTCGCCAAAATATCGCGTATGTCCTCCAGAGATGAAGCCTGTCCGATCGCTTCCAGCAAATCCCCAAGGAGAATATCCATTTCCGACTGTGCCCGGCCATCGGCGACGAGCCCCGCTGCGGCGCGTGTCAGAGCATCCTGGGCGGTGATGACGGTTCCTGCTGCAAGCGGCGGTACCGCGTCGGGGACCTTGGGTTCCTGGGGATCAGGAGATGCGGGAAAGGACAGCAGCGTTTCGCCGTCTTCAGGCTCACGCAATCCGTAGGTTTCACGTACCTGTTTCTCGGAGATCTTCAGGCCCATCGGCCCGAAGGTCTTGATCGCCAGCAAAGTCAGGCGCGGGTCGCGTTCCTCCTCGGCTTCAAACCGAATGCGCGGTGGGCGCACGTCGTTGCCAAAGTTCAGCATCGTCATCGGCAGCGCGATATCCCGCTCGAGGGTCGAGGCGAGCTGGCCGGCGTCAGCGTCCCGGATGTCTTCCCGCACCAGGTTGTGAACCTTGCCGACGGCATGGCCGCCGGAGATCGCATCGGTGGTAGAGACCTGACCAAGGACCGCCTTGCTGATCTGCTCATCCCAATAACGGGCCGAGAATTCAAACATCTTGTCAGCACCGGTCACGGCACCATTGACGATTTCGATCTCCATCGACTTCGGCATGATGGCGGCCATGTCGACGCCCAGGCGACGGACCGCCCGCAGCAATGTCGCCTTTTCCTCCACCGTCGCCGTGTTGCCGTGCTTGCCGATCCGGAGCGGGTGGCCATAGGCCTCCATGAATACGGCCCAGTCCTTCAGGGTGTAATTCTTGAAGACATAGGCCCAGGCAACCAGACGGGCGAGGCCCGAGCGGATCGGCAGGCCGGACTTGAGGCGTGCGCAGTGAAACACGTATCGGAAGAGGGGCAGCGGCTGGTCGCCATTGTCCCCTCGGAGCAGCGGTGTCCGTCCGTCCGTGTCATCAAATCGGAACCAGCGTGGATCTCGGTGCTCGAGACGGGAAATTTTCCACGGCGACGCCGACACATTCCAGATGATCTCGGTCGCGGAGTACCCTTTGCCAAGCGCGTCCAGCATGTCGATCATGTCATCCATGATGGCTGAGGAACCCATAGCTTCCCGCACCAACTCGGCGGCTGCCTCGGCATTGTCGTCCTGGGCCCCGGCTTCGACGACGATCTTCAGCCGCCGGATCGCCCGTTTGCGCACGCCAAGCACGGCCTGGTAATGCAGGTCCTTTTCCTCCATCTGCTCTGCCAGCTCGAGATAAGAGGTAGCATCCCCGGTCTCAGCTTCGCGCAGGAGCGCGCCCAGGCGGTAGGGCGTCAGCCCATCGGCTGGATGACCCGATTGGATCTGGCGAACCCCGCCCATTGTCGGGCCACCTGTCTCCTCGGTGAGTTCCTTCTTTGAAGGTGCCTTCAGCGGGGCACCGTTCAGATCAATCAGTCCCATCAGACGCCCTTTCCATAGACGTAGTCCTCGTATTTTTGGTCGGCCGCTTCAGCTGCTGCATCCATCTGAGCAATAACCTCGCGCTGCTGGCGCAACGCGTCAGCGGCCCGTCGCATTGCCTTGGCATGGTCCTTCATTTGCGTTCGATCCAGCAGGGCGGCGCGGGCGCGAAGGTCGTTCTCGATTTCAGCTGGTGATGCCATCAACCCCTCGCCTCCGACCAGGCAAGTGCATGGCGCGCCTGAAGGCTGTCCTGCCCGTTGTCGTCCCCCAGAAGATCAGGGCAGAAGTCGGTTTTTCCCAAGCGCCAGAGGTGCCGCATGTACCTACTGTTCACCAAGTTGCGGGCGGCGGGGTAAACTTCGATCGCGGACGCGTCGGTGCCCCAGGCGAGGTTCTTGATCTCCTGCAACTGGTCCCAGGTAATCGTGCCATCATGCGCGACGCTGAGATGTCCGAGTGCAACATCGACCCTAACCTCGAAACCGTAGGCTTCGAACTGGATGAATTCACGATCCCCGTGATCACAAACCGGCCCGATCATCGCAGTGCCTTCCAGCCGGGGTATTCCATCCCCATTTCCTGCCAGACAGCTTCGACCCATTTATCGTGCAGGATCAATCCGACCGGGTTCCAGAGATGGTAGCACGCGTGGATGCAGATCGCGTCCCAAAGGCTCACTGTACCGTCTCCCAATAGCCGTCGCGCAGCCAACCGTGCCAATGCCCCTTGTGATGCACCGACGGTTGCAGGGTCGGCTCGATCTTCGACCCGTTCCAAGTCCAGCTAGGCCGTGCGCCGCCTGGCTTGTGACCCTTGCCGATCAATAACTTGCCTTCGATGCCGCAGCCGCAGGGGCAGAGGTATGACATTTCGAACAAGCCACCGGTCCGGCGCTCCTCGAGAAAGAACGCACCGGGAGGTTTCATCCGGCGCATGTCTTCGAGGTCCAGGAAGTGGATAGCCCTCACCATGCGCCGCTCCCGAAGCGACCGATCGGTTCGTCCTCATCGCCGCCCGTGTCTGGCATGCCGCGCCACCTGTCCGTTGCTTCGGCCCCCTCGTAACCGAATTCTTCCACTTCAAGCCGGGTCGCATACCAGGCCAGAGCGGATGCCACGGCACTGTCGCCGTGCCGGTCAAATCCGTCCGACCCTTTGAACCGGAAGTCCTGTGGCACCCGGATGACCCCGTCCACGTACTGCAGCGCCTGGTGGTCCTGCAGCACATCCGGGTGATTGCACAGAACGATGGTGCCGTCGCCAAAGGCCTCGATGTAGGAGGGCATTTCCTGACGATACCATTCCTGGCTGAAACTCACCTCGACCACGGTCTCCCCGTAGCGCTGCACTGCCTTCTCGGCGAGATATGCGCCATTGCCGCCCTTGTCCAACGCGCCTCCGGCGAACCGCGGGATGCGATCGCAAACATAGAAAAGGATGTCACGTTGCTGATCGAAGGGGATGTTCCGGAGCTCCACGATCAGTTTCTGCCGCCGCACCAGGTCGGTGCCTTCTTCAAGGATCACGATGTCAGTTGCGTCGCCCGAACGCGCAAAATCCTCGCCCATGTAGTGGCGGCAGTTCGGGCTGAGACCTTCCAGGATCGGGCGCAGTTCCCTGGCACACCAATCCAGCGCATCAGCCCTGCGCACATGGTCCGGCGCGTTCCGGAAGTCGTCGTCCTGCACCCATCGTTTGAAGGGAATGCCGTCCTCCATCCGCTTTTCGATCTGGACGCGGGTCAGCGCCGAACCTTCGGCTTCTGCGGGGATGGCATCGAGCTCCTGCCGCATGGCTGCGGTGCGCGGGCCGTAGGAGCCGCGGATCAGCGCTTCCCAGGCATCCTGTGCCTCTTGCGACCACTCCGTTCCCTTCATCCGGCAGACGCGCTTGTAAAGCCCGTTTTCAACAGCCTTTTCAAAGGGCATGAAATGCAGAGAAAACGGGTTCTTTCCGGCCTGCGCTTCGCGGATCAGCTCGTTGAACGGATTGAGCACTCCGTTGTGCGTGGAGATCACGCGCACTTTGCCACCCCAGATCAGCAGGGCGTTCACGGCATCGATCACCTGGCGCACATCCTTGTGGAATGCCGCCTCGTCGATCACGACAACGCCCTGCAGACCCCGGATGTTGGCCGGGTTAGATGACAGCGCTTCGACGCGGTAACCACTGGCGAACTGGATGCGGAAAGCGGCGATGTCCTTGGACGTGCCGTCTTCGCGCTCATCCTTGAAGATGTACTCTTCGATCGCGTGCAGCTCACCGGCAATCACCTTTGCAAAGTGCGCGACGTAGCCGATAAATTCGCGCCCCTTGTCCTTGGTATCGCCGATGTAAAAAACGTTGCTGCCACCGGCGGACCGTTTTGCCGCGGCAATCAACGTGTCATCCAGGGCCTCGGCGAAGGTGATCCCGGTCCGCCGCCCTTTCTCGGCCAGTTTGAGATCGCTTGGGTCCTCGAGCCATTCCTTCTGGTGCAGCATCAGGATGCCTTCGGCAAAAGGGTCAAGATCATCCGGAATGTCAGCGCCGCGGGTGAGGCTATCCGGCAGCGCCTCCGGATCCCGGGAGAGAACGGGTGGCCCAGCGAACTTGTCCAGTTCTGGCTCTGTCATGTCCGCAACCCGAGGAAGTCCTTGCGCAGCTCGGCAATGCGATCCGCGCCCATTCCGGTTTCGGTCGCGACCTTTTCGAGCGCGCCATCCACCTGCGCCTCGAAGGCCTTGATCTGCGCACGCTTGCGGTCCATCGGCACCTTCTGGGCATTCACCGCCGACTGGAGCGCACGCGCGAGTTCCATCGCGGCCTTTGGCGTCATGCCTTCGTCCTGATTGAGAAGCTCGAAGATCAGTGTCTTGATCGTCTCTGCCGCCATGATGGTCAGATCATCGGTTTGTCCTGGTTCAAGGCGTTCGGTGAGGGCGGCGGTCATCTGGCGCACTTCTTCGTGGCGGCGCGCAATGCGGGCGATACCGATCGAATGTCGGTTGAAGGCCGACATGGAAATCGGGCCTTCGCCAATCACGGCGAGACGCTCGTTGAACTCGGCGTGAATGTCCTTTTGCAGCCGCTCCCGTGATTTGAGCTCCTGGAAGGCCCAGGCGACAATCGGATCGGCGTCTGCCGGGAGCAGATCGATGGAGGAGAGCCTTCCGCGTCCTTTCTGTGCCATCTGGTTACCTCGGCAACGAGGGCGCTTTGATCCCGATGATCACCCCGTCACGGTTCAAGTGTTCGGCCCCGCGTTCCGCCAGATGTGCGATTATGGCGGTCCCGGCCCGGGTCAACCGAACCGCACCGGCCTGGGTCTCCAGCCATTTGAGCTGGGTATGCAGGTACTCCCGGGAACGGCGGATCGCGAACTCCTTCAGAACCACAAGGAGCAGGCTGTCGTTCATGGCCTTGGCAGGTTCATCCTGCAGCGCTTTCAGGATCACGAGCCTGACCTCGGCGTCGAAGTGATCGCTATAGCCTTCAAAGACATTGCCGGATGTCATCACTTTCTCCCTTTCATCGAAATCATGTAGTCCTCGATCCGGCCAACGGCGCGGCCGGTGCTCTCGGTGGTCCGCTCGATCCCCACCGACCGCTCCTGCAGCTTGACCATGCCCAGCTCCATCTGGTGGAACTCCTCGCGCGTCGGCAGGTGCTCAATATCGCTTTCAACCCGCGCGAGCCGCTTGTCGAAACCATCGAGCCGTTTCGCTACGGTCTCGATCTTCGTCGAAGTGTCGAGCCGGTCTGCTGGCGGGCCTTTGCCGTCTGCCTTGAATTTAAGATAGAGCCCCGTGATGATGACGGCGCTCGATGCGAAGAGACCCCACAGGTCGGGTCTGCTGAGTGCCAGCCTCAGGTACTCCGAGATGTCCATCCGAGATAGGCCCCCGACACCATGCAGATGAGGGACAACAGCAGGTAATTCACCTCTGCAGTCGTCGATACACCTGAAAGAAGAAAATTGGACGCGATGACCAGCCATGCGCCTGACGCCGCGGCCATGGCCATGAACCGCAAGTTTGCTGAATGCCGGAACCTGCGGATCATTGGCGCGAATTGGCTGATGGCGATCGATGCCAGCAAGGCTGCCCAGGCGGAACCGCCAAGCGCTGCAAATCCGGCGTAGCTGTCGCGCAGAAGGAGGCTTGGATCAAACGCCAAAAGCCATGCCCAGCCCATGAGGTTCAGCGCGGAAAACAGTTCGATCAAGCGGACCGGATCGGCGAACAGAAAATCGCCGACCCGACGGAAGATACTCATCAACATCACCACTACTCGGAAAAGGAGACCTTCTTGGACGCACGCACCCGGCCGATGATCGCGCCGATCCCGCCGAGGCCCGATGCCACGCTGGCCGCCAGGATCGGCAGTGCTGTCGCATCCTCGGGCGAAAGCGTGTAGCCAAGCGCGCCAAGGCCCGCACCTGCGATAGAGACAATGCCGCCCCAGACCGCACGGGATGCGAGCGGGGACTTTGTGGTAGTGAACATGGAATGTCCTTTCTTGGTTCAAGAGTGGGTGGTTGGGGCGGCGTGACTGGCAACGATCCAGCCTTCCTGGCCGGAGTAGCGAACTTTGAGCCAGGGCCGGTCGCCGAAGGTGCCTGCGCGGATCACCGGCACCACGACCCCGTCCGGAATGGTCGCGATGACATTCGGATTAAACGATGGCCAGCGGCGCATGTTGAGCGTGTCATTGGGCACATCGATGCTGACCATCTCGCCCTTGTCCTCGATCAGGTCGGAGGCATCATTGGCGGCTTCATCCTGCAGATCATCCCGGCCCAATACACGCGCCTTCAGGCTCTCCAGTGGAAACAGCGGATTGGTGTCGACCTTGCGGCCGGGCGAGATGTACCAATGGGTCACGATGTCAGTCAGGGTCGGGACGTAATCGAACAGGGCATGCAACAGGTCCTCAAGCGCCGCGATCTGCTCGGGCTCGTAGTCCATCCACCAACCCGCGCCATGCTCCTGGGTCTGGATGAAATGAATGCCAGCTTCGACGATATTGTATGTCTCCTTGAACCAAGTGCGCGCACGGCCACCGCCCGCGTCCGTCATTCTGCCGGGGTTCACGATCTCGATGCCGATGGAGAAGTTGTTGCAGCCCTTTTGGCCATGATATTCGGAGGTCCCGGCATGGCCCGCGCGGCGGTTTGTCGGCACCTGCTGAGTGATCGTGCCATCTCGCTCAACGACGAAGTGAACCGAGACGCCCCTGGGGGCGGTCAGCAGGTAGTTGGCGGAATTGAACTTTTCCAGGCGACCGGCGGTGTCATGCAGCACCACGATGGTCGGAACAATCTTGCCGCCAATGTTCTTGGCGCGGCTATAGGAGAAGTTCTGGGCGATATGGTTCTTGAACTGCATGATGGACCCCGCAATCAGACGAGGATTGCCCCGCCGGTTGCGGCGAATGTCGCATCGGAAGTTGTACAGTTTCAGGAGGAAGAGGTTCCGCGCCTACCTCTGCCGGTGAGCGAACAGCGGCAGGACTTCCGGCGGCATGTCCTGGCGAAGTTCGGCCCGGATGGCGCGCACGCGACGTTCGCTCACGCCGAACTCTGCTGCGATATCGTTTGACGATCTTTTGGGCTCGGTCAAGCCTGCATCCAGAACAGCCGCCCTCAGAAGGGATGCCTGTTCGTCTTTCTCAGAACCGTGACGTGAAGGGAAGGTGACGGTCTCACCGCCATATCGTCCGGCAAGCCAACAGCACACATCGTGCCCGAGTTCCCGGGCAAGAACCGACTTTTCGACCCGATCCGGCATTGGCACATAACGCCGCTGACCTCCGGCATTTGCCAGGATGCGCAACCGCGCGCTCAATCCGAGATCTCTTTCAAGTTCATCCATGAAGCCAGCTTGCGTCGTCATTTCCGCCGCGCCTTCCAGCGCTTGCCGCGGTTCGACATGGCGCCGGTCAGCCCGAGCACCGTGACCACGCGGCCGGACTGGCTCAGCCGGTAGCGGACGCCGTCACTCAACACGGCATCCGCGCGCTGTTCACGCCCGCCCTCGGTTGTCTTTTCAATGCGGCGTTTCAGGGCTGCGATATCCACGCCATAGACACGCTCGAGATAGCGCACGACCGCATGGTCCGTCACGATATCCCGCTTCCTGCCCATCAGCGGCCCCGCCAGTCGAAGTCGATGCCTGTACGTTTGCCCCATGCCTTCAAGGCTGCGACGACAGCTTCGATCTGCCCGTGATCGCGCAGCATATCCACGTCGGCCGGGACGGATTGCCATGTGTCCTCGAACCGGGCACGGATAAAGGCGTTGAGACCGGCGCGGCCAGGGCGCTCCAACGCGCCCGCATCGCCGAGCTTTTTCCACAGAACATGGATCAGGCGCAGATCGGCGCGAGGGGCTGCGGGACGCCGCCCTTTTGAACTGACTTTGAAACCGCTGTTTTTCAGTCGATCCAGAACCCGTTTCAATTCGGCTTCGGTCATGTCCGACATGGACGCCTTGCCACAGACGGCCAGTTGCAGATCGTGCCGCGCGTCCGCGTCCAGACCAAGCTCGCGGCACCCGACATGGATCAGCTTTTGCAAAGAGCGGGTCATGCTGTG
>NZ_JAPWGV010000045.1:0-20255 GCF_027213915.1 Sulfitobacter sp. G21635-S1
AGCAACTGGCCCAGAACGGTCAGGCCCGAGGTTGCCAGTGCCAATCCTACCTTGCCCAGCGTCGGAAACAGATAGGGGGCGAGAGCGGCGGCCGCGATCGACACGACGGCCAGCAAGACTGAGCGCAGCGCGTCCTTGCCAGGGATCGTGCGGATCACGACGCGGGCGTGCGGCATCGGCCGGAGGCTGGACCAATAGGCCGGATCGACCACGGAGGCCCCCCGATCGGTCACGAGCATCACCCGCAGCCCCTTGCGCGGATCGCGGAACCCCGGAAGCGCCAGGGCGACGATCTCGGCAATTGTCAGCCCGTGAGGTGCCTCGATCTCCTTGCGGCCCATGCCGGGGTCCAGGAGCGGGGCGCAGAGCACGTTGTTGGCCTTGACGCTCATCACCGGACACCCCGCAGCGCTTCATGTTCAAAGGCCATGACGAAGCGATGCCCCCAACGACCATGGCCAAGTCGTTCGTGCTTCGACTGGTCGTCGGTGGACATGTGCAGCATCACGCCAGGCGAGACGTAGATCCCGACGTGGCTCTCGTGGCGGCCGTGGCGGAAGAGCAGGAGATCGAAGGGCTGCGGTATCAGCGTCTTGCGCCAGACCGAGCCACTCGTCTCCGATCCAATCAGGGAGGCGACCTCGGCCTGTTCTTCCGCGCTGACGTAGCCTTCGGTATAGGCTGGAAGGCTGATCGCCAGCTCATCGGCATAGACCAGGCGCGCGAGGCCCCAGCAGTCGCAGCCCGACCGGTCGCGGCCCATGTTGGCATAGGGAATGCCGAGATATGCGTTCGACCAGCTCATCGGAACAACCCCGGAAAGCGTTCTTTGGTAAACCGGTCCATCGGCACGCTCTCGTCCTCGATCGGCGCGCGGCTGATCTCCAGCGTGATCTGGCCCGCATCGCCATCGGCCGAGATCATCGCCATGTCGCGGAACTCCACCTCCACCAGGTCCGGCGTGCTGGCCATCACCACCGCCAGATGCACGGTGGGCCGGTCGATGAAGGAGCGCAGCAATTTGGCGATGTCGCTGTCCACATTCTCGACGATGATATTGGCTGATGCCGGTGCGTCTTCCAGATCCCCCGGAATGTCCGATGCTGCCAGGATGAACAGGAAGGGCTCCGTGGCCGGATCACTGTCCATCCAGGCGCTGCGCGTGCCATAGGCTAGCGGGTCGATCGACAGCCGCTCTGTCGGATCGGTGGACAGCCGCACCGGCGCGTCGAGCTCCGGGTGCTCGATCATGATCAGCGCGATCTCGAGATCGTCTGAATAGGGCGCGTCATGCGATTGGCGCGCGTTGAGAGAAACCCGCCTCATGGCATCACCGCCACTGTAAAGGCGATGATGAAGCGAACGCCGCGAATGGTCTGGGCGGGTGTTTCATCACCAAAAAGACAAAGCCACCGGGCAGACAGCAGCAACGGCTGGCCCCCAGCCGTGAGGAGTGGTGTGCCGGCATGGTCCAGCATCGGCCAACCGTCCGTCAACGGATCGGGCATGTAGAACGGCAAGCTGCCAAATGCGGTCACATGTTTGAAGAAATCATCGAACAAAGCCTTCTGGTTGCGGGTTACATCGATCGACAGGCCCACGGTTTCCGCAACGCTGGACCAGCGCCGCCGATAGGCTGGAGGGCCGGTTTCGCCAACCCGGCGCAACCGTGGGTCAACGATCTGGGTCTGAAACCCCTCGCGCTGCGGCTTGGGCAGGTCAGTTGGCCAAAGCGGGACACTCATCGCAGTGTCCCCCGTTTCTTGACGCCGAACCCATTGCGCAATGTGCGCCGAGCGCCGCCACCAGGCTGTACCAGGGCATTGCCGACCGCATCTGCCAGGACGAACCGTGTGCGGCGGCGACCGGTGCCGTCCACTTCGTCGCTGCGCGTCTGGGTAATCGGGCTGCCAGAATGGTTTTCGATGATGATCTGCGAACCGTTGCCGCCACCAGAAAACGTACCGCCGCCGATCATTCCACCCTTTGCGAAAGCGGGAAATTCAGCACCTGAATTGATCATCTCCAGCAGCGCCCGGTTCTTGGCGGTGGCCACAGCGTTGACCATGAATTCACCAGAAGACGCCCAGACTGGCACGTTGTCCGACGTGCCGCTGCCTCGGCCGTAGATCATCCCGCCTTCCGCAAGGGCCTGCGCCGGTTTGGCGTTCGGGAACACAGCTCCCAGAACAACATCGATCAGCCCGCCCCCGTTGGCAGTACCGAACAACTGGGCGAGTGGCCCTTCTCCCAGAAGGAGGGCTTCGTAGGCCATGTCCTGGATCTTGCCCGAAAGCGTATCCAGCACGCTGCCGAAGTCACCCCCGCTGCGCCGCAGGTCTTCGAACGTGTCGTAGGCGATGTCGCGGTAGCTTTCCCAGGCTTCTTTCTGGGCGTCGATCGTCTCCTTCTCCTGGTTGCGGATCGCAATCAGCTCGCGGATTTTCTCACGTTCTGCCTCGGTCGCCGCTGCCATTGTTTCGCGGTGCCGCAGCATTTCTTTCTGGACCGGATCGGTCTCGCGCAACACGTCGATCTCTTCTTCGAGACCTTCAATCAGATCAGCGACGGCTTCGCGCTGCTTCTTGATCTTGCCAGCTGCACCGCCGCCGCCGGATCGTCCTTTGCGCTTCTTCGGGTTTCGCCGCGGATCATCGAGGGCGAGTGTGCCATAGCCCCCTGTCCATGTGCCGGGACGCGTATTGTTGGGATTGCGCGGATCGAGTTCATCGAGGCCGTTGTTGTTGACGCCTCCGTTATAGCCTGCAATCCGGCGGGCCAGATCGAGCGCTCCAGCCAGTTGCTGAGACAAACGCGTGGCTTCACCTGTTGCCAGGGCGATGTTCCCGGCCATGTCTACGGATGCGACACCATTGGCGGCATCCCAGGCCGCCATGATCTCATCCTTCATGATCTGGGACATGTCGGCGGTTAGCGTGGTCGCCTCGTAGACGCGGCGCTCTTCCGCGACCCGTGCCGCTGTCACATCGCGGCTGTCCTCGCCATGCTGCGCGATCAGGCTTTGGATGTTTGCTTCTGCTTCCAACCCTGCAACGGTGGCATCCACGCTCTGTTGAAGGGCGACATGCTTTTCCGCAGCCTGGATCACGCCGGATAGGAAATCCTGAAGGCGATTGTTTACGGTCTCCTTGACCTCGGCGAGGCGTTTTTCGGCAGCGACGGCTTTTTCCCGTTCAGCCAACGCTTCCTGTAGAGCCGCAATTTCTTCTTCAATGATCGCGACCTGCCGGTCCGTTTCGCCTGGAAGATATCTTGGCCCGAATTTTTCGCGGTTGCGGAGTGCCGCTATCTCGGCCTCCTTCTTCGCTATCTCATCTGAAACGATGAGTTGGGCGGTAGTCTCGAGGCCGCGATTGAAAAGCTCAACTTCGTTGCGCGCCTCTGCCGTTTCCTTGGCGAGTGCTTTCATGGCCTCGCCGAAGTCATCGGTCTTCTCCTCGGCCGACAGTGCCCTCGAACCCCACTGGATCAGCGCCGCGCCGCCCGCAATGATGCCAAGCGTGGCCAGCGACAAGGGATTGACCAGTGCAAGCGCGGAACTTGCGAGGCTGCGCAGCACGGCCTTGCCACCGCCCATGGTTGCAAAGACCTGGTTAAGCTGGGTGCCCTGCTGCAGGGCAAGCTGGATCGGGTTCTGTCCGGCAGCCATCATCACGCCAATGTCGTTGAACTGCGCAGTGATATTGCCGAGCTGGCCCGAAGCGAC
The DNA here is from genome assembly GCF_027213915.1 of Sulfitobacter sp. G21635-S1. Classification (NCBI taxonomy): domain Bacteria; kingdom Pseudomonadati; phylum Pseudomonadota; class Alphaproteobacteria; order Rhodobacterales; family Roseobacteraceae; genus Sulfitobacter; species Sulfitobacter sp. G21635-S1. Next base: position 3,728 of record NZ_JAPWGV010000045.1, read on the forward strand.
ACCGGTACCCCGAGCCATCATGGATGCGCTCTGGCCAGTCGCGAGATATTGCGCCTCGGCAAGTGCCAGAACACGATTGGCTTCCGCCTGGGTGACAGCACCAGCAGCGACGGCGCGCCGGGTTTCGTCCGTGACCGCCTCATACTGCCTTGACGCACGGTAGACCGGATCAATCGACATCCGCATGCTGTCAAAGCTGGCGCGGTTCTGATCGATGGTGCCACCGAAGGCGGCAGCGCTCTCACGCGCGCTATGGGTCGCGGCGCCGAAGCCGGTCAGCCGCTCGATGCGCTGCTGGATCGCCGTATTGGCTTGGGCGACCGCCTGGGCGACGACCTTTTCCTGCTTTGAGAAGGCCGCGTTGGCGTTCCCCGCACCCTTTGTGCTTTGTTCCAGTCCCGAGGTGCTCTTTTCGAGAGCATCTACGGCCTTTCGCGCGCCAGCGCTGGCAGAGGCCGTCTCGCCCAGGGCCTTCTTGGCACCCGAGGCGTCTCCCCCGATATAAAGACTGGCCTTGAACCCGCTCACATCGTTCTCCGAAACTCGTCCAGCGCGCCCTGTGCGATGGTCTTCACTTCATTCCAGGTTGCCGCATCGATGCTCAGACCTGACAATTGCAATCCGGCCTGAGCTGCCGTGTAATCCAGCCCCAGCGGGACCACGCGGTTGTGAACGACTTCCGTGCGCCATTGCGAACTGATCGCGTAAAACGCTTCCAGCGCTGGCAAATGCCAGGCCCAGATGTCTTCCTGACCTTGCGCTTCCCCCCCGAACACAGCGTCCAGGTCGATCCCGAGGATCGCGGCGTCGGAATGTGCATCGTCTTGCCGCGAGGTGCTGCCGGACGATCCTCTCACCCAGGCAGCCCCCGCGGCCTTCAGTTTCCCGAGGCGCTCTTGTGCATCCCCTTGAAGTAGGTTCCGACCAGGCCGACGCGGATGTATGCTTCATCGAGCAAGGCATCGATCAGTGCTTCAGTGCAGGCCATCGGCTTGTCATCCTCGCCTATCAGGTTCTCAAAACCGACGACGACACGCTTCAGAAACTCAATGGTCCCGGAGCCGGTCGACAGGTCATAGCCATCCGCTTCAGAGACAGGGATGGCCCGGAAACGGGTCTTCAACAGATCTTCGCGAAAGCCGTCTTCGTGCGGTGTATGGATTTTCGCATCGCGAACGAATTCGGGCGTTTGGTTGATCTTGAACATGGGGTGCGCCTTTCTGGATCAGGTGAGGGTCAGCGACCACTGGTCGTTGCCAGCCGTCGGGATCGGAACGAGCCGGAGCGGCCATTCCACGATGTTCTGGGCGTTCTCCATACCCTGCGGCCGCTGCATCTGGGCCTTGGTGACGGCCATGGTCGAGATGTTGCCTGCCGTCAGCCCATGTACCAGGTTGATCGGCACATCCGTCTGGGCAGCGGCCAGGGCAAAGGGATTGAGCGTGCCAAGTGCAACCGCCTCGACTTTGGTCTCGATGCTCTCCTCGCGATCGGTAATCAGGATACCTTCCGAGCCGACCAGGAAGCGCGGCTCGACCGCATTGCCGAGGTTCAGCATGAAGGAGCGCATGACCAGCGCCACGGCATTGATCGTGAAGGTCGGCGTGTTGGACTTGCTGACAGCCAGCGGTTTGATGAAAGCGCTCAGTGCCACAGTCGGCCGGGTCTCTTCGCTCGGTTGGTTGAACAGGCCCCAGAACTCGAACTTGAGGTAGGGGATGTTCGAGCTGGTATAGTCGATGGTCACGTTGCCCCGCGCGCCGGTCAGAACAAACCGGGTGCCTTCGATCATGAAGTGGATCGACAGGCTCTCGTGCGCATCGCTGACGGGATTGTAGGTCACGGATGTACCCGGGACGATTGTCTCGGCCACACCGCAGCCACGGATCAGCGGCCCCCAGGCAGGAGCGGTTCCGGCGGCACCGGAACCCGCCAGCTCGACATTGAAGGTCAGCTTGGCATGTACATCGATCGGGACCGATCCCTGCGCACCCAGGTAGGGGATTTCAAGGTTGCGGCTGAGATCGCTGCCTTCCATCGGTGTCAGGGCGACCTCGGTGGCCAGAACGCCGTTTGCAGCACCAGTCGGCTCCGCATCGGTGTTGTAGGTCGTTTCCAGCTTAGCCAGCAGGATTTTGGATTTCCATTTAAGGGGCATTTAACCCTCCTTCTTCGTGGTTTCGGAGGAACCCTCGCCAGTCTTCTGCGGCTCCGGGGCGGGTGGCTCAGACACGCGCTTCAATGCGCCTTTGGAATTGCGGATGTAGCTGCCGCCGCTGGACGGAAGTTTAGGTGCGGTCATGAGAAAACCCTCAGCTGGTCGGAAATGGCGAAGTCGATCTGGTAAACGACGGTGCCCTTGGACGCGTTAAGCAAGGAACCCCGTGTCAGGCGGAAGACGCCGGTTTGATCAGCAGGTGCCCAACCGGCCAGGGCTTCGACTACCGCCATGATCAGGCCGCGGAGATCCTCCAGCGCGCGTTTGCCCGCAGGGGTATGGTTCCGGACTGTCAGGATTACCGCCACAGCCTCTTCGAACATCTGCGTATAAGCGCCGGCACCGGCGTCCTGTGCGCGGCCGATCAGCCCCAGGGGCAGGACATGGGCCGCTGGTGTATGCTGAGGCAGTGCGTTGCGTTGCATCAGATCGGCAAGGCTGCCCGCGCCCTCAACGCGATGTTCCAGGACCACGACCCGGTCATCCAGACGGGAGATCACATCATCGATCATCAGATAAAGCCCTTGAGGGTTTCTTCTGTGAGCGGGCGCGCCCGATCGGTAAGCCGCGCGCCTGAACTGCCGGTACCGGGGGCATCGGCACCGGCGATCGGCAACCGGACCGCACCGGAAGAGATCTCGCGCAAGGTGCGGATCGCGGCCTTGTAGTCTTCCTCGATCTTGGGGTCCGGGCTGGCGGTGTGCAGGTTGTAGATCGCGATTGCCAGGGCAAGGCTGCCGATAAGTGGCGGTGTTTCAACCATCGGCAGCGCGTAGCGCACGCCGACATAGCCATCGATCATCGCATCCGCATCCTTCAGGGCCTGATCGATCACATCCGTGTCGATCACATCCGTCGCCACGTCGCCACGGTCGGTCAGGTGGACCAGCATGGTCTCGCCAAAGCGGGCGGTCAGATCTGTGAGGGAGGTGTAGGACACGGCAGGTCATCCTGAAGGGGACAAGGGGGACGGTGGCGACGATGTCGCCACCGAAGGGGTGTTGAGCGTTATTCCGGTTCGACCTCTGTGCGCACCAGGCTGATTGCCAGCTTCGGTTCATCGCGCAACATGGCCGCATGTTCATCGCTGAGCTCATCGACCGGAATACGGACCGGCTCAGCGGTGAAATGCCGACCGGCGCGCCAGAGGCCCTGTTTGGGGCCGATCACCACGATGACCAGGTTCTCCGGCTTTTCATCCGGTACGGTCGGTGCCGCCTTTGACGCTGCCGCCTTGTCGCCTTCCGATGTCAGCGCAGCAGTCAGCTTGGCCATGTCGGGGGCGTCGGCGGTGTCCGACGCCCCCTTTCCGGCATCGCTGTCTTCGGGGGCATTCTTGGATGCGGCGGGCTCCGCTGCCGACTGACGAGCCGCCGCATCCTGACCCTGCGCCGGGGAGGCTGCAGGTGTCTCGGTTTTCGAATTGCCTTTGTCGGCGGCTTCTGTGGCCGTGCCTGGATCAGCTTTTGCCTTGGCGGTTTTGGTGGGTTTGGTTGCCATCAGATCAGCCCCCTTATGCCAGCCACGGAACGATGAGCAGCTCCGCAGTGCCTTTCCAGACGTTGGTGGCTCCCGCGGCGTCGCGCTCGGCGTTCAGCAGCTCAAGGGCTGCGCCCTCCTCCGAAGGCGGCGCGACCAGCAGGTTCGGCTTGATGCCAAGGGGGCGACCGTAGTCGCCTTTCATGCCCTGCAGCGCCGAACGTGCGGCGGAATAGTTGGCAGCGTTGAGCGTCTGCTTGGACCCCCACGCCATTTGCCAGAAGCCGAAGCCGACGTTGTAGCGGGCGTCCGTCCCGTAGACGAACTCCTTGTTCATGAAGACGTTGTGGTCCTTGGGATTGTCCTTGGCCACGAACATCGGCTTTTCGCGGTCCTGGAAGATCATCGGCTTCAGGGAACGGTTGGTCGACAGCAGGAACCAGGGCGCGCCCGAACCACCATCGGTATTGGCGACGGTTGTCATCGAGCCGTCCTCGGCAATGACCGGGTGGTCGGTGTCGAAGAAATACTGGCCATCATAGCACTCGGTCGTAAAGCCGTTCTTCAGCGCACCGAAGGTCAGCAGATCGGGGTGCGCAGCCGTGCTTTCGCCCATTTCGACAAACATCGGCTCATAGATCCCGAGGTTGTCGTCCTTGATGTCGTTGCGATCGACGCCGATGGTCAGTTCGAAATCCTTGTTCTTGATCGCGTAGTCGTGCTCGGCAAGGCCCTGGATCAGGCGTGGGCCCAACCATTCGCGCATGTTGGGCATCTTGCCCAGCCAGCCATAACGGCTTTCGCGGGTGGACGACGGCACCACGGTCGCGATGCGCTTGTACTGGCTTTCCGCCTGGCCGAGGCCGCGCTTGTAAGCGGTGTTGAAGCCGACGCGGATGGCTTCGAGGTTCGGGGTATTGATCAGCATGAAAGGGCTCCTTACGCCGTAGCGACTTTGGTGAGGGCTTCGTCAAAGCGCACCCAGACGCCCAGGGCATCGACGCTGTCGACAAACCCGGCGGGCGAACGGCTTGCGGTGCCATCCGTTTTGGCCACGGTCTGGTCGTCGACCGCGTAGACGACGTCGCCGATCTCGGCGACGGTGATCTCGTCTGCAGCCGCCGAATTGGCGAAGCGGAAACAGCCAGGGCGGTAAAGCACCGAGACGTCACCAGCGCTGCCTGCAGCATTGTCTGCAGCATCCTCGGCGCGCCCGACACCGACCAGGCCGGTCGCGGTGGCTCCCTTGACGATGTAGCCAGCGGCGTTGCGCATCAGCAGGGAGCCTGCAAACACGGCGGTGGACGCGGCCAGCGGGCCTTCGCGGACATCACCAGCGATCTGGGGCGTGTTGCGCCCGGCAGTAAGAGCGACCATCAGTTGTTCTCCAGTTCTGCCTGCTCTTCAGCAAGCGTTGCGGCATAATCCTTGGGGTCCTGGCCCAGCATCTTCGCGATGCTCAGCTGCTCGGAGTTGAGCGCGACCTCGCCATCTTTCGGGGCGGGTGGCAGGATCGTGGTGCCGGAGCGACCCAGAACCGGCATCGCGTTGATCAGCTCCTCGGTCCCGGCGGCATCCTTCATGTGCATCGAGACGTAGCGGTCCTTCATCGGCTTCACGCCGACGCGACCCAGCGCGATCGCGCCATCGACAAACGCGACAGCCGCATCCTTCGCGCGGCCCTCCTTGAGGGTATTCAGGGAGGTTGTGACTTCGCTGAGCTCAGCCTGCAGTGCCACGATTGTTTCATCCGCGCCGGTATCGGCCTGAGCCGATTGTGCCGCCACCAGGATGTCAGCAGCGTCGCTGTCCGCGCCAAGGCCGAGAGCGATGCCGATCTCCGACAGCTGAGATTGCATCGCGGTCTCCTTGCCGCCCTTCATCTTGGCCTTCAGAGCCGCCTTGATATCGTCATCGGTTGCCGTTTCCGGCAGGCCAAGCATGTCGGCCAGAAATTTCGTCCAATCCATGGGGGGAGTGTCCTGTTGCTGATGGAGCGCGGTCAGCCCGCGCAGGTTGGGTTTGTTCACGAGGCTCGCGCATTCGATCGACAGGATCGTCTTGTCTGCCGTGTGCCGGATCACCGGGCTGATGCCCTTGTAGGCGCGTGAGGTGACCAGTTCCGCACCCTGCGCCGTCCATTCGACCTTGCCCCACAATCCATCCGCCCGCGCCTGCATGGCAACGATCCAGCCGACAGCCGGAGCCTCTTCACCTTTAGGCCCGCGCAGATGGATGGAATGATTGATATCGACCGGCAGCTTTGCCTCATTGAGGAAACTGTCAGCGATGATCTGCTCGAAATTGAGCGCCCGGTAAGGACCGCGTTTGTCGCCCGTTGCGATGACACCGGCGGGAAGCAGGTGTATCCATTCGGGCGCGCCGCCGCCTTCCGCAATCGGCGGAAGGGTCTGCGCGCTCATAAGGGCAAGGATGCGTTCGGCAGTTGTCATGCAGCGACATTTACCGGAGGCCGAAAACCCAAAACATCCGCAAGCGCTTGCGGAGATGGGTTCAGATGCTAGTGGGGATCGAAGATAGGTTAGGCTTGCTCAGGCGCGCCGGTCAATCCTCCACGATGTCCGCAAGCCATTCATTGACAGTTGCGTCGATGTTTGTGCGGTCCTGATCCGAGATCCCGAGGTAGGGCCGCGCCGGGATGTTTCCCCAGGGAATGGAGCTGCCCCCGGCATCCGTCCCGAAGGAACCCTTCGCGGCCCCGAACTGCATAGTGGCACCATAAACCTTGTTTGTGCCGATCTCGACAAAGTCGGGTCCGTAATCCCGGAAAATGCTGTTGCGCAGCGGGACGCCGTCCGCATTCGGACCAAAGAGGGGCCGGACATCGACGGTCTGACCCCGCTGCTTGTAGGCATCAAGGGTGGCCTGCGATTTTGGGGCCCAGGCAGTACCATCGGGAGCCAAACCTTGGTCGAACCGTTCCTTGGTCTCATATTCAAGCTGCTCGCCGATCTCATTCATCAGATCGGACATGTCGGTCAGATGCGCGCTGACCTTGGACAGGACACGCTCGATGTCGGCGTCATTGAGTTCGATGGTGATCATGGCTATATTCTCTCATGCAGGCGTGACGCGGTGATATTCTGCCGGCCGTAGCACGGTTCTTGAACCGGAGCGCTTTGCGGGGTTTCCGGGTAACCGGGTGGCAGGCCCCGCCGCCTGCGTCTCAATTCCACTTCTTCAGCAGCCGAGCCACTTCGCGATCGCGCCGTGCCTGTTCGTTCGACAGCCGCCTGAAACTGGTCAGGAAAATCTCGTCCTTCGCGACAACGGCCTTCACGACGACCACATACCCCGTTCCCTGCAGTTCATCCTGAACGAATATCAGATTGCGTGACCCTTCTGGAATAACCCTTGTAGGCCTGTCCATGACCTGCTGGATCATGCGGTAGTCTGTGACTGTCAGCTCGGGGTGGTGTGCCACCTGTTTGGCCAGGGTGTCGGGCGATAGCAGGGCCACCGGACTTTTGACGCCCAGGGCATCTGCATCGCGTTGCATCAAACGTGCCACAGGCCAGTTGCCAGCCGGGTTTGCAAACCAGCTTTCAAAGCCGCGACCGTTCAACCAACTTTGGATTAGATCGACCGCTGGTTGACGGGGCAGATCGTTCAATTTCGGTTTCAGCGCCGTCACGATGTTGGTGACAGTTGCGCCTGGGGCATAATCCCAGCCCTTGCCGACGCCAGGGGGTGCGCCTGTTTTTGGATCGAGCGACTGCCAGTTGTCGGGCAAGGTCTTGGTCGGATCGCCACCAATCCGGATCGCGCCGGCCAAGGTCCGGGCCCCGCGCACCCGGCAGCCACAACCCCAACCATTCGGGGGGTAATGTGTGGCCCAGAATGGATGATCTGATGGCAGGATCAGGCCATTCCATGACAGATGGTCAAGACGAGGGTGAGCTGCGCCCGAATGTTCATAGACCCAGAACTTGAAGTTGCCGTCGACCAGCTGGGCATGGCGACCGGCCGCCATGGTTGTAAGCATGTTGGTCTGGTAGATCACCTTTGTCCGCCAGGCTTCGCCCCTGGCGGTGCCTTCGCCGGTCCAGCCATGCCAACCCCGCCGCTCGACGATATCGCGAAAGTCGCGCCGGAACTCCTCCAGCCCGGTGCCCTCCGCGATCGCCTTGTCGATCGCAGCGCCGAGATCCGCGAGCAGGTCCGCCTTTACCGCACCTGCCACCATGAAGGCCCGGTCATGTTGCGCGCGCGAAATGTCATCCCACCGCGACGTCGGAACCAGATCACCCAGCCGCAGACGGAACGCGGCAAGCTGCTCCTTGAACGGCTGCCGGAATGTCGCGCGCAGCGGATCAGCCACTCTCGGCCTCCGCCAGCGCCCGTCCGCCCGCGTCTGCCGCGATCATCGCCTCGGCAATCGCGGACGCAAACCCGCTCGCATCCACATCGGGAAATGCGGCGAAGAACATCTCGCGCAATTCCTCGATCGACCCGGCCTGCTCGAGCATGATTTCCACCTGCGAAAGCATGTACCCGATTTCCGGCTGAGCCGCTGCTGCCAGCTGCTCGGCGAGCACGTTTTCAGGGCCAGCGCCAGAAACGGCCCCTGAGGGCGTTTCCTGCGATTGCGGGGCCAGTGTCCCAGATTGAGGGTCGCGGGTATTTAATGGGTATTTAACGGCGCTCCCAGCGGGGGTTTCGCCGGGATCGCCCCCTGCGTTTGGCGCATCAGCCGGTGGGGTGGCCGATACGGGCGCCGGGGCGGTCAAAATCGCATCACCCGCTTTGGGGTCAGAAAACCCGAATTTGCCGCGCACTTCGCTCTCGCTGACCTTCAAGCCGATGGGCACAAGAATGCCCAAGGCGTTGGCCAGTTGATTGAGGTCCTCCGGCTCTGGCCGTCCGATCTTGAGACGTGGATACCGCTTCTGCGGCCCGTATTCGAGCTGTATCCAGGGCCGGATCAGATCCCGGTTCAGGATCGCGGCCAGCGCATTTGCATCCGCCCGCTCGATGTCTTCCTGGACCTGCCGGTGTTCCTTGCCCGATCCCAAACCGCCGGTGACCGCATCTGTTGTCGCGGTCTGACCCAGCACGGCCTTGGAGATTTGCCTGTCCAGCCAGTCCGCGCGCTTTTCGTAAAGGTCTGCCGACGCGCCGACGTTGCTGGTCTCGATGAAGTCGATCGACATGCTCTCGGGGATGATCGCGGCGCAATCGCCCGCGATGTTGGCGACGGCATTGAAGAGCGTGTCCTTGTCCGCCTCGCTGGCCCCCGCTCCCCATTTGCCCAGGCGCAGCGGCTGACCATAGGTCTGGCTGAAAATCGCCCAGTCGCGTTGCGTGAAGGCTTTGAACATCCAACCCCAGGCAGCGACCCGCGCCAGCCCTGATCGCAGCGCCAGACCTGACTTTGCTTTCACGTTGGCATAGATGAACTTGAACGCGTCGAGCGGGACTTCCTGGCCATTGTCATCCAGTTTCATCGGCGTGGCCAGATTGACCCGGTCGAACCGGAACCAGCGCGGATCGCGCCATTCAAGGCGTTCGGGCTGCCATTGGCCTTCGGAGGTGTCCCAGATGATCTCGGTGAAGGAATAGCCCTTGCCGATGCTGTCTAGGATATCGAAGAGTTCATCGCTCAGCTCATCCCGGTCCAACCAGTTGCGCACCATGTCGGCCAGTTCGACGTCGAAATCGTCATCTGATGCGGCTTCGATCGTAATATCAATCTGACTTACCGACCGGCGGCGGGTGCCGAGGACGCCCAGATAGTGCGGGTCGCGCTCTTCGATGACTTCGGCCAATTCGAGATAGCGAACAGGATCGCCCTGGTCTGCCTCGCGCAGGATGTTGGCGAGACGCACCGGGTTCAGCCCGTCGCCGGGATGGCCCGAGATTGGTGAGCGCACGCCGCCGAGGGTGGCGGCCGCGACTTCCTCGGTCAGGCCCGCGCGTTTGACCGGCTGGCCCCAGCGGTCGAGCAGGACGGGTTTGTTGGCCATTTGGAGGCTCCTTTTCAGCTCAACCCGAAGAGGCGGCGCAGCCAAGATGGCTTGCGGCGATTTCGGTCATATTTCCAGTAATCTGCAGGTGCGCCGGGTTCGATATTGCGTTTACGCCTTGGCATTTACACGCTCCCCCTCAATCTTGCGCCCAACGGGCCGTCGAACGTATTCCTGCGCCCTAGCCCATCATCATTGCTTGGCGTGTCCCGCATCCGCCCTTCGGCGCGCTGGTGGCGCAAGGCCGATGTCGCGGCGCGGTAGCCGTATTCAACCCAGCGCATGCGCGCGGCAAAGCTGGCCAGCGCCAGCCCGATCGCATAGTCGCCGTGACGCTTCTTGCCCTTCTTGTCTTTTGCCTCGCCTTTTTCGTTGGTGCGGATGGCAGGCACACGCGGGATGCCGCGCACCAGCTTGACCGAGCGCATGTCGCCCAGGTGATCCTCATCCTTGCCGATGGCGATCATGTCGTCTTCGAACTCGGTCTTCAGGGGCGGCATGTTCACCCGATACCAGTCCTCGGTGAATTTGATCGCCCAGATCAGACCGGAACCATCTTCATCCGCCCGCAGCCCGAATTTGCGCCCCATGTCTTCGGCGACGGTCCAGCCCATGCCGGTCGCGTCGAATGCCGCCCCGAGCAACCGCTCGCGCAGCTTTTCCAGCACCATGCCGACGACCTGTTTCTGTTCGTCGCCGGGCACATTGCGCATCTCGATCGAAAAGACCTCGCGCCGCTTCAGGTTCTGCTCGATCGCCAGCACCGGCATGACACTGAGGTCGGCAACGCGGGCAAAGTCGAAACCGGCCGCATAGTTCAGATCCATGTCGAGCCCGCCCAGCACCTCCTCAAGCTCTTCGAGGAAGGGGGCCATGAGAGCACGTTGCTCAAGCGCGGATATGTGCAGATAGTTGCCAGGCAGTTCAAGCCGCAACACCGGCGCATCCGCCGTCATGCGTGCTTCGATCAGCGGTGCCGGCAGCCAGGCACCCGAGCTGAGCGATGGAATGCAGAACAGCTCTTCGTCCGCACCGTCGCCGTAGAAGTCGATCAGATCCTGGCGCCATTGAGCTTCACCTTCGGCAGACCATTCCGTGCCACTGACCAGGCAGATGCGCTCGTAAAGCCCGTCGGTCAGCGCCTCGTCGAGATCGATGTGCAGATGATGGTAGGGCAACCGTCCGCCCAAAATGTCCTGGATGTTCTCGTTGAACGGATTGTCAGCCCCATCATGGGTGGAGCAGACGATGACCTGACCGCCCCAGATCAGGAAGGCCATCGCGGCCTTGATCAATTCTGCGAGGTTATCCACGAACGCGGCCTCATCGATGATGATCACGCCTTCCTTGCCGCGCAGCCCGCGCGGGGCCGAGCTGAGCGCCTTGATCTGGAAACCGGAGGCAAAGCGGATGCGGAATGTCTGGATTGACTTGTCGCCCTCGTCATCACCCTCTTCGAACAGCCCGTCCTCGATGGCGGAGGCGGCGATGTTGAACGCGCGGGCCCACATCGCGCAGGCGTCGACGAACTCGCGGGTCATTTCCTGAGAGTACGAGATGTACATCGCATCCATGCCGCGCGCCGATTTGGCCTTGGCCGCGCGCAGGACCGCATAGGCGGCAAGCGCCCAGGTCAGACCGATCCGGCGCGATTTCTCAACGAAAAGAACGCGGGTGGACACCGTGTCGAGCAGACCAACCGTCTTGGCCTGGTATGGCAACAGCACCTTCGGCAAGCCGACATCGCCGACCAGCTGAGGCATGACATCGGTTGCCGCGCGCCGCTGGCGTTCCCACTCGGCTTTGGAGATGGGGGCGGTCATGACCAGCTTTCCCGCCATTCCACCGCCCAGCCCGCGCCCTGCAAAGAACGCCAGAGCGGGTCACGAATGGCCGGGTCCTTTACTGTGCGCAGCGTGACATTGTAGATCGCACTTTCGATGGCCCGTTCGCGGTGATGAAAGCCGCCCAGTTCTCGCGGCTGCCGCACATTCCCACCTTCGATCCAGCCCCAGCTCATCACAAAACCCCTGATGCGGGGTTCGCGGGATTGAACCGGATCAGATAGGGTTGGCCCCGGTACCAGGCGACAGTCGCTGCCATACCGAGGTGGACAAAGCGCCGACGACGGCCAAAGACAAACGCCAGTATTGCCATGAGGCGAGGACCCTTGCGCCAATGCCAATCGCCGACAAAGACGACTGTGGCGAGGTCGAAATCGCATTCACGCATCTGGGCCAGCGATTGGTGATCGGTCCGCTCAATCATGCGCAGACCGTCCAATACCCATCGCGCAACCAGCCGTGCCAATGCCCCTTGTGGTGCACCGAAGGGGTCAGCGTCGGTTCTGTCTTCGACACGTTCCAGTTCCAGGACGGGCTACTGGGGGGTTTGAAGTTCGCACCCACCGTAATCGGGGCGATGACCTTGCAGCCGCAGGGGCAGCAATACCAGAAGAACCACTCGCCCAGGGCGTCACCCGGTGCGACATAGTAACTGCCGGGCCGGCGGTTTGCCCGGAAGTCTTCGAAATCGACAAAATGGATGGCACGCAAAGGCCCGTTAACCGTCATTTGAAACCCCCAGAATATCGGCCTTGATCTTCTCGGCGGTAGCGCTGCTCATGCCCGCTTCACGGGCAGCTTTGACGGCTGTCTCGGCCGCATTGGCGCGTTCCTCCTTGGCAATCCTCAACCGTTCATCGGCGGTCAGCTTTTCGCGGATGCCCGAGCTGCTCATTACGTCCTTGAGCATCTTGCCCAGAAAATGCAGCTCTTTCGGGTCGATCTCGTCGCCCTCTTTGAGCATGGCGCTTTTCATGACCTTGAAGGCCAGCGTGGTGATCATCTGGAACAGGACGTTGTGGCGCTTGGCCTCCTCCTCGAGACCGTTGCCCTCCATCCAGCTCACAGCCCAGGCGGAGGCTTCCTCCTGGGCTTTGGCCATCTGCTCGTATTCCTGCCCAAAGGAATGCACGGCCGACTTGCCCACGCGCATCTCCAGCCCGGCTTCTTCGAGCTTGAAGTTGAGTTCATCGGTGACGGCCAGATAGTCGCCGAAGCCGCGCTCCTTGAGCACGTCCTGAAGCCAGAGACGGATCTCCTGGGGGATCAGGTCAATCTTGCGGGGCGGGGGCATCTCAACGCCGCGCCGTCGGGCGTTTGACACCGGGGCAGGTAACGTGACCCAACGCTACCTCCGCGCCGCGCACCGTAGCCGTGGCGATGACGACATGCCCGTGATCGGTCATTTCAATGAGCTCTTGCTCGTCAAGCCAGGCCAGAGCCGATCGCATCTGGGCCTCGGATGTGGAAACGCCAACGCCGCGCACAACGTCGATCAGGATCGAGGCGTTGGAGGTGTATTCCGATGACCGCTCAAGGTGCTTCAGGATCGCAAGGCGGCGGTGTTCGGTTTCAAGGCTGTCAGCCATCTGCGGCTCCTGTGTTTCTAGTTTACGGGTCCGGGCGCATCACGCCCGGTACATGGGAATTCCCATGGGCCACGTCGCGGCCCTTCGGGCTCAGCCGGATGATCGGCTCGTCCTTGTAGACCCTGCTGGTCACCAACTCCTGCTCCACAAGCCAAGCCATTGCCGCCACCACCTGGTCAGTCGTGGTCGGGACGCCGATGCGACCGCAGTGCAACCGCAACACCGTTGCCGAGGCCTCATAGCCTGTCGCCGACGCCAAATATTGAAGCACCTTCAGACGCCGAAACTCGGCTTCCACACTTTCGATGGGCCATGCCTTGAACATCAGCTTGCCCCGCCTTTTTCGGCGCGCTGCGCGGCCTCGTAGAGCATCCGTGTCATGTTGGCCTGTGCCTCGAGCCCCGCGCCGATCCGCGCCACGAGGATGCTGACTTCGTGCAGATCATTCTTGGTCGCCAACTGATCGACACGGCCTTCGATGTTGCCCATGCGACCACGCATGCGATCGAGATCGGACTTAACTTGCCCGACCGTTCCCTCGACCTTTTCCAGGCGTTTCTCGATACCTTCATGGCCAACGACCAGGTTGGACACGCTTGCCGAAACACTGGAGCTGACCCGCCCCCAGAACCACTTCTGAAACCCGGCGATTGCGCCGATGATCATGAGCAGGAAGCCGACGATCATCTGACCATCTGAGATCCACGAATAATCCACTACCAGAACCCCCAGGCAACTGATGCAAACAGGGTGCAGATGCAGATCGTCTGAACGATAACAGTCCGTCGGGCCGCGCCCTGAGACCCCTCAAGATACCGGATTGCGCAGGCCAGCCAGAAGACGGCAGCCGCAACGGAAAACGAAAGCATCTCCGGCGCAGGATGTGCCTGCCAGAGATTGAGCTCCGATTTCACCAGGAAGCGCGCAATAACGTAATAGAACCGTTCCACCATCAATGCGGCGGCGATTGCGAAGATCGGCCCTTCGAGACGAACAAAAACAGCCGACGACGACGGAAACTGCCAGGTTCGGCGCACCGACACGGCATTCACGAACGCGCAGGCAATGGCCACGGCCAGGCAAAGGTGACTGGCCATCGTGACGGCCGACCATTCCAGCATGGGTTACCCCTTCAGTGAGATACGCTTTTGGGCGCGGATGCGGCCGTAGACTGCCACGACGCCTGCGGCGGAAACCGCCAGCCCCTTGAGGGCTTCAGACAGATCGGCAGCATCAGCAGGTGAGATTGCCCAGCCGAACAGCTGGCTGGCACCAAGGATGATGGCTCCGGAGCCGCCGAGAACGCCGAGCGAGGCAAAGGGGGATTTGGGTTGCGTGAACATGAGGTTTCCTTTTCGGGGTCAAGAATGGGTGATGGGGGCGGCGTGGCGGGCAACGATCCAGCCTTCCTGGCCGGAGTAGCGCACCTTGAGCCAGGGCCGGTCGCCGAAGGTGCCTGAGCGGATCACCGGCACCACGACACCGTCGGGAATGGTCGCGATGACGTTTGGATTGAACGAGGGCCAGCGGCGCATGTTGAGCGTGTCATTGGGGACATCGATGCTGACCATCTCGCCCTTGTCCTCGATCAGGTCGGAGGCATCATTGGCGGCTTCATCCTGCAGATCATCCCGGCCCAGAACACGCGCCTTCAGGCTCTCCAGCGGGAACAGCGGATTGGTGTCAACCTTGCGGCCGGGCGAGATGTACCAGTGGGTCACGATGTCAGTCAGCGTCGGGACGTAATCGAACAGGGCGTGCAACAGGGCCTCAAGCGCCGCGATCTGCTCGGGCTCGTAGTCCATCCACCAACCCGCGCCATGCTCCTTGGTCTGGATGAAATGAATGCCTTCTTCAGCAACATCGTAGGTCTTCTTGAACCAGGTGCGCGCACGGCCACCGCCCGCGTCCGTCATT
Source organism: Sulfitobacter sp. G21635-S1 (assembly GCF_027213915.1). NCBI lineage: Bacteria > Pseudomonadati > Pseudomonadota > Alphaproteobacteria > Rhodobacterales > Roseobacteraceae > Sulfitobacter > Sulfitobacter sp. G21635-S1. The sequence goes on from NZ_JAPWGV010000045.1 coordinate 18,762, forward strand.
CTGCCGGGGTTCACAATCTCGATGCCGATGGAGAAGTTGTTGCAACCCTTTTGACCATGATATTCGGAGGTCCCGGCATGGCCCGCGCGGCGGTTTGTCGGCACCTGCTGAGTGATCGTGCCATCTCGCTCAACGACGAAGTGAACCGAGACGCCCCTGGGGGCGGTCAGCAGGTAGTTTGCGGAATTGAACTTGTCCAGGCGACCGGCGGTGTCATGCAGAACCACGATGGTCGGGACAATCTTGCCGCCAATGTTCTTGGCGCGGCTATAGGAGAGGTTCTGGGCGATGTGGTTCTTGAATTGCATGACGGACCCCGGTTCTGCGACGCATTCCGAGCGTCACGGCATTGGGGTTCAAATTACCTTTCAACCGGGGGCATAAACATCCGCAAGCGCTTGCGGGGAGCCGCCTGAAGATCAGAACAGGTCGAGTTGCTGGGAGGAAAATGCCGCGTCGGACGTGAACTCGTCGCGCAGGTACTTGCGGACCGTCACATCGGTGATGTGCAGTTTGCGGGCAATCTTTGAAACCGGCAAGCCTTTTGATGCGAGGACCTGGGCGATCCACCTTTTGGCTGTCGGAATGCGCGCTTTCATGTGCTCGGCAGCTTTTGCAAGCGCTCGGGCCTTTTCGACACCGACCAGATTGGCCAGTTCCGAGCCCCCCTTTGGATCAGCGGGCATGTACAATTCCGCGCCACCGAATGTGAGCAGGAATTCAATGGTGCCATCCACACCAAGGATATCGACGTAGGCCTGAATATTCTCGGGGGCTTCGGGCATGTCCGTCATTTCCGCCGCGCCTTCCAGCGCTTGCCGCGGTTCGACATGGCGCCGGTCAGCCCGAGCACCGTGACCACGCGGCCGGACTGGCTCAGCCGGTAGCGGACGCCGTCACTCAACACGGCATCCGCGCGCTGTTCACGCCCGCCCTCGGTGGTCTTTTCAATGCGGCGTTTCAGGGCTGCGATATCCACGCCATAGACACGCTCAAGATAGCGCACGACCGCATGGTCCGTCACGATATCCCGCTTCCTGCCCATCAGCGGCCTCGCCAGTCAAAATCGATGTCGGCGCGTTTGCCCCATGCTTTCAATGCGGCAACAACAGCTTCGATCTGATCTTCATCGCGCAGCATGTCGATATCGGCCGGCACGGATTGCCAGATGCCGCCAAAGCGGGTGCGAATGAACGCATTGAGACCAGCGCGATCAGGTCGGGTGAGCGCGCCCGCATTGCCGAGCCTTTTCCACAGAACATGGATCAGGCGCAGATCGGCGCGAGGGGCTGCGGGACGCCGCCTTTTTGAACTGACTTTGAAACCGCTGTTTTTCAGTCGATCCAGAACCCGTTTCAACTCGGCTTCGGTCATATCCGACATCGACGCCTTGCCACAGACGGCCAATTGCAGATCATGCCGCGCGTCCGCGTCCAGACCAAGCTCGCGGCACCCGACATGGATCAGCTTTTGCAAAGAGCGGGTCATGCTGTG
>NZ_JAPWGV010000046.1:0-20025 GCF_027213915.1 Sulfitobacter sp. G21635-S1
GCTGCGCTCACATCAGGGCGCCAGCGGCAAAATCCGTCTCGCGCGGGTGGGCGACAATGAATGTCAACACGACCTAGTGCTTCGACCATTCCCCGAAACTTTAGTTGACAGTCAGACCGATCACCGCTGCGCAATCGCCGGCCTTGACCAGCCCGGGAAAGTGACGGCTGATCAGAATGCCGGACCGCTTGGCCCTGAGTTCGGTCGGGGCGACACCCGTGCGGTCGACGGGCCAGACCCGCGCCACAAGATCGCCTTTGGCAACCTCGTCGCCCAAATCGACGATTGGCTCGCACAGCCCGTCCTCCTCGGAGAAGGTGAAACAATCGCCATCGGGCATATCGAGCTGAACCGTGGGATCAATCTGCATTTCGCCTCGTAATATTCCCGCGTGGATCAGCACGTTGCGCAGCCCTTTCTTGGCGATGCCGATGGTCCTGGCCGTCGCGGTGCCGCCCCCGCCGAGTTCGGTCGTGACCAGCACCTTTCCCATCGCCTCCACAGCGGTATCATACATGCCGACATTGTCGATCTCGAAAAGCTGCACCGAGAAGGGGGCGTTGAAGGCCTGCATTGCGGCCAGACAGGCGGCCTGCTGGGTCTTGTCTTCGAGGATATGCGCCGCTGCGAAAGGCACGAAATCGAGCGTCTTTCCCCCGGAATGAAAATCCACCACCAGATCGGCCATCGGCAGCAAGCTGCGCTGAAAATAATCGGCGATCTTTTGTGTCGGCGTCCCGTCGGGGCGACCCGGAAAGGCCCGGTTCATATTGCCCATGTCGAGGGGCGAGGTGCGCCGACCTGCGCGAAAGGCCGGATAGTTGAATGCGGGCACAATGATCACCCGGCCTGTGATGTCTTCGGGTTTCAGGGTGACTGTCATCTCTTGCAGGGCGACCGGGCCTTCGTATTCGTCACCATGGTTGCCGCCGGTCAGCAGCGCGGTCGGGCCATCGCCATTCCTGATCACGGTGATCGGGATCATGATGGACCCCCATGCGCTGTCATCACAGCTGTAAGGCAGCCGCAGAAAGCCGTGGTGAATACCGTCGCGATCAAACGGTATTGTCGGCGCAATCGGGTTTTTCTTCATCGCCTAATCCTTCACGACCATTTTGCGCGGCACATCGGAGAGGCATTCATGGCCTGTCTTTGTGATGCGAATGCTTTCGGTGATTTCAAAGCCCCAGTCCTCCATCCAGAGGCCGGTCATGAAATGCATTGTCATGTTTTCCTGCAGCACCGTCTTGTCGCCCGGGCGCAGCGAAAAGGTCCGTTCGCCCCAATCGGGGGGATAGCTGACGCCGATGGGATATCCGGTGCGGTTGTCCTTCTCGATCCCGTATTTCCTGAGCACCTTGAAAAACGCATGGGCGATATCTTCGCAGAGATTGCCTTCCTTGGCCGCCTCCAGCCCTGCTTCCATGCCTTCGAGCACCGCTTTCTCCGCATCCAGGAAAGTCTGTGTCGGCTTGCCCAGAAAGACCGTGCGTGACAGCGGGCAATGGTAGCGGCGGTAGGCGCCTGCAATCTCAAAAAAGGTGCCTTCGCCGGATTTCATCGGCGCGTCATCCCATGTCAGATGCGGCGCGGCGGCATCCGAGCCGGAGGGCAGGAGCGGCACAATTGCCGGATAATCGCCACCGCCGCCGATCTCGGGGTCAAAGCGCAGGCCCGCGTCATAGATATCTGCCACCAGGTCGCATTTGCGGATGCCCGGTTCGACCTTGTCAAAGATGCGCTCATGCATGCGACCCACGATGCGCCCGGCGATGCGCATGTAGTCAAGCTCGGTCTCGGATTTCACGGCACGCTGCCAGTTGACCAGCGCTGTGGCATCGGCAAAGCGTGCGTCGGGCAGGTGGGTCTGAAGCGATGCAAAGGCCGCTGCCGAGAACCAGTAATTGTCCATCTCGACACCGATTGTGCCCTTTGCCAGCTTGCGGTCGGCCAATTGCGCCGAGAGATAATCCATCGGGTGCCGCTCTGTCGATTGGACGTATTGGTCGGGGTAGCCGATGATGTTGGCGGGATCCATGAAACAGGTTCTGAGCGCGCCATTGGCATCCTGCCCGCGCCCATACCAGATCGGTTCTCCCTCCAGCCCCAGTACCACGCATTGATGCACGTAAAAGGACCAGCCATCATAGCCCGTCAGCCAGTTCATGTTGCTGGGGTCGGAGATGATCAGCAGGTCAAGGCCGCGCTGTTGCATGGCCTGGCGTGTCTTGACGATGCGCGCGTTGAATTCATCGCGGGAGAATTGGAGTTTTGGCGTTGGCATGATTGTACCCCGTCTAGCTGCTGAAGGTGGCACCCTTGCCAGCGGCCTGAGCACGTTGGCGGGCAAGAGTGGCAATGGCGGTGTCCTGAACGCCAGTGCCGGTGAGATCGGCGATGATGATATCGGCATCGGAGCGGCGACCCGGCGCCTTGCCCGCTGTGATATCGCCCAGTTCCGGAAATCTGCGACCGGCGGGTATCACGCCCGCCTCAATGGCGGCGCGCAGCTCGCCCTTGACCGCGCATTGCGCCTGAGAGTCAGGGACGTAGAGCGTCGCCCTGGACAGACAGGCCGGCGCCAGTTCGGATTTGTGCTCCTGGTCCGAGCCCATCGCGATGATCAATTGTCCCGGTTGCAGCCAGTCCGCCATGATCAGGGGCTCCGATGACGGCGTGGTGGTCACCACGATATCTGCGGCTTTTACCGCGCCTGCGATGTCCGCCTCGGCGGTGACATCGATCCCCAGCTCGTCTGACAGGCGCGTGGCCATTGCCTTTGCCTTGGCAATGTCGCGGGCCCAGATCACCGCGCTTTTGACCTCGCGCACCAGCAGCAGCGCCTTGAGCTGCAGGGCGGACTGCACCCCCGCACCCAGGATGCAGGCGTGTGCCGCATCCTTCCGCGCAAGATGTCGGGCAGCGACGGCCCCGGCCGCCGCGGTGCGCACATCCGTGAGATAGCCATTGTCCAGAAGCAGCGCCTCAAGCATCCCGGTCCGGCTGGAGAACAGGACCATGAGCCCGGTGGTGCTGGGAAGGCCCAGTTTGGGGTTGTCGAAGAACCCCGGGCTCATCTTCATGGCAAAGCTGTCGACACCGGGGACATAGGCGGATTTGACACAGACCTCGCCGTTGTGGTCGGGGACCATCAGGGTCATGATCGGCGGCATGACAACCTTGCCCCCGGCCAATGCCGTGAAACCCTCCTCGACACAGGTCACCGCATCGTCATCCAGCGGCACCAGTTCGCGCAGTTCGGCTTCGGTCAGGATCTTGATCTCAGGCATTTTTCACCCCTGCCGCAACATCCACATCTTCGCCGGAGATGATCCGGTGATGCAGGCTCATGTCGATGTTCTGACCGGAGATCAGTGAGACACAGCGCCCCGGCTTGTCGATCTTGCCCGCCAGCAAGGCGGCGATGCCGACGCTGCCTGACCCTTCGATGACCTGGCGTTCCTGCCAATAGGCGTGGCGAATGGCGGCGGCGATTTCGGGTTCTGTGACCAGCACGATCTCATCCACCAGATCGCGGGTCATGGCAAAGGTATGGGCGTTGTCCATCCCGATGCCGCCACCCAGGGAATCCGCCAGTGTTGCGACTTCTTCCACCATCACCGGTTTCCCGGCGTTCAACGACGCGTGCATCGCCGCACCGCGTTCCATCGAGATACCGATCACACGGATCGCCGGGTTGGCCGCCTTCATCACCATGGCCACGCCCGAGATCAGCCCGCCCCCGGACAGGGGCACCAGAACACTTTGCAGGTCGGGGGCCTGTTCCAGGATCTCCAGCGCCACGGTGCCTTGCCCTGCGATGATATCGGGGTGGTCAAAGGGGGGCAGCATGACCATGCCTTCACCCACCAGCCTGTCGACCTCGACCTGCGCGTCGTCCTGGCTGCGCCCGACGATGCGCACCTCGGCGCCCTGCGCCTTGATCCCGTCCACCTTGTTCTGCGGCACCAGTCCGGACATGCAGATGATGCAGCGTACCCCGGCCTGGGCGGCGGCATAGGCAAGGCCGCGCCCGTGATTGCCGGTCGATACTCCGACAACGCCCCGGGCGCGCTGCGCCTCGCTGAGAGACAGGACCGCATTGGTGGCCCCGCGCAGTTTGAAGCTGCCGGTGATCTGTGTGTTTTCAAGCTTCAGGCGAATGTCGCCGCCTGTCGCAATGCTCAGCGTTTCCGACGCCACGGTCGGCGTCCGCCGTATCGTGCCTGCGATCCGTGCGCGCGCAGCGTAACTTGTCTGAAGTGTAATTCCAGAGCCCATCTTTCCGTCCTGTCTATGATCTACCTGGTGAACAGCGTACCGCCTGAAGGTACGTTATCCGCAATCGCAAGATGCCGCATGCAGCGCCAGATCATCGCCTGATTGGAGGTGATCACCGGCTTGCCCAGGCGGGCTTCGATTTGAGCCACACAATCCAGCGCACGCAGCGCCGTACAAGAGATAAAGACCGCATCAGAGCCCGCGTCGCAGGCGGCGACTGCGGCTTCGATGATGCTGTCCTTTGACAGCCGCGCCATGTCGCGATCATCGGACAGGCCAAGACAGGTCGCATTGATCACCTCCGGCCCGTGATCGGAGAAATAGCGCACAAGCGTATCGGTCACATCCTGCGTATAGGGTGTAAGCACGCTGATTTTCCTGACCCCCAGGGCGGCAAAGGCATCGAAGGCGGCCGAGCTGGGCGTCACGCAGGGCGTGTCGGGTTTCGCGCTGTTCATCGCCGCCGCAACCTGATCGTTTCCCAGAACCACAGAGGCCGCGGTGCACCCATAGACCAGCACGTCCAGAGGTTCATCCGGCAGGATATCTGCCGCCGCCGCCGCCAGAAGCGCACCGGTCCGCTGCAGGCTTTCATGGGTCGTCGGGTTCTCATAGGGGATGCGGTTGACGTAAACCCCGACATCCCGCCCCTGCATCAGGCGCGCGAAATCCGCTTCTGTCGTGTGGTCCGTGGCCAGCACCACCAGCCCGATCCGTTTTGCAATCGCACGGGCATCCAGCCGGGCCGCCACGGAAGACATCGAAGCCTGGCCCCTCGGCGTCACGGGACCGCTCACACAACCAGAACCGGGCATTGCGAGAGGCTTGTCACCTTGTGAGAGACACTCCCCAGCAAAAACCCTTCGATTGATCCCATGCCACGGCTGCCCATGACGATCAGGTCATTTTCGTGTTCCTGCGAAAAGCTGACGATGGTCCGTGCCGTGGGGCCGCCTTTGACGAAGGCCCTGATCTTTGTGCAGCCGCTTTCGCGCGCGATGGCGGCGCCACGCTCGGCGATTTCCTTGGCATGAGCCTTCATGATCTCGTCGACATTGTCGGGCTTTTCGGCATCGGTCACATACATGGAACCCTCCAGCACGGAATGGTGCCGGTGAAGTGTCAGAACTGTCAATTCGGCACCGCAGAGTTTTGCGAGTTCCGCGCCCTTGCGCAACGCAGATTCCGATCCGTCAGACCCGTCGAAGGCAATCAGTATTGATTTGAACATATCCGTGCTCCGTTTACTTGGCGAAGGCGACGTCGCGCAGGAACAGCGCGATTTGCGGGAAGAAGATCATCAAGACCGAGACGCTCAGCAACATGGCCACGAAAGGCGGGGTGCCGCGGATCACGTCCAGATAGGGACGTTTGAAGACCGCAACTGCCGTGAAGATATCGCATCCGAAGGGCGGGGTGGCCGAACCGATGGCGGCCTGCAATGTGATCAGCGTGCCGACAAGGATCGGATCAAGGCCCGTCTTTTCCACCACCGGGGCAAAGATCGGCACAAAGATCAGGATGACCACGATCGGATCGACAAACATGCAGCCGATGAAGAAGGCGATGGCAATGGTGAAAAGCACACCGATCTGCCCCATCTCATCCACCCCGATTGCACCCAGGATCTGTTGCGGGATCTGCGCAAAAGAGAGGACCCAGGCAAAGGCCGCCCCAGCGCCCACGAGGATAAAGACCACGGCGGTGACCATCCCGGTGGACAGGGCCACATGATACAGGTCGGTGACCTTCATCGTGCGGAAGATAAAAGTCTCAAGGACAAAGGCATAGGCCACGCTGATTGCGGCGGCTTCTGTCGGGCTGAAGATGCCGAAAAAGATGCCGCCAATGATCAGAACCGGGAACCCGAGTGGCCATAATGCGCGTCTGACCGATGTGATCCTTTCGCTCCAGCTGGCCTTTGGTTCTGTTGGCACGTTGTTAATCTTTGCATAGATCATGCTGTAGATCGAAAACATGAACAGGATCAGCAGGCCGGGGCCAAGCCCGGCGATGAACAGCTCGGGGATCGAGGCCTTGGCCACGACGCCATAGATGATCATCCCGATGCTGGGCGGGATCAGAAAGGCGATGTCGCTAGAGTTGACGATCAGGGCGAGCACGAAGGAATCCTTGTAGCCGCCTTTCAGCATCCGGGGTCTGAGGGGGGTGCCGACGGCCACAACCGTGGCCTGGGTGGAGCCCGACACGGCCCCGAACAAGGCACAGGCCGAGGCGGTGCTGACGGCCAGACCACCCCGGATGTGTCGGATGAAGGCCATTACCATGTCGATCAGCCGCCCGGCCGATTCCCCCCGCGTCATGATGTCGGCTGCGAGGATGAACATCGGCACGGCGATCAGGGAGGAAGGGCGGATGCCGCCCAGCATCTGCTGGATCATGAATTCGGTCTTGTCGATTGTGCCGAAGAGTTCGATCACGCCGATAAACGCCCCGGCGATCAGCGGAACCATCATCGGAAAGCCCAGAAGCAGAAGCACGATCATCACGGAAAACATCACGAGTGCCATTGTCAGACCTCCAATTCCAGTTCCTGCGCATCCGCCTCACGCAGGTCGGTTGCCAGGTAGATTTCAGGTTCCTGAAGATTGCGCAGAAAGGTCAGCGCGTATTGAACGCCCGTCACGAACAGGCCAATCGGCACCCATAGGTAGCTGATATAGATCGGTATCCCGAGTGCCGGATAGACCCGGCCCTTAGCCTGAAGGCTGATGATGTACTGCACCGCATACCAGGCGAGCACCAGCAACAGAACCGCCGTTACCGCGGTGATGATGATGATCAGGATTTTCCTGGCCCGCTCCGGCAGCGCATCGGAGATTGCGGACATCCGGATGTGCCGCCCATGGCGTGCCGCGTAGCCGATCCCGGCAAAGGTCACCAACAGGATGAAGATACTGTTCAGTTCTTCGGCAAAGATGATGGAATGGTTGAATACGAACCGGCTGATCACATTCGCGATGGTGTTGATTGCCATCAGGATCACACCGGCCGCCATGATGACCCGTTCGAGCGCGGCAATGCCGCCGTCGATGGCATCAATGATACCGGCCAGTCCCGCCCGTTTTTGCGTTGTATCGTTCATTGTTGCTCCCCGTTGGCAGGTGCCGCCTTGGTGGCCCGCGTCGTTCTTGCTTGTCGGGCCTGTCGGTACAGAGGTTGCGGGCCCGGACATCCGGTCTGGGCCCGCAATTGGCCGGTTTCTGGCGCGTGTTGCGCCGGGTTTGGCAAACTACTGCTGCGCGGCGGCCAGGTCTTTTTTCATTTGCTCAAGGATCTCTGCGCCGCGCTCACCGGCACGTTCCACAAATGCCGCCTCGACCGCCTTTGCGCGTTCCTTGAAGGCGGCGCGTTCTTCCTCGGTCAGCCGGACGATGGTGTAATCGGGGTTGGTTTCCTTGATCTTGGCCAGACCTTTGGCATCCAGCTCGACCGCGACATCCAGGATATAGTCATGCGCCGCCTGGGAGGCGTTCTGGACAAGCTGTTTGTCCTCATCGCTCAACCCGTCATAAAAATCGGCATTGGCCATGACCGCCGTGGTGTACTGGCCGTGGCCGGTATAGGTCATCACCTTGGTCAGATTGTCGAGCCCATAGGCCTCGATCCAGATCGCCGGGTTTTCCTGCCCGTCCACCATGTTGGTTTTCAAGGCGCCGATCAGTTCACCCCATGCCATGGCAATCGGCGATGCGCCGAAGGCGGTATAGGTTTCCAGCAGCAGCGGCGAGGTCATGGTGCGGATCTTCATCCCTTCCAGATCCTCGGGCGTGCGGAATTCTTCCATCGTTGTGACCACTTGTTCGCCCTCGGGGAAAACCGCCAGCAGCTCCAGACCCTGTTCACGATAGATGCCGTGGAACATCTCGTTGATGGCAACGCTTTCCTTGAAGAATTTGCGCACCACTTGAGGGTCGGTTGGCTGGATATAGGGCACCAGGAAGGCTTCGGCCTCCGGGATCAGGGCACCGGTGAAGCCCGGTGACTGGTCGATGAACTGAAGCAGACCGGCCTGGGCCTGTTCCATGGCATCGGCGGATTCACCAAGCGAGCCGACCGGATAGATCTGCACCGTGTGGTCGGAATTGGCTTCGATTTCTTCCTTGAATTTGGTGGCATACAATCCCTGCGGATCTGTCAGCCCTTCTTCCATGGCATAGCGCCAGTTGTCAGCATGCGCCGTGCCCGCCATCAGTGCCGCCGCCATCAGCGGCGCGCAGAGGCGCAACGTTTTCCCTGCGAATCCAGTCATACTATTCTCCCAGTTGTTTTATGTTCAGTTTGCGATATCGCATCACTTTCCGAACATTGAACTGTGAGTCAATTTATTTATTGTTGTGGGACAATTTCAGTAGGCGAACTGAGGAAGCGGCTCTCGCGGGCGCGACAGCAGGGAGGCCAGCAGTCTGAGGGCCTGCCGGAAGCGCTCCGTGTCACGAATGCTGCCCAGGGAAACGCGCACGGCGTTTCTGGGTGTGGACCTGGGCGCAAGGAACGGAGATTCCGGTGACACAGCCACATTCAGCTGCCGGGCATGGGAGCTGAAGGAGCTCGAATCCCAGTCCGGCGGCAGTTGCAACCACAGATGCAGCCCCGAGGGGTGACCCTTCCAGTTGAACCTGGAAAGCTCCTGTGATGCGATGCTGTACCGCTTGCCGATTTCCACCCGCTGCCAATCCGCCATCGCCTGCGCCGTGCCGTCCTCTACCCAGCGCGATGCCAGTTCGCAGATCAATGGGGTCGCCATCCAGCCAAAGACCATCAACCGGGCCGTCAACGCCGGTAACAGGTGGTCCGGCCCGACAACGTAACCTGCGCGCAATCCACTGACCGCGCATTTGGTGAAACTTGTCAGATAGATCGAAAGCTCGGGCGCGAATTGTGAAACCGGCGTCTGGCGATCCGTGGCGACCGGGCCGAACACATCGTTTTCAATGATGTACAGCCCGTGCTGGCGGGCAATATCCGCGATCTGTCTGCGCCGTTCGTCGGGCATCATATGCACATTCGGATTGGCCAGGGATGGCAGCAAATACAAGGCCTTGGGCGAAAATTCAGAGCAGGCTTTCGCCAGTTGATCCGGCAGGATGCCATGTTCATCGGTTTCCAGCCCAATATGGCGAAAACCGAAGTAGGCCGCGCTTGAAACCAGCAGGTGATGGGTCACCGTGTCCGACAGGATGACATCGCCGGGATGCAGGACAGCCGACAGCGCGGCCGACAGGCCATGGGTCACCCCATTTGTCATCAGAACCGATTCCGCGCGGGTTTCGAGCCCGCATGCCGCCAGCCATTTGACACCGGTCTTCCGGTGTTTTTCATGGCCGATATTGGGGCGGGTCGAAAGGTAAAGCGCCGGATCGAGGTTGGTGTGCATTGTCTGCAGGGTCGACCGCATTGCGTCGACATGCATGCGGTTGAACAATGGGCGCGATATCGACATGTCAAACAGGTTTTCCGGCTCGGATTCCAGTTTGAAGGGCTGTTCCTCGGATGTTGCTGAATCCATGACATAGCTGCCACGCCCGATCTGACCGTCGATCAGGTTCTGGCGGCGCAGGATGTCATAGGCCTTGCTGACGGTATTTACGCTCAGCTTCAGGTCGTCGGCCAGCTGCCGATGGGTTGGCAGTTTCCGTCCATGCGACAACCTTCCGTCATGGATTGCATCCGCAATGGTCTGGGCAAGGCTGACATGCAGCGGCGATTTGAGCGATTCTCGGGAGGGCAACCAATTTGTCATGCGACAATATTGTTCAATCCCCCCGCGCATACAAGCAGATCATTCGACAGCAACAGGCCCCGGCAGGGTGGATTTGGAACGCGGGGCGGAACACAGGACGCGCGCAAGGAACGCGCCCTGCGTTTCGAGATTGGCCCTGGCACTTGCTTTGTTTCAGGGCGTTCAGCGCCGGTTAACTGCCCTGTGCGAAGTTCTCGCTGAAAAAACAGCGGCTGTGCCATGCCAGATTATGATCTTAATTTCTTCGACCTGTCTCAGATGCATACCTCGAACTGGGGTGCTGTTCATTCCCCCGATGGCGGCAGCTGGAATGTGGGAACGGATACGATCTACCTCTATCCGTGGGCGATAATCGACACCGTTTCGGTCACGGATGACGACGGCAGCTTTGCCGATGATGATTTCACGCAATCGCTGACCTACGATTATTTTCCCTTTTGGGCCGGGACGAATGTTCAGAACGAATACATGCTGACGGTCGAGGATGCCCTCGGCAACCAGTATGAGCTGGCTGCCGTCACCGCCGATCACAACAATTTCTTTGTCGAATGGTTTGCCTTTGTAGGTGCCGCGCCGCCCACGGGGGAAAACCTGCTTATCGTGGGGGTTCAGGACAGTGCCAGCATGTCTTACAGCCCGGCCTGTTTTACTCCGGGCGCGATGGTTCGGACAGAGCGGGGCGAGGTTCCGGTTGAGCATTTGCGAGAAAGCGAGATGGTCTGGACGCTCGACCACGGGGCGCAGCCGCTGCGCATGGTGGCAGGTCGTCACCTGAGGTTTTCTGCCGGACCGCATCCACACAAGCCGATCCTGATCCCGGCGGGAACCATAGGCAGCGGCGGGCGGCTGGTGGTGTCGCCACAGCACCGGCTGTTGCTGCGCTGCGACCGGCGCGGAGAGGTTCTGGTGCCCGCCAAGTCGCTGCTTGCGCTGCGCGGGGTGCGTGTAATGCAGGGGAAACGGGCGGTCCAATATCTGCACCTCGCCTTTGAACGTCATGAAATCATCATGGTCGACGGCGTTCTGACGGAGAGCCTGCATGCGGGACCGATGGCACTGCGCGGTCTTGCCCCCGCCGCGCAACAAAGACTTCGGCGGATTATTGGCGCCCCCGGTGCAAGCGCGCCGGCGCGCCCTATGCTGACTGTGCGCGATGGTCGCGCACTCGCAGCGCGCCATGCCGGCAGGGGGTTGCCGACCCCTGTCCCCGTGCTCAATCGAAAGGGTGTCCGGGCCTGATGCGACACTATGTGCAGCGCTTTTCCTGTTTTCAGGCAGCATGCAATGCTGAGGGGCAAGCCGGACGGATGCGCATGACCCGGGATCGGCATGATTGCCATCAGCGCCCCGGCTAGCCCTGGAGATCCGGCGCCAGACGCGCGCTTTCGCGCCGGAGCAGCAGATCATCACCGTCATGCTCTCGGCGCGGGGATCCTTTCCGGCAAGGCCCGACAGGTTGACGATGCCGATTCAACAACGCGCTTCATTCAAGTGACGCGTCAGGGATTGCCCTTAGCACGTTGACAGTGGCACCGAATGTGGTTGCAGCGGGCAACACGCTCTCGCTGAAACGTGCAATGACCAGGCGCTGTGACGGGACCACCAGTACGACCTGGCCGAAGTTCCCGCTTGCGAAATAGGAACCCGCCGGGGCGCCCATCTTGCGTCGCTGCCGGGCGCCGTGGCTCGGCCCGTCATTCACCCAGAAGCCCGCGCCATAACCGCCGTCGGCCAAGGGCGTCGGTGTGGTCGAATAGGTCACCCAGCCGTCGGGCAGGATTCTGCGGGAACCGACGGTTCCGTTATCCAGGTAAAGCTGCCCGAACCGCGCCCAGTCCCGCGCTGTCGCATAGATGAAGGCGGCACCCATCGGCGCGCCGGCCTGATCGAATTCCATCACTGCGGAATGCATCCCAACCGGACCAAAAAGCTCGTCTTTTGCAAAGGCGGCGATGTCCCCTGGCTGGCCGCCGATGACGTCGCGAAGGATGCCCGAGAGGATGGCATAGTTACCGTCGGTGTAGGACCAGCGCGTGCCAGGCTCGGCGAATGTTGCGGATGCGGAACGTGCTGCGGTGTCAGCTGACAGGAACAGCATTTGCGAAGCGGGATCGAAGCCTGTGTTCGCAGCGCCGAAGGGCTGACCGCTGGTCTGGCGCAGGAGTTGGTCGATGGATACATTGTGCCGTGGGTCTTTGGGATCGGCCCAGAGCCTGACAGGGGCAGGGGTGTGGAGTGCGACCTTGCCGTCCCGAACCAGGATCCCGATCAGGGCGTTCACGACAGATTTGGCGACGGACCAGCTTAACATCGGTGTTTGCTCCGACATTCCCGCCGCATAGCGTTCGGACAGGATCTTGCCATCTTGCAGGATGACAATCGCTTTGACGGCCTGGTCGGTGTCTTGCATCAGGTCATCCAGTGCGCGTTCCAGCATTGGCAGGCCTGAGTGCTGAGGCGTGATTTCCGGCTGCGGATCCTGAAGGGCGGCTTCATTCGGCCGGGGCCGGGTGCTGTCGTTCAGTACCGTGCATCCGCGACCGGATGTATGGGCGGCGACAGACGCCGATCCTCCGAACAGCCGCACCTCAACCTCTTTGGCCTCCTGATCCAGCGCATACTTCAGCCCCGGCGAGACCTGTCGGAGGCCGCCGATACGCCGGATGTAGTGCTGAAAAACCTCTTCCGTGTCACGCTCGGCGACAAAGGTCTCACTGCACAGCAGATGAGCCGTCATCGATGTGGCCACCTTCGGCGCCTTGGAGCACCCCACGATCAACACAGAGGCGATCAGCACCAGGGCGGGCAGGGAAATTATGTAACGGGCGGTCTTCATGTCTTGAGAATACGAGGAATGCTCGTATTCTCAACTCGGGTTTCAAGCGGATCTGGACGTCCGCGTGAATTGAGGAATTAGCGTGCCGGATCACAGACGTAGACCAACCCAGGCCCGTTCGCAGGCGACAGTTGCCGCCATTCTTGACGCGGCCACTCGCATTTTGCGAAGGGGTGGCACACAGGCGCTGACCACGAATCGGGTGGCTGAACTGGCGGGCGTGGGCATCGGGTCTCTCTATGGCTATTTCCAGAACAAGGCCGACATCCTTGATGCATTGGCGGAAGGCATCCTCGAAGCCGACGAATTGGCGGTACATGAACTGCTCAATGCCGCTGAACCTGATATCGTTGGGCGGCTTGTCCAGCTTTTGGTGAGACGCCATCGCACCGATCGCGTCGTCCGGCGCATCGTTCTGAGCCATCATGCGGCGCGGGGGCAGCTTCCGGCACATCAGGACCGGGCAATGCAGATGATCCGCCTGGTGTCCGAGCATCCTGCGGTTCGGTCGCAGCTGAGCGGGCTTGATCCCGCCACGACCTTCGTGGCTGCCTATTCGATCCTGGGGGTGTGCCGGGCCCTGACGACTCTCGAAGCGGACGCGAGCGATGTTCAGGAGATTGAGGTGCGACTGGCGGATCAGATCAGGCTGATGTTGCAGGGAGGTGGCCAGCTTCGGCCCGCTGAAATGCAACCCCGGACGAAAGCGGAATAACCACCATTTGTCTTTATGTTGGTGCTGCCCGATCAAACCAGCACAGGACGCCCGGCTGGCACTGCGACGCGTCAGGGCTTTCACCGGATCGTGGTCGTGCTGCAGTTGTTACCACTCAATACCACACCAAATAAGCATACAATATTGTGACAATATGCCGTAAATTTGCATTACGTTTTCGCGGCATTCGCGCGCAACGTCATATTTTTCGCCGATTTTTTAAGAGCCGCAGGCAGCGCAATTGTAACAAATTTGTTCGCGAGGGTGAAAATACATACAATGTCACTTCAATTTGTCGATCCAATTCGATAGGCACAAGTCAGTAGGAGAGCGATAATCAATGCCCTGGACGACTGACATTCTGAAAAGCGGCAAGCCGCGCTATATCGCGATTGCAGATGCCATCGCCCAGAAAATAGCTGATGGAACCCTTGCGATGGGCGACCGGCTGCCGCCGCAGCGCAAGCTGGCAGAGACCTTGGGCATCGATTTTACCACCGTATCGCGTGCATATGCAGAGGCGCAGGCTCGCGGGCTGGTCGATAGCCATGTGGGGCGCGGCACCTTCATTTCCGGGCAGATCGCGCATTCCGGCCCCGATCCGATGCGGGCGCGCGATGAAGATCTGTCGATGAACATGCCGCCGGAACCGACAGACCCCGATCTGCAGGCGCGCATGAAGCAGGGTTTGGATTATGTGTCCGCCAATTTGATCGGCCTGCTGCGCTATCAATCCCCGATCGGGGCCGAAAAGGACCGTCTGGCAGCGTCAAGCTGGCTCAGCATGCGCGGCATGGTCCCGAACCTTGAACGTGTTGCGGTGACGCCGGGGGCACATGCCACCATGGCTGCGATATTTTCAATCATCGCAAAGCCCGGTGACCGCGTGTTATGCGAACAGATCACCTATCCCGGTCTGCGCAATATTGCAGGGCGTTTCGGCCTGACATTGATCGGAGTCGCGCGGGACGCGGATGGGATGTTGCCCCATGCGCTTGAGCGGGCAATCGAAGAGCACGGACCCAAGGCGCTGTACCTGAACCCGACGCTGCAGAACCCGACCACCCATACAATCCCCGAGACCCGGCGGCTTGAACTGGCCGAAGTTTTGCGCCGCCACGCGCTGACGCTGATCGAAGATGATGCCTATGGCTTCATCCCGGCCAAGGCACCGGCGCCAATTGCCCTGTCCGCACCGGAGCTGACCTGGCACATTGGCGGCCTGGCAAAGTGTATCGGTGCCGGGCTGAGACTGGCTTACACTGTGGCGCCGACCGCGAAATGCGCCTTCCGGCTGGCACAGGCCATCCGGGCGCTTGCGGTTATGCCCTCTCCCCTTTCGACGGCGCTTGTGACCCAGTGGATCGAAGATGGCACCGCCGACCGGATCCGCCGGTTCATCCGCGCGGAGAGTGCGGCGCGTCAGGCGATTGCGCGGGATGCGCTGGATGGCTTTGAATTTCAGTCGGCTGAAAATGCATTCAATATCTGGCTGGCGTTGCCCAAGGGTATGGGGCGTGCAGATATTGTCGCCCGGCTGGCGGGGAGACAGCTTGGCGTCATGCCTGCGGATGCATTTACCGTGTCAGGGGCACCGCAGGAACGCCTGCGGATCAGCCTGGGCGGATCGGTCACCCGCGAAACCCTGCGCGAGAACCTTTATTTTCTGGGAAATACGCTTAGCCCGAACGCATATATGGGCTAGGTCGCGTCACGGGCGCCGGCGTTTTTCATATCGGTCGATTGCCGCGATGACCCAGGGAATGTTTGGCATGAAGATAAAGATGCGGGTGAGCTGAAAGGCGGTGACCAGCGCCAGGTCCACGCCCAGGAACTTGGCGGTCAGGGCCATTTCCGTCACGCCGCCAGGGGCAACGCCAAGCACGAGGATTTCCCAATCCAGATCGAACAGGGCTGCCAGTCCGACGCCAACCGCCGACACGATCCCCAGCAACAATAATGTGCTGATTGCCGAGGTGACCACAAGGCGGCCACCCTTGAGAAGCAGCTCACGCCGAAAGACACTGCCCAGCCAGGTGCCAAGCACGATCTGTGCCGCAGACAGGATCAGCGGCGGAAAGGCCGTCGGTTCCAGACCTGTCGCCGCAGCCGCAGCCGAGAAGGCCAGCGGACCCAGGAAATAGGGGTTGGACAGCCGAAGCTTCTTGAACAGGAGCGCCCCGCTGATTGCCAGAAGTGCCAGAAACCCGTTTCCGATCAGATCGAAACTGCCGCCCCGGATCAGGCCGCTGCGGTCGGGCCAGCCATCGACCGAATAGATGGTGAGCGGCACCAGAATGACAACCGCCGCAATGCGCATGGTCTGCGACAGCACGATGGGGCCCGAGTCGATGTTCAGCTTTTCGGCCATCACGGCGGCTTCGACCGGGCTGGTCGGAAAGGTGGCCAGAAACGACTGCGCCAGACGCATGTTGCCCATGCGGGCTGTCAGTACCGCGACAATGCTGGCGATCACTGCGGTGATCAGCGCCGCGCCGATCAGCAGCGGCGCGAGGGCCAGAAGCGCGGTCAGGGCCGCCGGGGTAAAGGCCAGTCCGACCTGTGCGGCGATGGTCATCTGCCCGAAGGGGCGCGTTTTGACGGGAACTTTCACGGTGATCACACCGCTGATATATGCGGTTGCAGACAGTACAAGTGGCCCGATCATCCAGGGCAGCGGCACACCTAGATTTGAAAACACCCACCCCGCGCAGGTTGCCAGACCGTATAATGCCGCCAGAGCAAGAACAGTGTTCAGACGTGTTGACATGGATTGGGTCCTTTCCGGCAAAGTCGCCGTGTCGACCGGCCTGTGTCGGGCCTGTTTGTTGCTCCCGGCCTAGCGCGGCGGTAAGGCATTGCAAAGACCGCGGAGACGTTCGATGGCATCAGAAATCTGCGAAAGAATCATGATTTCAACAGGTTGTCACTTTTGATCCGAAGCCTGTCTTTTGCTTTGGGTAGGCTGACAAAAAGTTCTGCTTCACAGCGGCACCTTGCCGAGGAAATCACACACGGCGCTGTCAAATGCGGCGCTGCAATCGACGTTGACTGAATGCCCGCCTTCCAGATCGGTGATGCCGATGGAGGGATGCATGCGCGACAGCCAGTTCCGAATGGGTTGAAACTTGGTCTCCTTCACGCCGTTGATCAGCATGGCAGGCACGCGCAGTTCTTGCAGTCGGTGCTGGACGGACAGTCGCGGCAACCCTTCGCCCAGCAGAAGGGCCAAACCGTCGGGATCGGTGCCATCTGCATCCCTGGTCAGCGCAGCGCGCAGTTCGGCGGGGAAGCGGCGCGCGTGGACCGGGTGATAGGGCAGGCCGCGCAGCGCGTCGGTGCCATTGGCTTTCAGCGCGTTGATGCGTTTGGCATTCGCTTCTTTCAGCTCATCCGGCCAGTCATGCCTGAGCGCGGCATTGGCGTTGGTGAACACCAGCGCGCCACTGTGCTGCGGCAGGTCAAGCGCATAGCGCAACACAAGCCCGGCACCAAAACTCTGACCGCAAAGGTGCCACCGTTCTATCCCCAGCTCCTGCCGCAAGGCGTCCAACTGGCGCACCAGATATTCTGGTTGGGCCTCCGCGGCAGACCTGGGGCTGCCGCTGTCGCCATGCGCGGGCAGATCGACACGGATCCGGCGAAAGCTCAGCGCCAGGCGTTTGTTCGGTTCCCACAGGCGGCGGCTGACAAGCAGACCATGTACCATCAGCAGCGGGGGAAGCCCCATGTCGGGATCGGCGGAACAGGCGAGCGGCATGGATCAGGGGTTTTCCGAAGTTACCGGCACGGCGCGGCCTTCATCATCCAGGGCCACGAAGGTAAAGTTGGCTTCGGTCACCATTTCGCTTTTGTCCGACTGTCGCGGGCGCCGCCACGCGTCCACATGGATCACCATCGACGTGCGCCCGACCTTGATCAGGGAAGCATAAAGCGACACCTCGTCCCCGACCTTGACCGGGCGATGAAATATCATCGCGTCCACTGCAATTGTCGCGCTGCGCCCGCCCGAGGTCAGGGCGGCAACATTTCCGGCGGCAAGGTCCATCTGGCTCATCAGCCAGCCGCCAAAGATATCTCCGGCAGGGTTGGTATCTGCCGGCATTGCGACTGTGCGAATGGTCGGGTTGCCCTGCGGCGGCGGATCTTCGCGGCCCATCAGGTCAGGCCTCCGAGGTTGGTGCCTGTGGCGATCTCTGTGCAGATGGATTGTGTCATTCTGGGGCTCCCTTTCTGGAATCACTGGCGGTGCAATCAGGCTGTTGGCAGGACCAGCCTAACCTTAAGAAGGCTGGCCTGAACCCAACGAATTGTTTGATCACGCCCAACATCGATCTGTCTATACCTGCCCGCAAGAGACGTCCGAAGGGGCGTCGCCAATGGGAGGAGGCCTGAACAATGTCGGTTGTAACCTGTGAGATCCATGGCGCGGTGGCGCATGTGGTTATAGACAACCCACCGGTAAATGCCCTGTCGCAGCAGGTGCGGGCCGGACTGGCAGCCGCCTGTTCCGACATTGCCCGGCAAAAAGATGTGCGGGCCGTTGTTCTGTCATGCGCCGGGCGCAGTTTTGTTGCGGGCGCGGATATCCGCGAATTGGGTCAGACACCACAGGAGCCGTTTCTGCCGGATGTTCTGGCCCTGATTGAAAACGCGGCGGTGCCTTGGGTCGCGGCGGTGCATGGGACGGCCCTTGGCGGCGGGCTGGAGCTGGCGATGGCCTGTCACGGGCGGGTTGCATCGACATCTGCAAAGCTCGGGCTGCCCGAAGTGTCGCTGGGGATCATTCCCGGGTCAGGCGGGACGGTACGGCTGCCGCGTTTGGTGTCGATGGGTGATGCGGTTCAACTGGTGACAACTGGTAAGCCGGTGGCGGCGCAGGCGGCAAAAACCATGGGGCTGGTCGATCGGCTGTGTGCCGAGGATGTGGTGAAAGAGGCAGAGAGCCTTGCGCTTGAACTGGCGGGGCAGGGTGTGCCGCAACCGACACGCGCGCGCCCGCTCGTTGCAGGACCGGCGGTCGACTGGGCGGCCAGGGAAGCAGAGTTGCGCAAACGGTCACGCGGTGCTGTGGCGCCGCTTGAGGCATTGGGTGCCCTGCGGGATGCTCAGAGCCTGGGCGTCGTCGAAGCCCTGTCGGCAGAACGCGAGCGTTTCCTGCGTCTTGCCGCCTCCGAGGAGGCAGCTGCGCTGCGTCACATCTTCTTTGCGGAACGCGGTGCGGGCCAAGGCCTGAAAACCGCGCAGGCCGAACCGGCGGACCTGTCGCGTGTCGGTGTCATCGGCGGCGGTACGATGGGGGCTGGGATTGCTACGGCGCTGTTGCTGGCCGGATCACAGGTGCATCTGGTCGAACGGGATGCGTCAGCGGCCGAAACGGCGGGTGCGCGTGTTGCGGATACCATCGCGGGCAGTCTCAAACGCGGCGTGATCTCGCAGGACAAGGCGGACACGGCGCTGGCGGCACTTGGCGCCGGGCAGGATTACGCCGCGCTGGCCGGTTGCCCGCTGGTGATCGAAGCGGTGTTCGAGGATCTGGACGTGAAGCGCGAAGTATTTAACAAGCTGGACGCCGTGATGCCCGACGACGCGGTGCTGGCAACCAACACATCCTATCTGGATGTGAACCGGCTGGCCGAAACAACCCGTGACCCGTCGCGCATTCTTGGGCTGCATTTCTTCTCACCGGCTCACGTGATGAAACTGCTGGAAGTGGTACGGGGCGACGCCACCGGCGAACGCGCCCTTGCGACCGGCGCGGCCTTGGCCAAACGCCTGCGCAAAGTGCCGGTGGTGGCCGGGGTTTGCGACGGGTTCATCGGCAACCGGATCATGGCGGCCTATCGGCGTGATTGCGAATTCATGCTGGAAGAAGGCGCGCTGCCACAGCAGATTGACGCCGCGATGGAGTGCTTTGGTTTTGCGATGGGGCTGTACAAGGTCCAGGACATGAGCGGGCTCGATATTGCCTGGGCGCAACGCAAGGCCCGTGCGGCGACACGGCCCGCCGATGAACGCTATGCCCGGATCGCAGATAACCTTTGCGAAGCCGGGCGGTTGGGGCGCAAGGCCGGCAAAGGCTGGTATGATTACGCCAGCGGCGCAGCGGTGCCCGACCCCGAAGTGGAGAAAATCATCCTCGCAGAAAGCGCGCGTGCGGGCCGGACGCGCCGCGACTTTACGCCAGAAGAGATCATGCAGCGCATATTGAGCGTCATGCAGGCCGAGGGACAGGCGATCCTGAACGAGGGGATTGCAGAAAGCGCCGCGGATATCGACGTTGTGATGGTGCTGGGCTACGGCTTTCCGCGTCACAAGGGTGGGCCGATGTTTATGGCCCGTGGTTGAACGCTAGGGTCAGGACTCATAGCCAGTAGATAACGACTGCCGCGAGAGCGATGGCGGACAAAAAGACCTTTGGACATCTGT
>NZ_JAPWGV010000047.1:0-15953 GCF_027213915.1 Sulfitobacter sp. G21635-S1
GGGCGCGGCCCGGGCTGACACCCGGGCCAAGGCTTGTGGCTGGCGTCGTGGAAGAACGATTTCGTTGTTTCGGGGGGGGCGGGTGCAGGAACGTGCTTTTTCAGCAGCCTCACATGCCATATTTGACAGGTCATCCTGATTGCAGACGCGGAAACAGGAGGTCGGCAATGCCGTCGCGCGATCTGGTGTGCTGCGGCGCGCCGCCGCCGGCCGGTCGGCAGCAACCGTTTTTCAATGGCCCTCAGACCTTTTTCTGACGCCCGAACCAGCCTTTCTTGACCGGCGCGTCCGTAGCCGCCTCGACAGGTTCAGCACCGCCCAGCGCCTGCTGGAAGTTGGAAAAGAACTGGTCGGCCATCTTCTTGGCAAAGCCGTCGATGATCCGGCTGCCCAATTGCGCCAGCTTGCCGCCCACCTTGGCATCCACCTCGTAGTGCAGGATAGTCTTGTCGCCCTGCGCCTCAAGGCGCACCTGCGCGCCGCCTTTGGCAAAGCCGGCGGCGCCGCCCTTGCCTTCGCCGCTGATGGTCAGGCTTTCCGGCGCCGCCATGTTGCTGAGGAATACGGCCCCCTTGAAGGTCGCCTTTACCGGCCCGACCTTTTGCACCACCGTGGCCTCGAACCCCTGTTCGGCTGAACCTGACATCTCCTGGCAGCCGGGGACGCAGACCTTCAGGACTTCGGGGTCAAGAAGGGCCGCGAAAACGCTGTCGCGGTCGGCATCTATGGTCTTTTGATCGCTCAGGTTCATCTGCTGTCTCCCTAGTTCGTCATGTTTCCCCACGCGAAATCCTGCCGGGTCTGGCAGATGTACTAGGGGCGGAGGCCACAACGCGCTATTGGACTTTGGTTGGGGGCATGAGCCCGGAGCCTAAGACCTTTTGGCTAGATACCTGCGCGGGAAATGCTGCTAATCTTTGCCCATGAAAACAGATGAAATGCCGATGACGGATATGCTCACCCCCGAGACCCCGGGCAAATGGGCCCTGATCGTGGATGATCATCCCCTGTTCTGCGACGCGCTGGAGCTGACGCTCAGATCCGTGGCCGCCTATACCGACGTGCGCAGGACGCATTCGCTGGCCTCTGCGCTGGAGGAACTGGGGCAGGCAGCACCACCGGACCTTGTGCTGCTCGACCTCAACCTGCCGGATGTCAGCGGGCTGGACGGTCTTTTGCGGCTCAGGCGGCAGGTCGGGGATGCCCATGTGATCATCGTGACCTCGGTCACCGACAACGCGGTGATCAATGGCGCCATCGCGGCGGGGGCATCGGGATTTGTACCGAAACACAGCAGCCGGGGCACCTTCAAGGAGGCCATCGACGTCATCCGCTCGGGCCAGGTCTTTACGCCCAGCGGGTTTGTCGCCGGGGAGGGCGCGGCCGAAGACAACGCGAACCTGCGCCGCCTCACCTCGCTGACCAACCAGCAGGCCCGCATCCTTGAATTGATCTGCGCGGGCAAGCTGAACAAGCAGATTGCCTATGAGCTGTCGATCGCGGAAACCACCGTCAAGGCGCATGTGACAGCGATCATGCGCAAACTTGGCGTGCAGAACCGGACGCAGGCGGTTCTGGTCGCCCATGAAGCCCAGTTCACATCCCAGTTGCCAAGTGACGAAGAGCGCCGCTAGTCTGCGTTGAGGGAGGCGCGATGTGGCAATTCAGCAAGAGGTTGAACCGCTGACGGGGGTGCGGCATGCATTGTGCCGCGGCCAGGTCGATGCGTCCCATCCCGATCCCATCGGCGTGCTCCGCCAGGCTCTGGGCCCAGCACCCATGGCGGTGGTGGCGCTGTTCATTTCACCCACCGCCGATTTCGACAGGCTTGTGCGCGAGGCCGATGCCGCCTTTGGCGAGGCCGAGGTGGTGGCCTGCACGACCGCCGGAGAAATCGGGGCGGGGGGTTATGCCGAGAACACGGTCATCGCCATCGGTTTCCCGCAGGCCCATTTCGCCGCCACCTCGATCCTGATCGAGGATCTGGGCGGAGGTTCTTCGCAGGCCCTGCAGGACCGTATCGCCCTGGAACGCGTCGCCCTGCAGGAGGCGCATCCGGACAAGCGTCATGGCTTTGCCTTTCTGCTGGTGGACGGGCTGTCGCTGCGCGAGGACATGCTGACCGTGGCCATCGCGCCGGCGCTGCGTGACATGGCACTGTTCGGCGGTTCGGCAGCGGATGGCGTGGATTTCGGCCATACGCGCGTCGCGCTGAATGGTCGTGCCTGCGAAAATGCGGCGGTGCTGACCCTGATCCAGAGCGCATTGCGGGTGAAGGTCTTCAGCATCGACCACCTGGTGCCGACCGACCGCCAGATGGTTGTGACAGGCGCCGACCCGGACCGGCGCATCGTCAAGTCGATCAATGCGGAACCTGCCGCGCAGGAATATGCGCGGCTTGTGGGCAAGGACCCCCAGCAATTGGACCAGTTCACCTTTGCCTCCCATCCCGTGGTGGTGCGCATTGGTAGAAACCATCACGTGCGCGCGATCCAGCAGGTCAAGGAGGGGGGCGAACTGCTGTTCTTCTCCGCCATAGACGAGGGGATGGTGCTGACCCTGGCCGACCCTCTGGACATGGTCGACCACCTGCGGCGCAAGCTGGACGAGCTGGCGGATGCAGGCGCGCTTACCGATATCGTCGGCTGCGATTGCCTGCTGCGCCGGATCGAGGCCGAGCAGAAACAAACCACCCGCGCGGTGTCGGCGGTGCTCGCTGATCACCGTGTGATCGGCTTTTCCACCTACGGGGAACAGATCGGGGCGCTGCATGTCAATCACACGATGACCGGCGTGGCGATCTATGCGCCGGAGGAAGATGCGGAGTGACCCGGTGTCGGTGATCAACCCCGCAGATTCGATCGAGCGGCAGAACGAGAAACTGTTGCAGATCACCCAGGCCCTGATGCGCCGGGTGGAACAGAAGAACGAACAATCCGGCGTCGCCTATGCCCAGTTCGAACGCGCCGCCCTGCTGGAAGTGCAGGTGCGCGAACGGACCATCGACCTGGAACGCACGCTTGAACTTTTGCAGGAGTCGAATGCCCGGCTCGAAGTGGCCAACCGCGAAACCGCCATCGCGCGCGAAAACCTGACCGAAGCGATTGAAACCATCAGCGAAGGCTTTGCCCTGTTTGATCCCAGTGACCGGCTGGTGCTGTTCAACAGCCGGTTCTGCCGCGATCTGTCCGACATCGAACCGCAGTTGTGCGAGGGGCTGTCCTTTGACGCCTATGTCGACCTTATTTCATCCAGCAGGTATCTGTCCCTGACCGCAGAGGTGACCCCGCAGAAATGGGCGCAACAACGCACCCGGCGGCACCGCGACAACCATGTGGTGTTCAATGTCAGCCTGATCCATGACCGCTGGCTGCAGGTCAGCGAACACCGGACCGCGCGCGGCGGCACGGTAATTTTGCAGACGGATGTGACCAATATCATCCGGCTGGAACGCAAGGAGCGCGAGAAACTGCGCGATGAACAGGCCCAGATCCTGCGGGCCACGCTGGATCACCTCGACCAGGGGGTCTGCATCTTTGACCGGCACCGCAAGCTGATCGGCTGGAACCGGCGCATGGACTACCTGCTGGACCTGCCGCCGCAGGATACCGACCTGGGCCGCAATTTTGTGGTGCTGCTGGAGCGGCTGAACCGGCAACTGACCTTCCAGGACAGTTTCGACAGCCAGATGCTGATCGACTGGGCCGGGCAGGAAAGCGGGCGCAGGCCCATCGCCTTTGAGGTGACGGGCGACAACAACAAGGTGCTGAGCATCTTTGCCCAGGAAATGCCGGACCGGGGTTTCGTGATCAGCTTTACCGATGTCACCGCCGAAAGAGGGGCTGCGCGGGCGCTCGCCGAGATGAACGAGATGCTTGAACGCCGGGTGCAAAGCCGGACCCGCGAGCTGGGGATTGCGCTCTCCGAGGCGGAACGGGCCAATGCTTCCAAGTCGCGCTTTGTCGCGGCGGCCAGCCATGATCTGTTGCAACCCCTGTCGGCGGCCAAGCTCTTTGTCTCGGCCCTCTCCGAACAGATCGAGGCACCGGACCAGCGCGGGATTGTCGAAAAGGCAGAGACGGCGCTCGCCTCGGTCGAGCAGATCATCGAGGCGCTGCTGGACATCTCTCGGCTGGATGCCGAACACCCGACCTTTGACATCCAGCCGGTGCATCTGAGCGCCATTCTGGCACCCCTGCGCGATGAGCTGACACCGGTGGCGCAGGCCAAGGGGATAGAACTCTCTGTGGTCGATTGCGGGCTGTCGGTACGCTCCGATCCCGGCTACCTGCGCCGGATCGTGCAGAACCTGGTATCCAACGCGGTGCGCTATACGGAAACCGGCCGCGTGCTGGTGGGGGTGCGGCGGCGCGGCGGGATGGCACAGCTTCAGGTCTGGGATACCGGACCGGGCATCGCCGAAGAGGAACAGGAAGCGATCTTTCAGGAGTTCCAGCGGCTCTCTGCGCATCAGAAGGAACATAGCCTGGGCCTGGGTCTGGCGATTGTGGAGCGCGCCTGCAAATCGCTGGGCCACCGGTTGCAGCTGACCTCGGCACCGGGCCGGGGCAGCCTGTTCTGCGTGGATGTACCGGTTGTCGAAGGGCGGCAGGACCCGATCGTGCTGGCCCGCGAGCGGCCCGAAACCTCTGATCTGGAACGCAAGGGCGACATCGTGTTCCTGGTGGAAAATGACGAAAACCTTGCCAATGCGCTGGTCCTGATGATGGAAGGCTGGGGGGCAGAGGTGATCCACAGCCGCACCGGCGAGGACGCGTTGAAACTGCTGGCCGACATCGACCTCAGACCCGATGCGCTGGTGCTGGATCACCAGCTTGGCGAGGGCATGTCCGGCCTGGATCTGCTGTGCCGGATCCGCGCGCTGCATGGCGATGTGCCGGTGCGCCTGATATCTGCCGACCGCGGGTTGGAACTGGAACGTGCCTGCCGGGAACTTGGCGTGAATCTGCTGCCGAAACCCATTGATAAAAGTAAGTTATTCGCGTTTCTGAACAGCTAGGCATGCCGCCCGGCCACCGGATGCGCCCCGAATTGCGCCGCAGATGCTGCCCACGGGCACCGGATTTTCGCATCCGGTTAAAGAGCTGTTCATGATCTGCCGTCATAGAAGAGGGGTGCCCCCGCCGGGGACGCGCGCAGGGTTTCGTTAACTTTCCAGCGGGAAATGGTCATGAGTGGCATCTTTGTGGGAAAAGCGCGGTGACGGATGCACCGCCCTCCATGGGGATGGATCCTGCGCGCTTTCAACAGCGCAAGACCGTGGTGATCGTGGACGATTCGCCCTTGCTGCGGCGGTGGTTGCGCTTGGTGCTGGAGGGCAATCGCCGTCTTGTTGTCGTGGGCGAAGCCAGCGACGCGAGAGAGGCAGGCGCGGTCATCAAGGCGACGCGCCCGGATGTGATTACCCTCGATATCGAACTGCCGGGAATGAACGGGTTGGAATTTCTGGAAAAACTGATGCTCCGCAATCCCTTACCGGTGGTCGTGTTTTCCGGCGTGACCCGCGCAAATTGCGAGACGACCGTGCGGGCGCTCATGCTGGGGGCGGTGGATTGTCTGGAAAAGCCCGAAAACGGGACCAGCCGGCGCTTGCGCGACACCATCTCGCGACGTGTCTTTGCCGCCGCCTGCAGCAGGATACAGACAGCGCCGCGCGCCCGTGTCGCCAGCGCTTCTGCACCTGCTGTCCGGCATCAGGGCATGGAACCGCTCGTGCTGATCGGGGCCTCGACAGGGGGTGTTGCAGCCCTGGACACGCTTATTGGCGGGCTGGATCCTGCTGGCCCGCCGGTTGTGATCGTTCAACACATGCCGGGTATGCAACTGGTCAGTTTTTCGCAGCTTCTGGACCGCAGGTTTGATCAGGATGTCCTGCTTGCGCGTCCCGGCATGGCATTGACACCTGGTCAGATCGTGCTGGCCCCGGCCCTGGGCCAGCATACGCAGGTGACGCGCAGCCTTGGGCAATGGGAAATCCGCCTGCAATCCGATGACGAAGGGGCAGGGCATTGCCCCTCCATCAATCAGTTGTTTCACTCGGCAGTGCCCCATGCCCGCGACGTGATCGCGACGATCCTGACCGGTCTTGGTCAGGACGGCGCGCGCGGGCTGAAGGCCCTGCGCGATGCGGGCGCGACCACCTTTGGCCAGGACCAGGACAGCAGCACTGTCTACGGCATGCCGCGCGCCGCCTGGGAAATCGGTGCCGTGGAACGCCAGTTTCCACTGGCGGAGATGTCGCAGGCCCTCAATCAAGCGGCGGCGCGGCACCGGGCACGATTGGTGAGGGCAAGACAATGACCACAACGACCAGGGTGATCACACAGGGGGAATATGCGGTTTCCGATGACCCCGGTGTGGTCATTTCCACCCTGCTTGGCTCCTGTGTGGCCTGTTGCCTGCATGACCCTCTGGTCGGTGTCGGCGGGATGAACCATATCCTGATTGCCGCAAATGCCCGGCAATCCACCCGTTTCGACCCGGAAGGTCTGAATGCGATGGAACTGGTGATCAACGACATGCTCAAACTGGGGGCCCAGAAATCGCGGATGCAGGCAAAGCTGTTCGGCGGGGCGAAAATGGTGACCGGACTGTCCGACATCGGCGGCGCAAATGCGGCCTTTGTTCTGAATTTCCTTGAAAGCGAGAATATTCCCTGTCTGTCAAAATCCGTCGGCGGCGATACGGCGCGGCATCTCATCTATCTGCCAGCGCGCGGGATCGCCCGGCAAAAGACCAAACCCCGCGCCGCGGTCACCGAGGCCGTGCCAGCGGCGCCAATGGCGAACCGGGAAATCGAACTGTTCTGACCCGCGGCATGTCGTGTCGATGGCCGACAGCAACAGCGGTGGGGGGTTAGAACAGGTCCAGATCTCCCGGCGAGCGGGTGGGAAGCGGGGCGACGCCCTGACAGTGCTGCGCTTGAAACAATGCGCGCGTGTCCGCCAGCCGCAGTGAGGAACAGGCATCCGCCAGGCCCGCCACCCCGATGGTGTTCACACCGGGCTGGCACCCGATCGCAGCGGTCAATGCGGTCAGATCCTCCAGCGACTGCCGCAGATAGTCGAGGCTTTGCAGCTGCCCGATCACACCCGCATCCTCGCGCGACAGATCAAGCCTGTCGCCGATGGCATGTTCGGCCCAGTTCACCATTTCGGCCAGCCCTGCCACGTGCGAAGAGACACGCTGCAAGATGACCCCAAGGTCAGGTTCCTGCATTGATCCGCCCCCCCCTTACAGGCGTCCAACTACCTGTTCGATGCAATTGCGCAAGTCGTTGGGTTCAAAAGGCTTCTTGAGATAATTGTTCATGCCCAGCTTCTTGCCATGGTCGATGATCTGCTGTTCGGCCCGGCCTGTGATCAGGACAAAGCCGATGCCCTTGGTCTTGGGGGTGGCGCGCAGGTAATGCAGCAGTTTCAGCCCGTCCATTTCGGGCATGTTGTAATCGGAAATGACAAGATGCACCGGTTTTGCCGTCAATGCCTGCAGGGCCTGTTTGCCGTTTTCTGCGGTGAACACATTGCGCACCCCGAAAGAATCCAGCGCCTGCGTGATCAGGCCACGGCTGGTGGACATGTCGTCGACAACCATGATGTGGATTTGGTCACGCAAGGCCATATTGGGATTTCCTCGTTGGTTTCGGGCGACGCGCCAGGCACGTGCGGTCTGTTGTCGGTTCAGATCGGTCGATATGTCGTGGGCTCGCCCACGCGGAAGCCGAATTTCTCCGGCTGCGCGATACGTTCGGAAT
The DNA here is from genome assembly GCF_027213915.1 of Sulfitobacter sp. G21635-S1. Taxonomy (NCBI): domain Bacteria; kingdom Pseudomonadati; phylum Pseudomonadota; class Alphaproteobacteria; order Rhodobacterales; family Roseobacteraceae; genus Sulfitobacter; species Sulfitobacter sp. G21635-S1. The sequence continues at coordinate 7,775 of NZ_JAPWGV010000047.1, forward strand.
GACCCAGAAAAAGAATGCCGTCAGGGCGCAGCAGCTGATGCATGCGCGGCCAGAGCCTGCATTGCGTTTCAAGATCGAAATAGATCACGACATTTCTGCAGAAAACCACGTCAAACTGGCTGCGCATCGGCCATTCCCTGAGCAGGTTCAAAGGGTTGTACCTGATCATTCTCTTGATGTCTGAATGCGCGGCATATCCCGCCTCTCCACCGGCACCGGCGCTCTGACGGGTGAAGAACCGCGCGCGCATCTCATCGGATACACCGCTCATCAGCCGGTCGGGGTATATCCCTTCGCGGGCGAAATTGATCACGGTGGAATCGATGTCGGTCGCGAGAATGCGCAGATCGAGCTTGTGCATATCAGGCGCATGATCCAACAGGGTCATGGCGATCGACAGCGGTTCCTGTCCCTTCGAACAGCCGGCCGACCAGATGCGCAGGCATCCGCCGGCGCGCAGCTCGGGCAGGCGTTTCGCCACCAGCTTGCCCAGCGTGTCGAAATGATGGCTTTCGCGAAAGAAATGCGAGACATTTGTGGTCAGCGCGGAAATCAGATGCTGGTGTTCTTCCCGCCCATCCTCCGACTGGAGATAGGAGCAATAGGCGGCGAAATCCGACAGGCCAAGATTGCGCAACCTGTGGCGCAGGCGTGACTGGATCATCGTCGCTTTCTTGTCGGCCAGGATCAGGCCGCTTTCCCGGTACGCCAGATCCGCGATGGCGCGAAAGCTGTCGGGATCCAGCGTTGTCGAGGTCAGCCGGGGCGCGTTCATGCGGCCAGGCCTTCGCCCACGTTGATGGTCGCACCAAGGTCAAGGACCCGGATCATCCGGTCGTCGATCAGGGTCAGCGCGCTGACCACACCGCCGCCACCGGCGGAGCCGTCCGGCGGCGGTTGCAGATCGTCGGAGGTGAGCGCGATGATGTCCGAGACCGCATCGACCAGCAGGCCGGTCATGCATTCGTCATGTTTCACCACGATGATCACGGCGCGGTCGCTTTGGGCGCGCGGCGGCAGGCCCAGGCGTTCGGCCAGGTCCATCACGGGCAGGACCGTGCCGCGCAGGTTGATCACCCCTTTCATGTAATGCGGTGCCTGGGGCAGCGGGGTGGCGCGGGTCCAGCCCCGGATTTCGCGCACGGACATGATATCAAGGGAATATTCCTGCTCGGCCAATTGGAATGTCAGCAGTTCGATGCTGCTTGTCGGATTCGTTTCGGTCATGCGATGGCTCCTTCGGCGCGGGTCTGGGGTGCCACGGTCAGATGCGCGGACATGGCGTTGGAAATGATGTCGGAGGGGTCGAGGATCAGGGCGATCTGGCCATCCCCGAGGATCGTCGCGGCGGCAATGCCGGGGGCGCGATGAAAGCTCTCGTCGAGCCCCTTGATCACGACCTGCCGCTGATCGACGATATTGTCGATCATCAGGGCGGCGTTGCTGCCGTCTTCCTGGCCGATCAGCAGCACAACGGCGCCGGTCATATCCTCAAGCGGGGCGCGGTAGCCCAATGCGCCGCCAAGATCCAGCAACGGCACAAAACCGCTGCGCACCCGCACGACGTTTCTGCCCGGGCGCAACATCTGGACATCGCCGGCCTCCAGCGTGAGGGTTTCGACAACAACATTCAGCGGCAGGACCAGGGTTTCATCCGCCACCTCGACCACCATGCCATCGAGCACCGCAAGCGTGAGCGGCAGCGAGATCGAGAATGTCGTGCCCTCGCCAGGATGCGAGGTGGTCGTGATACGGCCGCCAAGGGCCTGGATCGCGGTGCGGACCACATCCATGCCCACGCCACGGCCCGAGAGGTCAGAGACCTTGTCCGCCGTGGAAAAACCGGGCATGAACAACAGGTTATCAATTTCCGTATCGCTCAGCACCGCGTCTGGGGGGATCAACCCCTTGTCGATGGCAAGCTGTTGCACCTTGGGGCGGTTGATCCCGGCACCATCGTCGGAAATCTCGATGATCACCCGGCCCGAGCGATGGGCGGCAGACAGGTTGACCTGACCCTGTTCGGGTTTTCCGGCCGCGAGGCGGGCGGATTTGCTTTCCAATCCGTGATCCACCGCGTTGCGGATCATATGGGTCAGCGGGTCGGCCAGCCGTTCGATCACGGTCTTGTCGACTTCGGTGTCTTCGCCGTGAACAATCAGGCGCACATCCTTGTCCACCGCACCGGAGGCTTCGCGGACGATGCGCGACATGCGCTGGAACAGCGATTTCACGGGCTGCGCACGGATCATCATGACCGAATCCTGGATGTCGCGGGTCAGGCGTTGGAATTCCTCAAGCCCGTTCATGGCGTCGGAGTGCGGCGAAAGCCCCGATTGCTCCAGACTTTGGCTAAGCATCGCCTGGTTGATCACCAGTTCGCCAACCAGATTGACCAGCCGTTCGATCCTGTCGATATCGACCCGCACGACGGTCTTGGCTGCTGGCGGTGCCTGCGCGGCGGGTTTGGGCGGGGCCGGTGCGGGTTTTGCCGCGGGTTCCTTTTCCTGCTCCGGCAGTGGTTCGGGGGCAGAGAGCCCCTCGGGTGTCTGAGGCACCTCTGCCTCAGCCGCTTCTGGCATTTCCGGCGCTGTGGGGTCCGCCGCTGCGATGACGGTGCCCGGAGGCTCGGCATCGGCATCGGATATGATGTCAAGGCGGCACAAGCCTTCCACAAATTCGAAGATCGAGGCGATTTCCGCCTCTTCGGCTTCGGTTTCAAGCGTGATGTCCCAGGTCAGATGGGGAACCTCGGGAACCAGTTGCGCAAGCTCCGGGACCGCCGAGGTGTCGCAGGTCACATGCATCTCACCCAGCGCCTGGAGGTTGCGCAGCAGCAATGCCGGTTCGTTACCGGTCTCGAAAAGCTCCGCCGTCGGGGTGAACCGGATCTGATAGTGACGTGTATCGGGTGCATCCAGCCCGGGCAGGGGGGGCAAGGGCGGCAGGTCCTCAAGATCGGCAAGGTCCGGGCCGTCACCGCCGTCGGTGCCGAGGTCCAGCGAGATGCCCATCGGTTTGAAATCAATCTCTTCTTCCGGCGCATCGGCGCGTTCGTCACTGTCGCCCAGAAATGCGCTCAGGGCTTCAAGCAGCGCTTGTGTGCGTTCCTCCGGGGCGGGCAGGTTGTCGCGGCTGATCCGCACCAGATCAGACAGATGGTCCGCCGCCTGATAAAAGACCTTGAGCGCCTCCGGCGTGACCGTCAGCCTTTCGGCGCGGACTTCATCCAGGACGGTTTCATAGCGGTGTGCAAAGCGCACCAGGAATTCCAGCCCAAAGGCGCCGGCGCCGCCCTTGATGGAATGGACCGCGCGAAAGACGATATTGATGGTTTCGCTGTCGTCGGCACCGTCATCCATGATCTGGAGGCCATCCTGCAGGGATTCCAGCAGTTCCTCGCATTCGATGAAGAAGGAGGCGCGGATCTCTGCCATGGGATCGTTCTGTTCACTCATCTCATCGACCCCCTCAACTTGCGATCATCTGCAGGGCCTTGACCAGTTTCTCAGGGTCAAAGGGTTTCACGATCCAGCCGGTCGCCCCGGCGGCACGAGCGCGCTGTTTCAGCTCTGGCGCGGCTTCGGTTGTCAGCACCAGGATCGGCGTCGCGCGGTGCCTGTCCTGCCCGCGCACGGCGTCGATGAAGCCGAACCCGTCCATGCGGGGCATGTTGATGTCGGTGATGATGGCGTCGGGTTCGATGCCATCCAGCACCTCGACACCATGCACGCCGTCATCGGCGGTATGGACGGTAAAACCGGCGGGCAGCAGGGCCAGGCGGATCATGTCGCGCATCGTGCGGCTGTCGTCGACGGCAAGTATTTCCAGGCTCATTCCTGCCCCTCCACTATGGTTTCGGGGGACATGCCCATGGCCGTCATCTGGGCCAGCACCTTGTCGGGCACATTGACCAGATGCAGCGCGGCACCAGCCGCGCGCAGCGATCTGGCAGCGGAGACAAGAACCTGAAGGCAAAGGGCCCCCAATTGGGTCACCTCCGCCATGTCCAGGGTGACATCCTGACCGGCACGGGCCATGAGGGCGGCATGCAGGCCAGCGGCCTGCGTCACATTCAGCCGACTTTCCGGGATCAACGGCTCAGCCATCTTGGGACTGGCCCTGCAAGGGGTGAGCAGACTTCATCACGCAACTCCAGTTCAGCTTTGTCAGCCCGGTGTAGCGTGCGGTCCGTTAATTCTGCGTTACCTTGCGCGCCCTGCGCAGGATTTCCCTGAGACCCGCATGAAAAAGCCCCGTGGAGGGTGCCACGGGGCCTTGAATGTCATGGGATCGGCAAGCGCGCCTCAGCGGCGGCGGCGTCCGCCGGTGCGCCCGGCACGGCCGCGCCCCTCGTGGCCCGCTTTCGGGGCCTGCTTGTTGAATTCGATCCATGCGCCGCCATGCGGGTCGCGGTTGAACAGGAAATTCGCCGCCCGGATCGCTTCCATTTCCTTGCCCGGACGCGGCAGCGAAGAGCCCATGCCGAAAAGCTGCACGAATACTTCGTCATCCATGCCTTCCGGCAGAATCACGCCCAGCGCTTCCAGCTCGGCCTTTTTCTCGGCGATCTTGGTCTGGCTCACGGGCAGGGCCACCGGGTTCATGATGGCAGAGGTCATGCCGGCACCCATCGCCATCGGCAGGAAGGCGTTGTTGATGCCGTGACGGTTGGGCAGGCCGAAAGAGATGTTGGAGGCCCCGCAGGTGGTGTTCACGCCCAGTTCCTCGCGCAGGCGGCGCACCAGGGTAAAGACCTGATGGCCTGCCGTCGCCATGGCGCCGATGGGCATGACCAGCGGGTCCACCACGATGTCATGGGCCGGGATGCCGAAATCGGCGGCGCGTTCCACGATCTTCTTGGCCACGGCAAAGCGGACTTCGGGGTCTTCGGAAATGCCGGTGTCATCGTTGGAGATTGCCACCACCGGCACGTTGTATTTCTTGACCAGCGGCAGGACCAGTTCCAGACGCTCTTCCTCGCCGGTGACCGAGTTCAGCAGCGGGCGGCCTTCGCAGGCCTGCAACCCGTTCTCAAGCGCGCCGGGCACGGAGCTGTCGATGCAGATCGGGCAGTCGGTCACGGCCTGCACCCGCTTGATCATCTCGGGCATCAGCATCGGCTCGACAAAGTTGTTGTCGGCATAGCGCGGATCTTCGGCCATCTTGTTGGAAAAGACCGCGCCTGAATTGACGTCCAGAATGTTCGCACCCGCCGCGACCTGCGCCACCGCATCGGCTTCGACACGAGAGAAATCGCCGCGCTCCAGTTCTTCGGCCAAGATCTTGCGGCCTGTGGGGTTGATCCGTTCGCCGATGACGCAAAACGGCTCGTCAAAGCCGATGATGGCGGTCTTGGTCTTGGATTCGACAACGGTACGGGTCATGAAAAGGTCCTTTGTTCGGCGTTATTCGGCGTTTGCGGGGGCAGCGGCGTCGCCCCCGTTCTGGATGGCCCAGTTGGCATTGGTCTTGATGCCACCAAGCGGGAAGAAATGCACGTGGCTGATGTTGAAATCGGGGTTCTCGGCCTTGTGACGGGCCAGTTCGGTCACAACATCGGTCGGCTCATAGGGCAGCAGCAGCTTGGTCACATCCATCGCGCGTTTCTGCAGGACCTTGAGCGAGGGGCCGACGCCGCAGGCGATGGCGAATTTGATCAGGGTCTGCAGCTTGGCGGGCCCCGCGATGCCGATGTGGATCGGCAGGGTGATGCCCGCGTATTTCAGGCTGTCGGCCCATTCGATGATCGGCTGCGCCTCAAAGGCGAATTGCGTGGCGATGGCCATCTTCGCATCGGTCCGGCTCTGGAAATCGTTCTTCCAGCGCAGCGCCTCGTCCACCCGCAGGCGGGTGCCGTCGGTGTCGATGTCGCGGTTGCCTTCGGGATGGCCCGCGACATGCAGGCGTTCAAAGCCTGCCTCGTCGAAGAGACCGGTTTCCATCAGCTGCATGGAGTCGCTGAAATCGCCGTGCGGGGTGGTCACGCCACCGGCCAGCAGCAGCGCCTGTTTCACATCGGCTTCGCCCTGGTACATGGCGATCCAGTTCGCCAGCGTCGCCCGGTCCTTGATGATGCGCGCGGGAAAGTGCGGCATGACCTTGTAACCATCGGCGTTCAGGCGTTTGGCCGTGGCCACCATGTCCTCGATCGGGGTGCCCTCGATATGGGCGATATAGACGCGGGTGCCTGCGGGCAGCAGATCGCGGAAATCCTCGACCTTCTCGGCGGTGCGGGGCATCACCTCGATGGAGTAATCTTGCAGGAACGCCTCGACTTCTGGGCTGTTTGTGGGCGCCTGGGGCGCTTCCTTGCGGCGGAAGTTCAGCAAAGACATGATGTTATCCTTGAACATGGGGCGGCCCTCAGGCCCAGCCGTCGTTGGCGATCAGCGCTTTGATCCGGTCCTTGTCGTATTCGGCGTCCAGGCGGGCGGCCTCTGCGTCGGCCACGGCGTCGGGGTCTCCCTCAACCTCGTAAGGATCGGCTTTGCGCCACTCAGCGAGATAGGCATCGGTGTCTTCGGCCCCCACTTTCATGGCGGCACGGTCGATGGCCTGCTCAAAGCGCTCCGGCAACTGGCGTTTGGAGCCACGACGGCCCTTGCCGACGATCACCTGTGCGGGGATGTCGCGCCAATATACGATCTTGACGTCCGGCATGGGTGATTCCTCCGTTGCGCTTTGTGGCCTTCTATCGGCAGTCGCGTCTTTCCCGTCGTCGTTTTTCGACAATCGGGACCCCATCCGCGACTTGCGCCTTGTAGCCTGCCGGCGCGTGCAGGGCGAGGGGCAGGGGTGCTCATAATTCTCAACAAGGTTGTGAGGTTTGCTGCATGGAGCGGGACAGCGTGGCAGCCGCACGCAGTGGCATTGCCAGATATCTGGCTTTCTACAACACGAGAAGACCGCGTTCATCGCTGGACGGGCAAACGCCTGCCCGGGGTGGGCGATGCTAACCTTGGTTCATGCCACTTTATTTCTCAACCGTGATGAATCCCAACGCGGGAACAACTAGCCTCACCAAATCGCCTACCCGTCATGCCAAAGGCATGCCAATGATCAACGACGCACCTTCGGTGCGACGGGCGGGCAGGCGATGGCCCGGCGCCTTCGGCTTGTTCCGGGCCTGGGTGCTCATGTTTGATGGCAGCAATGTCCGCTCAGCAGCCATTCGTCAGCTTGTAGATGAAGGTCCGCGTTCAAAATGACTATGCCGACCGGGCGTGTCGATCCAGGCTGACTGGCTATGTTGAAAATCCCGGATCATGGCTGTTGGTTTGCGTGATCACCAGCACTAAAATACCGGGATGAACGATACACCCCAATCCTACGTCCTGTGCAGCAACCCGCGCAGCGGCACCACGCTGCTCTGTGACATGCTGGCGCAAACCGGCGTTGCGGGGCGGCCGGATTCGTTCTTTGGCGCGCAGCATCTGGCCGACTGGTGCGCCGATTGGGGCATCACCGAAGCTGTTGACCCGGATGATGCGCATTTTACCGAAAAATATTTCGCTGCCATGCGCCGCGAAGGGCAGGGCGGCACCGCGCTGTTCGGTCTGCGGCTGATGGGGCCTGATCTGGGCTCGGCCTGCGCCTGGCTGGGCCGCAGGCACCCCGGCCTGCCCGATGACGCCGCCCGCTTTGCCGCCGCGTTCGGACCGGTCCGCTTCATCTATCTCAGCCGCACGGACAAGCTGGCAGAGGCGGTGTCCTTTCTCAGGGCCGAACAGAGCGGGCTCTGGCACAGCCGCCCCGATGGCAGCGCGCTTGAGGAACTGCCGCCTGCCGGGCCACCGGGCTATGATGCAGCAGCGCTCACCCGGCGCATCACCGAATTGCAGGCGCTGGATGCGGCCTGGCCCGTCTGGTTTGACGCCAATGGCATTGCGCCGCTGCGGCTGAGCTATGAAAACCTGTCGGAAGCCCCGCAAAAGACGCTTGCGCAGGTGCTGGCGTTCATCGGTCTTGACCCGGGGTGCGCCGCGGATATCGCCCCCGGCACCCGCAAGCTCGCAGATGCCACCAGCGCGGCCTGGATCGCGCGCTACAGGGCCGAGGCGGGCCGCGCCTGACAGCAACGCGGCATCCCGAGACAGTTGCTAGGTCGTGTTGACATTCATTGTCGCCCACCCGTTTCAGTCCAAAATTGCTCAGTTCCAGGCAAGAGAGCGCAGGA
>NZ_JAPWGV010000048.1:0-15676 GCF_027213915.1 Sulfitobacter sp. G21635-S1
TGCTGCGCTCACATCAGGGCGCCAGCGGCAAAATCCGTCTCGCGCGGGTGGGCGACAATGAATGTCAACACGACCTAGGGACAGAACAGATCATTCCCCAGCGCAAAGACCATCAGCGACAGCACCAGCGCCAGACCGATGGTCATCAGGATGCGCAGCGCGCCGTCGCTGGGCGGTTTGCCGGTCACGGCCTCATAGGCATAGAAGGTCAGATGGCCCCCATCCAGCGCCGGGATCGGGAACAGGTTCAAAAGCCCCACCGCCGTGCTGAGCACAGCAATGAAATAGATGAAGGACGTGGCCCCCTGGCTGGCCATGGCGCCGGAGGCCTGGGCAATGCCCACCGGGCCGCTGAGGTTGCAGGTGCTGATGTTGCCGATCACCATCTGTTTCAGGCCCGAGATCGAACCGGTGATGATCCGCCAGGTATTGGCGACGCCCGCTGTCAGCGCCTGCCCCACACCGGGCGTTTCCGTCGCCGGGGCAAAGGACATGCCCCCCGCGATCCCGATCCGCAGGTTGCGTTTGAAGGTGCCGTCGGGCTGGGGCTCGTCCGTGGCCTTGGGCGTCATGGTGAAATCCAGCATCTCGCCCCGGCGCCAGACGGTCAGCGCCAGCGCCGCCCCGTCGGATTCCTCGACCGCATTCTTGAGCTGGTCAAAGGCGAATACCGGCTCCGCATCAATGGCGGTGATCACATCACCCGCTTTCAGCCCGGCTTCATAGGCGGCGGTCTGCGGCAAGACCTGATTGACCAGCGGCGGCAGGATATAGGGCCCTTCCACGCTTTGCTCGGTGCCGTTGCGGATGACGTCATAGGTCAGTTCCGGCACCATCGGCAGGTTGTCGAAGAAGGCGCCATAGGCCGCGGCATCGTTTTGCGGCAGCGCTGTGCCGTTGATCCCCAGAATCTCGTCGCCCGGTTCCAGCCCGCGTTCGGCCTGCGGCATCGGGCGCAGCTCGCCCACGGTCAGCGGGGTCCGTTCCACGCCGGTGGTATAGGCCACGGCAAAGAAGATCAGGATGGACATGGCAAAATTGAACGCAGGCCCGGCGGCGACGGTCAGCGTGCGCGCCCAAAGCGGCGCGCCATGCATCGTGTGGCGCAGCGCGGCCGGGTCGTCGGCCAGCGCCGCCATCGCGGTTTCATCCTTGCCGGAGGCCGCATTCGCATCGCCCGCGAATTTCACGTAGCCGCCAAAGGGCAGCGCCGCGACCTGCCATTTTGTGCCGCGCCGGTCCATGCCGGACCACAGGACCGGGCCGAAGCCCAGGCTGAACACATCCGCCTTGATCCCGCACCAGCGCCCGACAATGTAATGGCCGTATTCGTGAATCGCGACGATCACCGACAGTGCCACGACAAAAGCCAGCAACGTCCAGATCAAACCGCCAAATTGCGGTATCAGCCCCATAATATCCAAAACGTTACCCTGCTCTTTTATCTATCGCGGCTTTTGCCGCCTTACGTGCCAGATGGTCAACCCGCAGGACGTTATCAAGTGTCATCGTGGCACCAATAAGACCATCTGACGCAGTTTTGTCTTCAAGCGTCTGCGCCACCACATCCGCCATGGCGGTGAAACCGACCCGTCCCGCGATGAACCCGTCCAGTGCGGTTTCCTTGGCCGCATTGAACACCGTGCCGGTCATACCGCCCGCTGCAATCGTCTCGCGGGCAAGGCGCAGGGCGGGCCAGCGCCGCTCGTCCGGGGTGCGGAACTCGAACTGGCCGATGGCAGCAAGGTCCAGCCGTTCGACCGGCAGATGGCGGCGCTGCGGGTAATGCAGGGCAAAGCCGATGGCATGGCGCATGTCCGCCGGGCCCACATGGGCCATCAACGCGCCGTCATGGAAGCCCACCAGCGCATGGATCATGGATTGCGGATGGACCAGGACCTCTATCTGATCTGGCTGGATGGCGAAAAACTCATGTGTTTCAATGACCTCCATCGCCTTGTTGAACATCGAGGCAGAATCGATGGTGATCCTTTGCCCCATGTCCCAATTGGGATGGGAGGAAGCCTGCGCCAGCGTCGCCTCTGCCAGTTTCTCAAGCGGCCAGTCGCGGAATGCACCGCCCGACGCGGTGATGATGATCCGTTCGACCGCTGCCGGATCCTCGCCGATCAAGGCCTGAAAGATCGCGGAATGCTCGCTGTCCACCGGCAGGATGCGCGCGCCATGGGTCTGCGCCGTCTCCAGCATCAGCGCCCCGGCGCAGACCAGCGATTCCTTGTTGGCCAGCGCCAGCGTGGTGCCATGGCGCAGGGCCGCGAGACCGGGTGCCAGCCCTGCCGCCCCGACGATGGCGGACATGATCCAGTCGGCCGGACGCGCCGCCGCCTCGCAGATGGCGGTGGCCCCGGCGGCCGCCTGCACGCCGCTGCCCTTCAGCGCGGCACGCAGATCGTCCAGCAGATCGTCGCGCGCGGTGACGGCGATATCGGCCTTCAGCTCGATTGCATCACGGGCAAGTTGCCCGATATTGCCCGCCCCGGTCAGCGCCACCACATCATAATCCAGCGGTGCGCGGCGGATCAGATCGATGGTGTTCTGTCCAATGGACCCTGTGGCCCCCAGAATCGAGACACGACGGACCACGGCCTATCCCAGACCAAAGGGCAAACCGATGAACTGACCGATCACCAGCAGGAACACGGAGGCGCCCAGCATCCCGTCGAAGCGATCCATCAGGCCGCCGTGGCCCGGGATCAGGTTGGAGCTGTCCTTGACGCCCATTTTGCGCTTCATCCCGGATTCCGCAATATCACCCATCTGCGATGCCATTGAAATCGCGATGGAAATCCCCACCAACTGCAGGCTTGCCCCGGTGTTGATGGAAAACAGCAGACCCACCAGCGCGGCACCGGCCCAGCCCGCCGCAGTGCCGGACCAGGTTTTCTTGGGGCTGACCCTGGGCCAGAACTTTGGCCCGCCAATGGCGCGCCCGGCGAAATAGCCGACCACATCGGTGGTCACGACAACCACCACCAGCCAAAGCAGCCAGCCAAAGCCGTAATCGTCGCGCACCTGCATCAACCCGAAGCCCGCCATCAGGATCATCGCGGTGAAACTGAGGTAGATCGTGCGGTGCCGCTCCAGCTGACCGAACCCGATCAGCGCGGGCGCCAGCAGGACCGGCAGGCCAAGGCCCACCGGCAGATAGACCGACACAAGGACGGCCAGACCGGTCAGCGCGCCCAGCTTGAGCGGCAGATAGGCGTCGCCGGGGCGCAGCATGGCCACCAGTTCCCAGACCATGACGCCACAGATCAGCGCCACCAGCAGGTGGAACACATGGCCCCCCATCCAGATCCCGATCAGGCCGATCAGCACCATGACGGCCCCGGCCCCCAGCCGTGCTTTCAAATCGGACCATTGGTCGCTGCGATTACCCATGCGGTATTCCTTCTCCGGTCAGGTCTTGACCGCGCCGAAACGCCGGTCGCGGCCCCCGTAGGCCGCACAAAGGCTGCCGAACTCGGCCTTGGTGAAATCGGGCCAGAGGGTATCAATGAATTCATATTCCGCATAGGCCGATTGCCACAGCAGAAAATTGGAAATCCGGGCCTCTCCGCTGGTACGGATCACCAGGTCGGGGTCGGGCAAGACATAGGTATCCAGGTACTTCGGCAGGGTTTCCTCATCCACTGCCTCGGGGTCCAGCTTGCCCGCTGCCACGTCCTGCGCCAGTCGCTGGGTGGCACGGGCAACCTCGTCCCGGCCGCCGTAGTTCAGCGCGATGGTCAGATGCACGCGGGTGTTATGCGCGGTCGCGGCTTCCAGCTCGTTCATCAGCCGGATCAGCTTGTCATCCAGCCGCACCCGATCCCCGATAAAACGGACCCGCACGCCGAATTCGCTCAAGCTGCGGGTTTCCTTGGAGATATAGCGCCGAAACAGGCTCATCAGCCCCGCGACCTCGACCTGGGTGCGTTTCCAGTTCTCGGTCGAAAAGGCAAAGATCGTCAGGTATTCGACGCCGAAGTCCGGGCAGGCCTCCACGATCTCGCGCACGCGTTTTGCGCCCGCGTGATGGCCGAACAGACGCGGCCTGCCCCGCTGTGTGGCCCAGCGGCCGTTGCCGTCCATGATGATCGCGACATGGCGCGGCCCGCCCGGCGCGATCTTTGGTTCGGTATGGCTGTTGCCCTTGGGAGCGGTTGGCATGACGGGTCTTTCAAGGTGCGTTTCGGTTGGCTCGAACGGTACGCCGCAGGCAGGTGCCCGCAAGAGACCCGGACCGGCAGGGCGCGGAAAGAGGCGCTGGCTCAGACCTGCATGATCTCGCCCTGTTTCGTCTCAAGCGTCTCGTCGATCAGGGCGATATACTTGTTGGTCAGATCCTGCATCTCGCTTTCCCAGAGCTTCTGGTCATCCTCGGACATGCCGTCTGCCTTGGCTTTCTTGATCTGATCCATGCCATCGCGGCGGATGTTGCGGATCGAAACGCGCGCATGTTCGGCATAGCCGCCCGCGACCTTGGTCAGCTGGGTCCGGCGTTCCTCGTTCAGCTCCGGAATCGGCAGCATGATGATGGTGCCGTTCATCTGCGGATTGATGCCCAGCCCGCTTTCGCGGATGGCCTTTTCCACCTTGTTCACCAGACCCTTGTCCCAGACATTGATCGTCACCATGCGCGGTTCCGGCACGTTGACTGTCCCCACCTGGTTGATCGGTGTCGGGGAGCCATAGGCGTCAACCATCACGGGTTCCAGCATGGAGGCAGAGGCACGCCCGGTCCGCAATGATGCAAATTCGGTTCTCAGCGACGCGATGGCGCCTTTCATGCGCCGCTCAAGATCGTCGGTGTCGAGCATAAAGTCGTCAGACATGGTTTCTCCGGTGGTGGAATGGTCAAATTTCTTGTCGGCCCTGATATAACGTCAACCGCACCGGATTGTATAGATGCACCGGCGGTGCATTGCCCCCGTATTGAGGTGCTGGAAATCGCTCAGAGCTGCTCCATATACCTTTTGTCGTGTGGAACTTGCGCATGTTCAGGTGTTTCAATCTGGCCGGACCACGCAAACGACGTCATTTGAAGCAGTAAGAAGAGTATCATTGAATGGCCGACGGTGAGAAGATTTCAGCCCATCCACTGCCCACCAACGTGGCGGTTGCCGCCATGACGCGCGCGCCCTTTGCGCTGGTGCTGACGAACCCGCAACTGCCCGACAATCCCATTGTCTATGTCAACCGCGCCTTCGAAGAGATGACGGGTTATCACAGCGATGTGGTCCTCGGCCGGAACTGCCGTTTCCTGCAGGGTGATGATACCGACCAGCGCGGGGTGGAGAAGCTGCGCGCCGCCATCGAGAACCGGGAGGAAGCCACGGTGATCCTGCGCAACTACCGCGCCGATGGCACCAAGTTCATGAACCGCCTGATGGTGGCGCCGCTGAGTGTGGACGAACATGAGGTGCCCTATTTCATGGGGGTCCAGACCATCTATAACGGTGAGGAGCCCACCGATGAGGACACGCAGGAAGCCCTGGAGGAAATCCAGCACCGGGTGAAGAATCATCTGTCGATGATTGTCGGCATGATCCGCATGCAGGCGCGCGGTGCCAAAACGACCCCGGGCAAGGAGTTCGACACGCTGGCGCGCCGGATCGAGACGCTGCAGCTGCTTTACGAAGAATTGAGTTCCGCCACCGGTGCGCGCAACTCCGGGCAGGACAAGGTCAATCTGGGTGCCTATCTGACCCGTGTGGCGAATGCGATTGCCTATCTGGATGGCCGGCAGGGCGTGCGGGTGAACATAGATGCGGATGAGGTCAGCGTGCCGGTCAATACCGCGACGCAACTGGGGCTGGTGCTGTCGGAGGTGATGACCAATTCCATGCAACATGCCTTCGATAACCGCGAGGCGGGTCTTGTCGACGTGCGGATCAAGAAGCTGAGCGAAGGTCTGCTGCGCCTGCAGGTGGCCGATGACGGCACCGGCATTCCCGAAGGTGTGGAATGGCCCAAGAGCGATTCACTGGGCGGGCGCATCGTGACCCAGCTGGTGCGGGGGCTGAATGCCAAAATCTCGGTGGATCGCGAAATTTCCGGCACCATGATCGTGATCGACATCCCCCGCAATCATACCGTCACGGAGTGAGCGAGGGGGCGATTGGCATGGGCGAGGAAAGGCGCAAGCCGGGCGGTTGTAACTGACCAAGGTTGCGCGCCAACCGGACGGCTCTGATCCGGGTCCGAAGGACGCGATACCTGAAAATACCTGCCGCGTTATCCCTGTACGCGGGTATAGGTGCCCTCGCCCGCGAGGATCCCCTTGAACCCGCCCGGTTCGTCCAGCGAAAAGACGATGATCGGCAGGTCGTTGTCCCGTGTCAGCGCGATGGCGGAAGCATCCATCACCGCCAGCCGTTTTTGCAGCACATCGTCGTAGCTGACGGTATCATAGCGCTTGGCATCGGCAAATTTCTTCGGATCCTTGTCATAGACCCCGTCGACACCGTTCTTGCCCATGAAGATCGCCTCGCAGGCCATTTCATTGGCCCGCAGGGCCGCAGCGGTATCGGTTGTGAAATAGGGGTTGCCGGTGCCCGCGGCAAAGATGCAGACCCGCTTCTTCTCAAGGTGGCGCACCGCGCGGCGGCGGATATAGGGTTCGGCCACCTCGTTCATGGTGATCGCGGAAATCACCCGGGTGTGAATGCCCAGACTTTCCAGCGAGGATTGCATCGCCAGCGCATTCATCACCGTGGCGAGCATCCCCATGTAATCCGCCGTCGTCCGTTCCATGCCCTGGGCAGAGCCCTGCAGCCCGCGAAAGATGTTGCCGCCGCCGATGACCATGCAGATCTCGACCCCCAGACTATGCACGCTTTGCACTTCATGGGCGATCCGTTCGACGGTGGGCGGATGCAGGCCGAAACCCTGATCCCCCATCAGCGCCTCACCGGATATCTTCAGCATCACACGTTTGAAAGTGACGTTGGACGCGTCTTGGGACATGTGCGGAACCTTTCGGGAGGGCTGGATTCATTGTCGGTTTAACTTTTGCGCAAAATGTCGCAAATGAAGGCAAGGTTCAATGCACGGCGGAAAGGTTCAGACAAGAAATGTCCTTTACCGAAGTTTTACGCGGCTTGTCGCCTGAGATGCCGGTGCTGATCGCAGGCCCCACCGCAAGCGGCAAATCGGCATTGGCCCTTGAAATCGCGCAGGATCAGGGCGGTGTCATCGTGAATGCGGATGCCAGCCAGGTCTATGAATGCTGGCGCGTGATCACCGCGCGCCCCAGCGCAGAGGAAGAGGCCGCGGCCCCGCATCTGCTTTATGGCCACATCACCGCGACGCAACCCTATTCGACGGGTCATTGGCTGCGCGAGGTTGCGGACATCCTGAAGACCGGGCAGCGGGTGATCATCACCGGCGGCACCGGGCTTTATTTCAAGGCGCTCACGGAGGGGCTGGCCGATATTCCCGCCACGCCGGAGGAGGTCCGGCATCAGGCCGACGGGATGGATCTGGACCACCTGCTTGCGGGCATCGACGTGCAGACCGCCGCCGGAATTGACACTGCGAACCGCGCGCGCGTGCAACGGGCCTGGGAAGTGCAGCAGGCCACGGGCCGGGGGCTGGCCCATTGGCAGGCGCAGACCGGCGCGCCGCTGCTGCCCGCAGCGCAGGCCCGCCGCATCGTCTTTGACGTGGAGCGCGACTGGCTGAACGCCCGGATCGCGCGGCGTTTCGACCAGATGATCGCGCAGGGCGCGCTGGAAGAGGTCCGTCGCGTCGCGCCCGCCTATGACCCCGCCCTGCCCGCGCACCGCGCCATTGGCGTGCCGGAACTGATGGCGCATCTGGAAGGCGACTTGACGCTGGATCAGGCCCGCGAACGTGCGGTGATCGCCACCCGGCAATTTGCCAAACGCCAGCGGACATGGATGCGGTCGAAAATGGCGGACTGGCACCGGGTGACCCCGCAATAACCTGCGCACTTTACTTTTTTCAACTTTCTGACAGGGTAAATGGGTGTAAACTGCGGTTGAATCGGATCAAATGCGACCATTGCCATGAGCTTTTCCCTCACCGACATCAAGGTGATGACCCTGCCCCAGCTCACCGGCGGGCAGGACTGGCGGCTGCTGCTGGCGCAGGACCGTCCGCACCACCTGCTGATCTGGATCACGCGGGGACAGGGCCGTGCGCTGCTGGACGGGCAGCGCCGTGGCGTGGGCACGCATAACGCGCTCTGGGTGCCGCAGGGGTCGCTCTTTGCGCTGGACCTGGGGCGTCAGGGCATGGCCCAGGCGGTGATCGTACCGCCCGGCACCCCGCTGCGTCTGCCGGAAATGCCGCGCCACCTGCGGATCCGCGACGTGGCGGTGCAGAGCGAACTCAGCGGTTTGATCGAAGCTGCCGCCCGCGAACAGCAAAAGGACCGCCCCCTGTCCCAGGACGCGGCAGAGGCCCATGCCGCGCTGATCTCTGTCTGGCTGCGCCGGCAGATCATGCTGGAGGAACACGTGCCCCCGCGCCGCAATGCGGCGGCCCGGCTGAGCAAGCTATATTGCGATCAACTGCCGCAGCGCTTCCGCAGCGGGGCGTCGATGGCGGAATATGCGGCAACCCTGGGGGTCACCGCCACCCATCTGACCCGGGCGGTCAAAGCCGCAACCGGCAAGACGGCAGCGGACCTGCTGACCGAACGGGTGCTGGCCGAGGCCCGCCATCTGCTGATCGAAACCCGCCAGCCTGCGCAAGACATCGCGCGCCACCTCGGTTTCGGCTCTGCCGCCTATTTCACCCGTTTCATGCAACAGCATACCGGCCAGCCGCCCAGCAAACTGCGCGGAGCCGCCCGCTGAAGAATCCGGCCGCACCTGAATCATCCTGTGACACGCATGTCCCGAGAGCGCCGCAGACGCTGCAGGGTATGCGTGTCGCAAGTTTAAGGTCGGCCGCTCCAGGCTTTGTACCCTGGAAGTTGCTTTGGCCCGATTCCACTCCCCGCGCGGGTCGCTTTTGGCAAAGTTGCATGTCGCAAAAAGACCATCAAGAGGCGGAAGATGACATTGACCTTTGGGGCAGCTTCATGCGTTCATAGCAGCCATCGAATGTGCGCAAGACACATGCAAGACGGCCGGGCAAGGCCGTGCCGCGCAAGGGGATGACCAAGAGCTTTTGCATCCTGCCGCGCTGCTGCATCGCCCGTCCTGAACACTCGAAAGGCCCGAAGGCCAAACCAAAAACCGGTGGGCAAACCCGCCGCGCCACCAACAGGGGCATTGAATGGGACTATTTATTCTGCGTCGGCTGGGCGTGATGATTCTGACGGCATTGTGCCTGACGTTCATCGTGTTCTGGCTGACCAATCTCTATCCAAACCTTGAAAAACTCGCAAAGACGCAGGGCAACTTCCGGATGTCGGACGAAGCCGTGGCGTCCTATCTTGGCGACCGGGGCTATCTGCAACCGATGCCGGTGAAATTCGGTCAATGGCTGGGCGTGATGCCCGGCTGGGTGACCGAGAAACCGGACGGCAAGACCTTCGGACGCTGTTTCTCGGCCAGTACGCCCGAGATCGACCGTCCGACCCGCTGCGGCATCCTGCAGGGTGACTGGGGGTTCTCCACCGTCTTCAAGGAGCCGGTGGGCGGCACGGTGCTGACCCGTCTGGCGCTGACCGGCAAGCTGATGCTCTGCGTGCTGCTGCTGATGGTGCCCTCCGCGCTGCTGGTCGGGGTGCTCGCCGGGATGCGGGAAGGATCGAAACTGGACCGGTCCCTGTCGACCTTTTCCATCGCCACCACGGCGACACCTGAATATGTCTCGGGCGTGATCTTTATCGCGGTGCTGGCCTCTTCCAAGTTCGGGGTGTCGCCGCTGCTGAACGACTGGGGGCTGATCGACAGCAAGACCCTGTTCCTCGGCTCCGCCACCTCTGCCATGGCGGATGCGACCTTCTGGAACTTCTTCCTGCCGGTGCTCACCATTTCGCTTTACGGCATGGGTTATATTGCCCGGATGACGCGCGCCTCGATGACCGAGGTGATGACGGCGCAATATATCCGGACGGCGCGACTCAAGGGCGTGAAATTCTCGGATATCGTGTTGAAACATGCGCTGCGCAACGCGCTGATCGCGCCTTTCACCGTGATCATGCTGCAGATCCCCTGGCTGCTGAACGGCGTGGTGATCGTGGAGACCCTGTTCAACTACAAGGGTTTCGGCTGGCTGCTGGTGCAGGCGGCGGGCAACAACGACATTGAACTGCTGCTGGCGGTCTCGGTTGTCTCGGTTGCGGTGGTGCTGCTGACACAGCTCATTTCCGACATCGGGTATGTCTATCTCAACCCGCGCATCCGCATCGCCTGAAGGAGCTTTGACATGGAACCATTGACATGGACGGGCTCGCTTTCGGGGCTCAACATCATCTTCTACCTTCTGGTCGGACTGCTGGCACTGGCGATTGTGGTGCAGATCCTCGCCTCCTTCGTGCCGGACAGTTCCGCACGGGCGATCAGCGCGGATGGCACGCTGGCAGGCAGCACCGGTCTGACCGGGTTCATCAACCAGATCATCAGCTGGCTGTTCTACGCGGTGGTCGGGCTGATCCTGATCTACCTGATCGGCGGCATCTTCATGGGGCCTGCGGCGGGTATCTTCGGCGCCATGGCGCAGCAGATGATTCCGGT
Source organism: Sulfitobacter sp. G21635-S1 (assembly GCF_027213915.1). Classification (NCBI taxonomy): domain Bacteria; kingdom Pseudomonadati; phylum Pseudomonadota; class Alphaproteobacteria; order Rhodobacterales; family Roseobacteraceae; genus Sulfitobacter; species Sulfitobacter sp. G21635-S1. The sequence goes on from NZ_JAPWGV010000048.1 coordinate 10,662, forward strand.
CTGGATCGCGCTGATCGTCACCTTTGCGCTGTCGGTCACCTACAAGCGCAAGCTGGGGCTTTACGGCAAGCTCTTTGACAGCACCGTGGGCATGATCGGCTTTGCCATCGTGATGTTCTGGGTCTTTACCGGCATTCTGGGCGGCGGCTTTGACCTGCTGGTCACCCATGACAGCCTGAGCCAGGTGTCGGGGATGAAGAACAAACTGCCCGGCACACCGCTGGCGCGGGCCGGCGAAGGCGAATATCCCTGGTTCCTGCTGGGCGGCGACAACCTGGCGCGGGACGTGTTCTCGCGGCTGATCAAGGGCTCCTGGGTGGTGGTCAAGATCGCGCCCTTTGCGACGCTCTTTGCCTTCATGGTGGGGATCACCCTGGGCCTGCCCGCAGGCTATTACGGTGGCAAGCTGGATACGTTCCTGAGCTTTCTGGCCAATCTGATCCTGGCCTTCCCGGTGATCTTGCTGTTCTACCTGCTGGTGACGCCGGAAATCGTGCTGACAGGCATCCCCAACTACATGGCGCTGTTCCTGTTTGTCTTTCCGCTGATCTTCCTCGCGATCCTGCTGAACTCGCGCTTCTACACGCAGCCGACGTTCCGCACACCGCTGCTGATCGTCGTCCTAGGGCTTGGCGCCTGGCTCTACCTCGCGCTGGTGTCCAGCGACGGCACCATCGTGGAAACGCCGACCTATGTGATCCCCGGTCTGCCCGCCTTCCTTGATCCTTTCGATCTGGGGCCGGGCATCCTGGTGGTCTTTGTCTCTGTCGTCTTTGTGAACGCGCCCACGGTCTTCCGGATCGTGCGGGGCCTCGCGCTGGACATCAAGACGCGCGACTATGTGGCGGCGGCGCAGACCCGGGGCGAAGGGCCCTGGTACATCATGCTGTGGGAAATCCTGCCCAATGCGCGCGGGCCGCTGATCGTCGATTTCTGCCTGCGGATCGGCTACACCACGATCCTTCTGGGCACGCTGGGCTTCTTTGGCCTGGGGCTGGAATCGGAAAGCCCGGACTGGGGCAGCACGATCAACGCCGGACGGCGGCTGCTGTCGCTTTACCCCCATGCGGCCATCGCCCCTGCGCTGGCCTTGCTGACGCTGGTGCTGGGTCTGAACCTGCTGGCGGATGGCTTGCGTGAGGAATCCCTGAGGGATTGATCCAGACGAGAGTTCCGGGGGTGCTACCCCCGGACCCCCGGGAATATTTATGGCCAAAAAGAGCGACAAGGGTTTCTCTGGTTCGGCCGCTCCAACAAGGAGAGACAAGAATGGTAAAAGAAAAGTATGACGGGCCGATCCTTGAGATCGACAAGCTGTCGATTTCCTTCTTTACCCGGTTGCGGGAAATTCCTGCCGTGATGGATTTCTCCGCCTCGGTGATGCCGGGCGAAGCGCTGGGCCTCGTGGGTGAATCCGGGTGCGGCAAATCCACAGTGGCGCTGGGGGTGATGCAGGACTTGGGCAAGAACGGGCGCATCGTCGGCGGGTCGATCAAGTTCAAGGGCCGCGACCTGGGCGAGATGAGCGATGATGAGCTGCGCGACATCCGCGGCAGCGAGATCGCGATGATCTATCAGGAACCCATGGCATCGCTGAACCCCGCCATGCGGATCGGCAAGCAGCTGATGGAAGTGCCGATGATCCATGCGGGCATGTCCGAGAAGGACGCCTATCAACGCGCATTGCAGGTGGTCACGGACGTGAAGCTGCCGGACCCCGAGCGCATCCTCAAGGCCTATCCGCACCAGCTGTCGGGCGGTCAGCAGCAGCGCATCGTGATCGCGATGGCGCTGATGTCGGAACCGTCGCTGCTGATTCTGGACGAGCCGACCACGGCGCTTGACGTGACCGTCGAGGCGGCGGTGGTCGAACTGGTCAAGGATCTGGGCAAGAAATACGGCACCTCGATGCTGTTCATCAGCCACAACCTTGGTCTGGTGCTGGAGACCTGCGACCGGATCTGCGTGATGTATTCCGGCGAGGCGGTGGAACGCGGCAGCATCGAGGATGTCTTTGACGAGATGCAGCACCCCTATACCCAGGCGCTGTTCCGCTCGATCCCCCTGCCCGGCGCCGACAAGAACGCGCGGCCATTGATCGCCATTCCCGGCAACTTTCCCCTGCCCCATGAACGCCCGCCGGGCTGCAATTTCGGCCCGCGCTGCGATTATTTCGAGGCCGGACGCTGCGATCAGGGGGTGATTCCGATGTCGGTGATCGGCGGCGAGGACCGGCACCACACGCGCTGCGTCAAATATCAGGAGATCGACTGGAACGCGCCGCTGCAACTGGCCGAGACCAAGACCAAGGGCGAGGTCGGTGACGTGGTCCTGAAAATGGACAAGCTCAAGAAATACTACAAGGTGGCGGCCAGCGCCATGTTTGGCGGCGGCGACACCAAGGTGGTGAAAGCCAATGAGGAATTGTCCTTCGAGGCGCGCGAGAGCGAGACGCTGGCGATCGTGGGCGAATCCGGCTGCGGCAAATCCACCTTTGCCAAGGTGCTGATGGGGCTGGAGACCGCCACCGCTGGCCAGATCCTGCTGGACAACCAGAACATCGGTGACGTGCCCATCGAGAAACGCAGCACAAAGAACGTGGCGGATGTGCAGATGGTGTTCCAGAACCCGTTCGACACGCTGAACCCCTCGATGACGGTGGGACGGCAGATCGTGCGGGCGCTGGAAATCTTCCGCATCGGCAAGAATGAAAAGGACCGCTGGCAGCGGATGCTGGAACTGCTGGACCTGGTGAAACTGCCGCGTGAATTCGCGACCCGGATGCCGCGCCAGCTCTCCGGTGGCCAGAAACAGCGCGTCGGCATTGCCCGGGCCTTTGCCGGGGATGCGCGGATCGTGGTGGCGGATGAACCGGTCTCGGCGCTGGACGTCTCGGTTCAGGCTGCGGTGACCGACCTGCTGATGGAAATCCAGCGCCAGCACAAGACGACGCTGCTGTTCATCAGCCACGACCTGAGCATCGTGCGCTATCTCAGCGACCGGGTGATGGTGATGTACCTGGGCCATGTTGTCGAACTGGGCAGCACGGATCAGGTGTTCTCGCCCCCCTATCACCCCTATACCGAGGCGCTGCTGTCGGCGGTGCCGATTGCGGATACAAGGGTCAAGAAAAAGCACATCGTGCTTGAGGGCGACATCCCCTCGGCGATGAACCCGCCGCCCGGCTGCCCCTTCCAGACCCGGTGCCGCTGGAAATCCCAGGTGCCCGGCAACCTGTGTGAAAAGGAAGTGCCGCCACAGCGGACAATGGCAGAGGGCCACCAGATCAAATGCCACCTGTCGGACGCCCAGTTCAACGAGATGGAACCGGTGATCGAAATCACCGTGGCCGCAGAATAAAGCGTTTCGGGGAATGGTTGAAGCACGAGCATCGCAAATGTCCTGAGAACGCGAAGCGTGGCAAGGTATCTGCGATTCAGCATTTTTCGCGAAACGCCCCCGCAGAAAAAGGGCGCGCACCGGGGGAAGCGGTGCGCGCCCGAGGCCGAAAAAGACCTCTGATCAGACCGGCAGGGGACAGGCTGCCGGACTGAGGGGGGTGGTGTCGTCAGCGCGTGACGGTATCGCCGCCGGTGTTCACATTGCCAAGCTCTTCGGCAACGCGGTCGGCGAAGGCACCGATCATCACGTTATAGAAATCATCGGTCGAGGGCTGGATCACATATGTGCCCTCGGGCGCTTGCGTGTCAGCGGAAAGCGCCGCGATGCTGACCGGGAAGGACCGGCTGCCGGTGCTGCTGCCGTCATCCGCCTCGATGGAGACCACGCCTTCCAGCTCGTTGAATTCACCGGCATCGTTCAGCATCGTGTTGCCATTGAGCGAAACCTTGCGCAGTTCAACCCTGATCCGGCTGTCGGCGGCATCCGATGAGGTCGGGACGCGTTCGGCAATGGCTTCCTGAAGGTCCGTCGTGATGTCGGGGAACTTCTCGGCCGCATTGGCGTCTGTCGCGGCGGCATAGGTGGTGCCGACGTCAATGGAAGAGATCGGCGGCAGATCCGCAGCATTGGCATAGCTTGTCAGGGCCAGCAGGCTGACACCGGCGGCCAGGCCCAGCTTTTTCAGATTATTGAACATCTTGTGCTCCTCATGTTTTGCGCGGTGCAGGGCGGATGATCCGAACCTGCGGCGCTCTGAGCAGACAACACCCCCGCGTATGGAAAGGTTCCCCCGGGTGGCGGATCCTTGCCGTATCACTTGACCATATCGTTATATTGCTTTTGGAAACAGCGGCTTACTGTCCGAAGATGACCTTCACGTAATTCCGTGTCTCGGCGTAGGGTGGCACGCCGCCGTATTTCTGCACCGCAGCAGGACCGGCGTTATAGGCCGCCAGCGCAAGCCGCCAGTCCCCGAAGGTGCTGTATTGCTGCTTGAGATACCGCGCGCCGCCTTCGAGGTTCTGCGCGGGGTCGGAAGGGTCCACCCGCAACCGCGCGGCCGTGCCCGGCATCAGCTGTGCCAGCCCGAGCGCCCCCTTGTGCGATACCGCCTGATGGTTCCAGCCGCTTTCCTGCTGCACCAGCCGCAGGAACAGATCAACCGGCACACCATGGCGTGTCGCCGCTTCGCGCGCGATGGCCAGGAACTGGCCCTTGTATTTGCCGTTGTATTTCGGCGTGTCCCATTTTGTCGGGGTGTTGACGGTGGGCGGCTGCAACCGGACCGAAGCGGAATATTGCTTGGCCGCCCGGTTATCGAGCAGGTTCTTTTGCGATTTGAAAAGCGCGCGGCGGTTGCTGGACGAGAAAACATCCGCATCCGCGGCGGGCGTGCTGCCAATAACAAGGCTGGCTGCACCAAGGGCCGCCACAAATATCGTTCTGCGCATTCCCCGCGCTCCCGCCTGTTTGTTTTGGGCACCCTATACCAAACCGGACGCGTGGCACCAGACCCCGATTTACGGGATATCCAGAGCCTAGGTCGTGTTGACATTCATTGTCGCCCACCCGTTTCAGTCCAAAATTGCTCAGTTCCAGGCAAGAGAGCGCAG
>NZ_JAPWGV010000049.1:0-13609 GCF_027213915.1 Sulfitobacter sp. G21635-S1
TCGGGGCAGTTCTGGCCGTATCGCTCGGCCCCTCGGAAGGCTGGAGGAAGGGCACTTATCGAGCTGTTTTGCCACCGAAATTGGCCGTCCTGATCATACGTGCCACGCCGCACGGAAGCATATCTGTTGCAATCGTCACGGCCCTCCCTCTGACGTGCCGTAACCTGAAAGACATCTATGGAGCGGATGAAATCAAAAGCAGGGTCCGTCACATCGATATCGGCGGCACGCCCGACAGCTTGGGCGAGTTGGAGCGTTTCTCGCTCTCGGGGCAGGGAGACTGCTGGACCCGGATTGAACCCCGCCAACCTGTAGAGGCGCTCAACCGGGTTCGGCGCTTCGAACTCAGCACGCATTGGACAACGCCAGATCTGCAGCGGTGGCTCAATTGGCCAGGGCGTGATCCGGCGGATAAACTCCGCGCGCGCCCGGGCACATGGGACCGAAGGCGGCCAACCGCCTGCGAGGCACAGGAGGATCGCACAATCGATCTGGTAGCCTTGTGCGGCGGCAGGTTTGGCAGCAAGCGGTGTAAGCCCGATCGCGATGATCGCGGCAGTTGACAGAAGCCGCCTCATAACAGAGCGCCGCAGCTAAAGCGTTGTCGTATAATCAGACTTATGTAACTATTTGCGCATTTGAAACCAGCAAACTGAGTTGCATTTCCCGACTATATATGACGTCGGGTGCGAAGACTGTGAAACGACCTCAAGCATTATTTGCCAACATAGAGATCAAGCGGAGACTGCGGAAATCGGACCATTCCACCAGGCGCTGTGTTATGCATTGTAAACCCGTGCCGGTTATAAAAGGCTTCCAGCTCGTTCACGCGTAAGCCTTCTTCGCCAAACGGCTCGTGATAAAGCTCTATGCTCAGGTCGGCCTCGTCTGCTGCCTCTACCAAGACACGCAGAATCTTATGCGCCAGTCCTTTGCCGCGATAATGCGGCGCAACCCAGATGCCACCCAGTACAAACCTTTTCCTTTTGAGCGCGTGCTCAATATAGGCCACATTGTCCTGTGCATTACGGTAATATATTCGCTCTGCGGTGTCTCCCGGTGTCCCCTGAAGTCCGGGAACGTTACTGATCCGGGAGATGATCGTTTCGTATTTTTGTTTCGCACGGAGCGGCGAATGCGCATAAAATTTCTCGAGCTCCTCAGTTAACTTTGGGTGCCGGGCTTCACAATAATCGCGCAGACCGTGCTGCAGTGCCACAGCGACAAAAGCACGAAGCTCTCGGTTCAGTTTGTCAATCTCGCTCTGAAGGGCCCCAATGTCTTCCGATGACGGATTCGTCTCCCGGCCTTTCTTGTTCCGTTCTCCGGTCATGCTTTCATACCCAACCACCGGCGGAGTAATCTCCGCGTTTTCCTGGCGTTGTAACAAAGCAGACTCCGATATCCGCATCCAACCACACTGACCATTCGGTAGGTTTTTCTTCTATCGCAGCAGCCGGGAACATGCCTGTAACTCTCACTTTACGTGGCCGGAAGGCCTGTCGCTCCGATGCATGATGACCTTTGCGCCCCTCCTGATCAAGATCGCGGGACAAATTGCATCGATCGCCTTTAGATGACACGTTGTTCAAGGATGAGTTTGCTCTGATTGGTGCTCTGTAAAGCTGAGGCTTTCAAGAATACCCCTGTACAGCAAAGGTTTGGTTTAGCCGTCGAGTGCTTTTGCCGCCATTGCCTCCAGCCAACTCGGCAGCAGAGGTTTTAGCGTGTCGTGAATATGATCACCCTGCGCACCATCCTTGATGAGCCGCAGGAATTTTTGATCGTCCTTGGACAGCGCCCGCTTTGGCCAGGCTGCGGTGATGGCACTGGCCTGGGCAAAACCAGAGAGCCAGTCGTCGAACTTCCGCGCGGACCGCTTTCTGATTCCAGACGCAATGTCTCCCTCGTAGAGACCGGACTGGATCGCACCATAGCGCAGCATGATGATATCGAGCACGCGCTGTAGTTTGTTGCCTCCGGGAAAGTTGATCTCAGCCAGAAGCGGTGGCAGCCAGTCGGTTGGTGTTACAAATCGTGGGGCCACGATCACGGCTGTGAGATAGCCATCGATCATATCCGGACGCAGCGGCGTCTTGCGCAGCAGGCGTCCCAACTCACCTGTCGCCTCTGGCTCAATGTCGGGATCAAAGTCATCGTCGGTGAAGGGGTCGTCCAGCAAGTCCTCGTCCGCGGCTAGCACATCGACACCACCCTGCTCTGCGACATCCAGCGTTAGAGCCGTGATCATTTCAAATATCGGAATACGTCTCAGCGTACGACCGCTGTCCAGTACCTGCACAACAGCCGCAAAAGTCAGCCAATCATCGGATCCAGCAGAACGTAGAATAGCCGCCGATCTGGCAAATAGCGCGGTCCAGAACTCCCGTTGCGTTTCCAGATGCGCCCATACCACCTTCTCGGCTTGCCGTTCGGTCTTGGCCTCATCCAACCCCGCTGACAGGGTTTCATCGGTCACAAACCAGCTCGACGACATCTCATGGTCCCGCGCCCATTCGAGGCTTCGGGCAATCAGACGCCCGCGTTTCGTTGCAGACAAGTCGGCCAACTGGGCCTCCGGGTCTGCAATCTCGAGGAAAGACACGGCGCCGTGCTCTACTGGCGCGATGTCACCCAGCCCCAACATCTCGGCCACCTCCAGAAACCCCGGCGCGGGCGGCAGGCCCTCGACAAGCCCCTCTCCAAGGGCTGTGGCCAAGGCATTGGAGAGGTAAGTCTTCGGCACCTCATGCATCGGCACCGCGTCTTCCAACTCGATAAGAGTGCGCCGCTGATCACTGGCACTGGTGCAGGGGATGGCATAGGCATCCTTGATGCCGTAGCCCGCCTTCAGGAGCAGCGTGGCGATGCATTTTTTGCTGCCGCGACTGACACTGGCCATGATGCTCTGGCTGCCCGTGCCGTCAGGCAGCGATGTTACCAGCCGGTGCACCATCCAAGCACCCGGGACTGATCCACCCGTAGTTTCCCGCCGCAGCGCCTCTTTGATCGCGCGATCCAATATTGTTTTGGTTGCTTGATCCGGGAGCCATTTGCGCAATCTGATCAGATCAGAGAGCACGCCTGCATCAATGGCACCTGCCTGCGCTAGATTAACAAAACCCTCGGCGGCAGCCTTCCGCATCTCCACCATCGGGTCGAGCAAAAAATACCGCCCGAGCGACACCAGTTTGGGGACCGCTTGCGCAATCATCTGGGTGACAAAGAGGGCCGACGCGCCATGCGGCATTGCGCCGAAGCCTTCCCGCAAGACCATATAGGCCGGATAGCCTGTGACATCGTCCGGGATAATTTCTCCCATCAGGGTCTCGATATCGGGCACATCGCGGCCGCCGATGTCTTCCTCAGAACCGGTCCCGCTCGACGTGATCCGGATCGCATCAGGCGGCTCCAGGCCTGCACGGATAAAGGCCTGGCACAGAGCCATTTTCTGTCTGTTATCCAGACTGCCAGACGCCGCTTTCGCGTCGAGCCAGCACTCAACCAGCGTAAAGATTGCCGTTGCGTCTTTTTCGCGGTTCTCGAGGTTCATGCGCATGGCATCCAGAACCCCGCTGAAGAGCCCCAACAGGTCGTCCCGCAACTCCGGCTCTTTATCCATCTGCCCAAGCAGGTCCGACACAGCGCTTTTATTGCCAGCAATCGGGTGCGACCATGCCTCTGCCCAGCGAGAACCCAAGCCGTCCTCATCTGTGCCAAGGCGGTCAGACATGCAGGCGTGGAAAATATTCTGTTTCATGCCAGTCAAGATAGCTAAGTAATAGGACCGGATAAAGATCGCGCATCAGGGCGACAATATCGGCGAGGTTTGAATCACACCGATTTTGCCAAGTATTGCTCAATAGTCAACTTGCTCAAATCCGTAATTACCTTGGTAGTCTTGCCAATCCACGAAGACAGAGCGATGAAAAATACTGGGACAGTCTGCCCCCCAACGTTCGAGGCCAAAGTGAGCCGACGGAAGTGCGGTCGGAAATGATCTTGCCCAGGAGAAATCCCCTTGAGTGCTGTAGGTCCCGAGGTAGATGATTGCAGTCCGGACGCAGCCGCCATCCCTTCCCGCTACATATTGACGGGCATGACGCACATCAAAGACGCGAATGGACCGGACGAAATCGAATTCCGGACCGCTGATGTCGATGTCGGCGCGATGTTGTATGTATTGTACCCCGGTCTCTCGTTGGGTCTCGGCCCAGGAAGGCAAAAGTTGTCGCGCGAAAGGTTGTCCTGGCGTAGTCGCCGAACTTTCAACAAGTTTGGGAACCGTCTGTGGCAGCACATCTGGATGTTCCTTGAACAGAATGTCAAAGACCTCCGTGGGCGCTTTGTTGTTCTGGCTCGGATGATAAGACACGCCCATGGGGCAACGCCAGATCTGCAGCGGCGGCTCAATGGGCCAAGGCGTGATGCGTCGAATGAATTCCGCACGCGCTTGCGAGCATGGCGCTGAATGAGGCCAACCGCCCGACAGACACAGTAAAATTGCGCAATCAATTGGGTACGCCTGTGATCGAACACTGGCGGTCGCTCCAAAGAGTGCCAATACCAGTGAAAATCCCAACGTGAAAGAAGTTGTTCTAAGTGAGCGGATCATGATGGTCGTCCTTGTCGAAAATGAACTGGTCAGGCGATAGGCCACAACTTTAGCTGTATGTGTGATTGTTGGTTGCGGAGGAGCCCTCAATCGAGCGGCGCGAGGGTTTTCAGAAACACAACCGCATCTGTGACACCGGTGCTCCACGCTTTTGAAAGCGTTTCTGGCTTCAGTGGTGGATCGACAAAATGGGCCCGACGGTCTTCGCTTGTCCAAAGGATTGAGAGGACGGAAGCCTCCCAGAGATAGACCCAGCCGACAACACTCTTGCCGTCCTGCTTCAATAATCTGGCTATGGCCACGGCTTCGTCATTATCTCTGATCGTTGACCGCGAAGGCCGCAAAACGCGTCGGTTGAGCGCTGTCACTTACATCTTCCTCTTTCCAATTTAGTGAATGGCAAAACCCGTAGTCCGCCGACGTGAGAATTGGCTCGATCCCGCTCATTCTCACTTCCCTCTGTGGTTGTACTTTCACAGGAAACAGACGCACGATACGATACGAAGTCGGACGAAACAGAACGAAGCAAGAGCTTGTAGGTTATTGATCAAGAACGGTAAATTTTTTCTCCCGCCACAAGGAGACCGTAGCGACCTTAAGAAATTGTTCAAACGCCTTGCATCGGCAGGTGTGGGTCGGCCGATGGACGAAGATGGATTTCCATCCGGCCCATGGACGCCTGAACTTCTGGCTGATGCGATTTCGCAAATCGAAGCAAACCCGACTGGGATTGACCTACGGACGGTGCAACTTTGGTTTCAAGAAAATGACAAGGGGATTAGCACCGACAACATTCGTTGGCTGGCCAGGATCTTTGGGTGTGAGGATCCGCAGGCAACCAGTGAATGGCAAGCGGAGTTGAGCGCCGCGCAATCGCGGTTGGCCGCCAGGAGGCGGGAAAAGCGCAGAAGTTCGAAACGCGATGTGCAAGAAACTTTGAAACCGGCGTGGTCCGCACCCTCCGATAGAAAGATGGAACCGCCAGCAGCGATTGCGCAGAACATCAATGTCACAACGCCCAGGCACAACTTTAGCTTGGCGGCGAGTTCGGCAGCTATCTTTAGCAGGAAGTCGCAATTGGATTTACCCGTTCTGGTGTTTGCCGGTGCCGTTGGACTTGGCTTCTTTGCGTACATGCTGGATATCCACAGCGTTCTTATCGGTCCGGCGGAGGGCTCGATCCGGCAAGTCGGTTTTCTTTGGGCGCCAAATTGGACAGTCTTATTCTTGGTGGTTCTGCCGCTATACTTGGCGCTCGTGGTAGAGGTGCTGACCTACTGGAAACAAGCGGTGCGGCTGAAACTTGTCGCAAAGGGCAATCGAGCGACTGGTTGGGATGCTGGGGCAGCAGAAGAGAGCGACAAGAACTGGAGGCTCAAGACCGAGTCTTTTTCGTCTTCTTACTGGGCAAGTTTCTTAATTTGCTTGCCGGTAGCCGCTGTTTTTCAATGGATTGATCGGTGCTTGAGCCCGCTGCTGACAGGCGATCTCGGTAACTACGCTGTGGAATGGGCTCGGCTGGCAATTGTACGCCCTGACGTCATATCGGTGCCGGAAGCGATCGTGTTCACAGGGATCGCTTACCTCTACATGGGCCTGTGCTTCTTTCTCTTTTTCGCAGGCCTCATCCTGCTTTGTACCTTGGCGTATGATTTTTGGGAAATCGGGAGAGAGTCTGAGCTTGGGGCGCAACTAGGCGGTCAAAGCGAGGCTCAAGACATTGGCCACAAGATCATGCGGGGGATTTTTCGGTGCTCAGTTTTAGGGCTTCTGATCGCCATATGTATGAAGCTCCAAAGCACATTTATGCTGTCGGGTGAGAAAACGATTGTGAATTGGCTCGTCAACGATTTTCTGTCAATTTTTGGAGCCCATCAAGGGGAGCGCGATTGGCTCGACTATTCCATGCCGACAAATTTTAGCAGCTTGCTTATCGTCTTGGCGACCTGCGCTGCATTTCTGTATGGATCCCTGCGAATACAGGCGGTCCTCGCCCGGTTGCCGTCGTCAGATCTGATCCACAAAGGGAATACGGTGCGGAAGGGTAACGCCGGTCAAAATGAACCCAATCTGCCATGGCCGAAGATGACAGCAGTTGTGACGATGCTTGTCGTGAACTACTTGCTGATCGGTGTCCTTGTCGGCTTTTCGGTCTTTCTGGGCTTGGGGCTGGTGCTCGCAATTTACAGCTTGTTCAATCCAGAACTACGGCGACGCGGCGTGTGCTAGGAGGACCCCAGAATGTATTATTCGTGGCTTGATCGATGGGATAAACGACGGGCGCAGCATGGCGATATCATTAAGAAAATCGCAGATTTCGAGCTCGGATCGGAACTTGCGTTTCCTGAGGAAAAAAAGGTTGCGAGTATCCCAGAATTTTGCGCACTCGCGGACCAAGCCGGTGCAGATCCGACGTTCTTTGATGAACCGGATGCCTCTGCTTGGGATTTCGAGAAGGATGATGGTTGGGTCAGGTTTCCTTCGGAAATTGCGACTGAGATCAAAGATAACAACTTAGTTTGCGCAAAAGTAACTGATAGTGGTTCTCTGAACCAAGCGCTCGTGGTTTTTCACCATTGGAATGCGAGCAAACGCAATCGTCAGTTGGCCCAGTTTTTCTCACGGCGCGGTATCACGGTTGTCGAGATGGCTCTACCTTATCATCTTGAGCGGCACCGTCCGGGGTCAGCCTACGCGGATTACATGCTCAGCCCAAATCTGGGGCGGACAATTCAATCTGTGAGGCAGGCGGTATTGGATGGACGAAAACTCATCAGATACTTGAAGCGGGAGGGCTATGAAGAGATTTCAGTTCTTGGAATGAGTTTAGGCTCCTGGGTGGCAGGGTTGGTTGCTGCGCACGACGCGGCAGTGTCGAAGGCCGCCTTGTTTCTGACGGCGGGAAGTCTGGCGGATATGGTTTGGTCCGGCCGCGCGACGCGGGCGATACGTGAGAGCCTTGAATCCACTTTAGACTTGGCCGACCTTAATAGGGCCTGGGCGCCAATGAATCTTGAGAATTATGCTAATAGATTGGCACGGCATGAACTCGAGCTTCAGATTGTGTTGGCCAAGAGAGACACCGTCGTGTTGCCACAGCTGTCGAAGCAGTTCCTAGAACACCTCCAGAATGCCGGGGCGCGGCCAGATGTTTTGGAGTTAAATTGTGGGCATTATTCACTGGCGATGCCGCCCAACATCGTCTTTGCCGGTTTGAATTTACAACGGTTTCTTAAGGGAGATTAAATGTGCACTAATTCAGCGATAACAAACTTGTCTGACTGAGGTGTGGTCCAGGAGCGAAACCCCACCGCCAAATTCACTCGTCCAGCAAACCCAAAAATAGTCTATATTCTTCGCTGACCTCCCTCGCCTCCTCGAATGCCCGCGCCCGTTCCTGATCCAGGCAGCGGAAATAGCTCTGGATATCCTGGATGTAATCTTCGAAGTCACCACGGATGATGTCCGCATAGTCCCGCGCCGTCTGAGAATCGCTTGGCAGGAAGGGACGGGTCGGTGCGAGGCAGGATTGCGCTAGACCCAGCCCGGGGACGCAGATGAGCATGGCCAAAGTTTGTAATGGGAGCAGGCCTTTTAACCTTAGCGTACTCAAACCTGTTATCTCCTTGATCGTGGACACTGGCCGTGACTAGTGTTTGCGTAACTAAACTACAGCTAATGCATGATATTATATCTTGCAGTTGAAAGTATACTATCGTAACTCTGGGCTTCAAGTAGGAATGCCCAAGCGTTGCGTGTTTTTAGAAAGCGTGAGCCGGGCCATGAACTGGGACATCGAAGCACCAAATGTGGTTACGGAAGCCAGGTTCCGCGAGCTCGTGGAAAGCGGTTACAGCGCTGAAGTCCTGTGCCAGGAATCGGCACATAAAAAGGGCCCCAGTTACTATGGGGTCTGGATCATGCGTGCCGTGTCTGACGAGGGCGTCGAAAAGCTTCTGGTCACGGCCCGCACCAGGACGACCTATAACGACATCAAGATTCGCGAGTTCAAGACAATCACCGGTGTTGTGTCCTTCTTCATTGGTATCGGGTTCTCCCATGCCGATGTGCCGCTCGAAGAGGGCCAGCGGACCGCGCACAAGCTCACGGCATCCGACAAGGGCGCTAGCGACTAGCCTTCTTCTCCTTAGCCTTCTGGCAGGACCAGCCTCGGCACAGATGGTGCTGGTCATGGAGAGCGATGGCTCTCTGAACCCGTCGCAGTTTCAGAATAGGTTTGCCCGCAACTACAATGACGGCATCGGTCAGGGTTCGGCAGCCGATGAACTTGCGATTTTCGGCAGCGATGAAACTGGGCCAGAGCGTGAAGCATTGCGCTTTGCAGCCCGTGTCGGTCCGGCGCCCCTGCCCCGCGCCGATGTCCTAAACGCCATAGAGACCACGGCCCTGCGCTATGCCAGCCACCCTGGCCTAAGGCGAGCGGAGCTTTCCGTCACGGACTGGCTGAGCCTCTACCGCGCCAATATCGAAGTGGAGAGCGCCTATCGGCAGGATGCGATCTCAACCGCGGGCGCCATTGGTCTGGGTCAATTGATGCCGACAACTGCGCGTGATCTCGACGTCGATCCGCGTGACCCGCGGCAGAACCTTGACGGTTCCGCCCGCTACCTCGCGATGATGCTGGAGAGTTTCGGCGATCCGCGCCTGGCGCTGGCTGCCTACAACGCTGGACCGGATGCCGTGCGCCAGCACGGCGGCATTCCCCCCTACAGAGAAACCCAGAACCACGTGGCCCGCGTCATGGCTGTCGTGGCCCGATTGGAAGGATCAAATTCATGATGTCCCAACCTTTTTGGAAATCATTCCTAAAAACACTTATCGGCAATGTCACGAGAGCGCGCAGCGCGGCAGTGCATTGGCGATACCACTTTTTCCAAACAAGTTGGATTTCAAACCTCTTTGTCGCCTCGCTGGCGCTATTCCTGCTCATTGCTGAGCCCGCCCTCGCCCAGAGCATCGACCTCTCCCCGATCCAAAGCTTGTTGCAGGGCATTGTCGATGCGCTGACCGGACCTCTTGGTGTGGTCATCGCCACACTCGCGGTCCTCGGCGTTTTCTTGAGCTGGTTCTTCAACATCATCGACCTGCGCCAAGCGCTTTGGGTCCTCGTGGGCATCGCCGGTGTTGCGGCCGCCCCCACCATCGTTGCCGCGGTTTTTGCCGGTGGCTGAGCGCTCGCCCCTTTTTCTCGGCCTCGTGCGCCCGCCGAAGCTTCTGGGCCTGCCCATCATGTACGCGATGGTCTGGCTCTTTGGCTCGGTGCTCTTGTTCGTCTGGGTCCAGCACATCGCGGTGCTGGGCGTGGCCGCCCTTCTCTATCCGGTGCTGTGGAAGGCCGCAGATTGGGACCCGCGTTTCATCGACGTGATGATGACGGCCATGCAGGAGACGCCACCCACGCGAAACCGCAGCATCCATGGCGGGGACAGCTATGCCCCGTGATGACGCCCGTGATGCTGCGCTCGATGCCCGCACAATGACGCCAGACTGGTATGCGCGCGAGACCCGGCTTGCGCATATGCTGCCCTATGTGAGCCTCGTCGACGACCAGACCGTGCGGACACGGGTGAACGAGCTCTTCCGGTGCATTCGGCTCGAGGGGATCAACAGCTACACGACGGACGATGCCTATCTCGACAAGGTGACGGCGCTTTTTGCGCGCATCGTCGCGCAGCTTGGGCCGGAGTTCAGCTATTACGTCCACAAGGTCTCCAAGGCCATCAAACCTGATCTCGACCCCATCCGTGAGGACAGCTTCGCTGGCGAGGTCGACCGGCGCTGGCGCGCGAAACTCGAGACCAGCGGGCTCCGCGACAAAACACTGACGCTCACCGTCATTCACCGCCCGCCCCCGAAAAGCCTCCTGCCGTTCCTCAGCCGCAGCGCACCGGACCGCCTGAGAGAGGAAACCCGCAAACGCCTGCAGCGACTGGGCGAGGCCGTGAACGTCTTTCTGTCTGGCCTCGCCGAGCTGAAGCCGCGCTTGCTGTCGGCCGCATCGGGGGAATTGGTGGGGTTTCTGGGCGCGCTCAACACAGGCACCGAGCTGCCGCTCTACCCGGCAAACACCTACGGCTTTCTGTCCTTCAACGTCGCCAATACCCGCGTGACGTTTCACGGCGATCATTTCGAGCTGTCGGAAGGCGTGGTGGGCCATCGCTATGGCAAGAGCTTCACCATCGGGGAATACTCGGAAGGCACCTCCTGCAACATGTTCGACATGCTGAACCTGCCGGTCGACATGATCGTCACCCATTCCTTCACGCCGATCAATTCGAACCTCATGGCGAGCCGCATCAAGCGGCAAAAGCGCCAGATGCAGGCCAGCCAGGACGCCGCCCTCTCGCTGATGGAAGCCCTCGACATCGCCGCCGATGATCTCGAGGCCAAGCGCCAAAGCTTCGGCGAGCACCATATGGTCGTGACGCTCTTCTGCGACACGCTCGAAGAGCTGCAAACCCTCAGCGCGGAGATCGTGAACGCCGCCGCGACCGAGGGCGTGAAAATGATCGGCGAGCGGGTCGCAGCCAAGGCGCATTACCTCAGCCAGCATCCCGGCAACCAGCCCAAGCGCGTCCGCGCCAGCGCCGTCACCAATCGTAACTTCGCTGATTTCGCGGCCTTCCACCGAACGCAGCTTGGCAAACCCGCAGCACTTACCCCTTGGGGCCGGGTCGTCACATATCTGCCCACGCCCGAACAAAGCGCCTACCGGTTTTCCTATCACGAGCAGGGCAGCCCGGACAAAGAACCGACAAGCGGCCATACCCTGATCATGGGACGGCCCGGGTCGGGCAAATCGGTGCTGTCGGCCTTTCTGATGACGCAAGCCCGTCGAGCAGGGGCGCGGATCTTCGTCTTCGATTACCGTCTTGGTATGGAGATGGCGGTCCGCGCGAATGGCGGGCGCTACGCGTCCCTGAACGCCGGTCAGCCCACGGGCCTCAACCCGCTCTGGACAGAGACCGATGCCCGCGGCACCGCCTGGCTCTCGGACTGGCTTGCCACCCTGCTCTACCGCGCTGACAAGCCCCTGACCCCGGCGCAGACCAACCGCATCCAGGAAGTGGTGCGCCAGAATGCGCAGGCCTCCAATCCGGCCCTGCGGAACTGGCGGGATTTCGCGTCGCTTTTTGTGTCCACCGATGATGGCGGCGATCTGCACCAGCGACTGCTCGAATGGTCTGAGGACGGCCGCTATGGCTGGATCTTCGGGCAGAGCCTCGAGGACACGTTCTCGCTCAAAGGCGATGTGGTGGGTTTCGATCTGACCGGCATTCTCGACAGCGAGGCCGACAAGGAACGGATGGCGGTTCTCTCCTATCTTTTCCGCCGGGTCGAGCGCGAGATCGAGGATCGCCGCCCCACCATCATCGTGATCGACGAGGCCTGGAAGGCGCTCGACAACGCGTATTTCGCCGAGCGGCTGTCGAACTGGCTGGTGACCGCGCGCAAGCAGAACACGGTCGCGGTGATGATGACGCAATATGCTAGCCAGCTTGAGCGCACCCGGACCGGCAAGACCATCGTCGAGGCCGTGCCGACGCAGATCCTGCTGCCCAATATCCGCGCGCAGCCTGCGGATTACGCCATGTTGAACCTCACGGAGAAGGAGCTCGACGTCCTTCTCACCACGGGCAGCAACAGCCGCTTGGCGCTGATCCGCGACGACCAGGGCTCGATCGTCGTCGATGCCGATCTGAGCGCCCTCGGGCCCAATCTCACGATCCTTGGCGGCATGGAAAAGGGCGAAGCGCTCGTCGGCCCCGATTACCGCGACCGCCCAGACTTCTGGAGGCTTTCATGATCCGTATTCTTATCGCTTTGGCTGCGCTCGGCGCGCTGGCCTCCTGCACCCAGTATCGGGAGCCGCAGGCCAATTGCTTTTCCTTTCTCGCCTCGACGGCAGCGACAGCCCAGGATTGCCACTTCGCACCGCTCGGCGCGCCGGAGGGCGACATTGAAGTCTAGCCTGCCTCATATCCTCGCGTTTTGCCTGCTGCCCGGTCTCGTCTTGTCTCAAGGCGTGCCGACCAATGACAGTGGGCTGACCGCGCGTGACATCGTCGAGACCGGCGATCGCGAAGCAGACTTGGCCGTTCAGGCGGACAAGCTTGCCGTGCGCGAACTCATCGCCGAGATCGAACGGGAGCAGCTGGAAACCCTCCGACGCATCCTCGATGCCCAGACCAGCTTCGGCGGTCAGGGCCTGCCCGCCATGGTCTCGGGGCTGGAAAGCGGCAGCGGGGATCCCGACCGCTCGGTGGCGGCGGTCTATGGCACGGGCCAGATAGATCCCAATCCCGGCGGTGAACAGATGTTCGGGGATGCGTCTGAGACCATCGAGCAGCTCATCATCCGCGTGGCTCAGGAGACCAGCGGCTTTGCGGGTGTTGGCCGCGCAGGGCTCTCCCCCGTCCAATGGCGCGCGCTGCTGCAAGCGCTGATCTGGCAGGAAAGCCGTTTCACCATCGGTGCACGCTCTCCCGTCGGCGCCTATGGCCTCACCCAGATCATGCCGGGCACGGCCAGCGATCTGGGCATAAACCCGGAATACTATGACAGCCCTTACCTGCAGGTGCATGGCGGCGCGCGCTATCTCGCGACCCAGCTCAACACATTCGATGGCAACATCATCAACGCCCTTGCGGCCTATAATGCCGGACCCGGCCGGGTTTTCGAGTATGGCGGCGTTCCGCCCTTTCGCGAGACCCAGCACTACGTCCAGGTGATCCCCGAACGCTATAACCTCTATTTGACCCGTATCGGCGGGATCGAAGCGCTTGGCACGATCGACCCCGCGCTTCTGGCCAATGCCAACCTCTCGCTCACTGGGCACGGCGCGGCCTTCTATGGCAACAACTCACCCGCCGCGATCAGGCAAGCCGCCCTGCGTATTGCGGATATCGTCGAACGGATTTCCGAAACGGAAGATGTGCAGGAGAGCGTCGCGCTCAACACCTATGCCCGCGC
>NZ_JAPWGV010000004.1:0-107043 GCF_027213915.1 Sulfitobacter sp. G21635-S1
ACAGATGTCCAAAGGTCTTTTTGTCCGCCATCGCTCTCGCGGCAGTCGTTATCTACTGGCTATGAGTCCTGACCCTAGGGACTCTCTGTCAGGAGGCGCTGCGCATCTTTACGACATTATCCGCAGGTGTGCTTTCCATATTGGCTTCGGTTTTGGGCAGGACGAAATAGAATGTCGCTCCTATTCCTTCTGTCGTCTCAAAGCCTATATTGCCACCCAACCCCTCTACAATAGCTTTACAGATGCTCAGGCCCAAACCGGTGCCACCTTTTGCAGATCGGTTCGAATTTTCCATATCCGCAAACCGTTCAAAGACCTTGTGCTGGTCCTTGATGGGAATTCCGGTGCCCTGATCCTTCACCGCGACCCGCACCGAATCGCCCTGATCCTCGATCACGATCCGAACCGTGCTGCCTGGCTTGGAAAATTTGCAGGCGTTGGAAAGGAAGTTGTTGAGGACCTGAATAATCCTGTTCGGGTCCGTATTTATCCAGATCGGCGTATCGTCGCTATTGCTTTCGACTTTCACGGCAAAACGCTGCTGCATCGTGGCGTTCGCGTTTTTGGTTTCCGTGATCAGGTCGGAAATATTCACAACCTGCCGGTCAAACTCCATCCGCCCGGCGGCGATCTTTTCCAGATCGAGAATATCATTGATGATCAGCACCAGCCGGTCGGCGTTGCGGTGCGCGATTTCCAGCATGCTGACCGCCTTGTCCGGCAATTCCCCGGCAGCGCGGGACAACAACAGGCCCATCGCCCCCTTGATCGAGGTCAAGGGAGAGCGCAGCTCGTGGCTTACCGTGGAAATGAAATCCGATTTGCGCTGCTCTTCGGATACGCGTTTTGTCATGTCCGCCATCACGATCATGAAGCGCCCCTTGAGCGTACCGGCCTTCAGACGCGTAACGCCGATATGAAACGGCTTGCCGCAATATTCTGTCTCGAACTGGGCGTTGTCCGCACCGGTACTGCGCATGTCGCGGCAGGTCGCCAGGATGCTGCCGACACCGTCCACGCCTTTAAGCTGGGACAGGGGAATAAGCTGTTCGGCCGCACGGCGCAGGCCCAGACGGCCCAGAGCCACCTTGTTCATGTAGGTCGCGGCCATCATGTCGCAATCGACGATCCAGATATCGTCCTTCATTTCGTCCGTCACCTGCGCGATGTCGCGCGCGGCCAGCAATTCATGGGTTTGCGTGACATCCGTGCGGGCAGAGATCGAGCCGATCCATTTGCCTTTCAGATCATAGATCGGACGGACGGTCGTATGGGTATAGAAGACAGAGCCGTCCTTGCGGCGGATCGGGGTCTCGCCACTCCAGGATTTGCCCATGCTCAGCAGCAAATGGATCGTCGGCGCCAGTTTCTGATTTTCGTCGCAGTACAGATTGTGCACTGACGTTCCGATCAGTTCTTCCCTGCTGTAGCCGGTTGCCTCAAGGAATCGATCATTCACTTCCGTCAGGTTGGTGCTTCTGTCGACGACGTTCACAATGGCATGTTCATTCAAGACGTCGATGCGCTGGCCCAGCGCCAGTGATTGGTTATCGGTGATATATCGCGCACGGCGGACACCCAAATACGACGGCAAAAGGGCCGCAATGGCCACTGCACCCACCACCGGGACAACATTGGACAACGGACCCGTAAGCAAGGCATTGGAGGCAAAGTACCAACTGACCGCCGCAGCGCCACCAAGCGATAAGCTCTTGAATGTATTCAATTTTATTTCAGGCGAACGCATAATTTTGCCTCGAATTTTCTTCCAATTTAGCCGTCTCGCGACAGGACGGCATCAACCGTTAGAAAGTCATGCCGTAATAAACTGTCAGAAATATGGCAAATTGGAACAAGATTGTCCTCACCATATTTACCATGTCACGAGGCCTGCGTCCGATGCCCCGCCACGTGCTCCGCGATCGTATCCAGCTCAGCCCGCGATTTCACCAGATTTGCGCTGACCCTGCCGTCCTGCGCGCGCTGACCATCCGACGACAAGCCCAGGATGCGCACGGGATAGGGAAGGTCTTCGATTTCATCCAAAAGGCAGACCGCATCCCCGTCGGGAAGTGACCAGTCAAGGATGATGACGTCCAGCTGCTCCCGCCCCTCCATCACCGCGCGTGCCTGCGCGATGCTGTTTACGTGCCGGACATCGGCAATGTCGCAAAGGCCCGATTGCAGGATCTCGGCGAAGTCCTGGTCATCCTCCACATGCAGAACGTTCAGCTTTTCCGAGCGCCGCCTGCTAGTGGCCTTCCGGACCGGGGGGATTTCCGTCTGCGCCTGCCGGTCCAGCGGGTAGGTGAACCAGAAAACCGTCACACCGTGCCCTGTGCTTTCAAAGCCGATCTCGCCCTCATGCCGCCGGACAATCCGTTTTGCGATGTTCAGCCCCAGCCCGGTGCCCCCCTTGGTCCTGGTGTCCGAACTATCCGCTTGCGTAAAGGCGTCGAATATCCGGTGACGGAAGCTCTCGGGAATTGCCTGTCCGGTGTTCTGGACATAGACGATGACCTGATCGGAGACGAGCTCGGCCTTGACCAGCACCGGCGTCCCGGCGTTGGAATATTTGCAGGCGTTGGAAATCAGATTGGCAAGAAGCTGCCGGGTGCGCCCGACGTCCGCGGACACATAGAGTGGCGCTGCAGGCAGATCCACCGTCAGCGTATTCTTGTGTGCCAGCGCATAGGGGGCCAGTTCCTCGACAGCCGCGCGAATGATCTCGTTCATCGTGACGCGCTGAAAATCAAAGGCAATTTCGCCGGAAGAGATCTTTTCCAGATCCAGAATGTCGTTCACGATATCGGCCAGGTTGTCGGCATTGTTGCGGGCGATTTCCAGCAAACGCTCAACCTTGGGAGCCAGTTCGACGTCCTTCATCGCGCCGATCAGCCCCAAGGCCCCCTTGATCGACGTCAAGGGCGTGCGCAGTTCATGGCTGACCGTTGCCACGAATTCGTTCTTCATCTGCTCGACCTTCTTCAGTTCGGTGATATCGCTCACCTGACCGATGAAGGAGTTGCTGCCGGCGTTCTTGTCGAAGAACCAGGAGATATGCAGCAGGCACCATCTTTCTTCGCCGCTGCTGTGCATGAACCGGTGCTGGCCGCTGTAGATCTGCGAACTGCGGGTTTCGAGCATTTCCGACACGCGTGTGGCGATTGCCTTCACCTCTTCCTTGGGCAGAATATCCGACATCCGCATGCCGGACGTCAGGTTTTGCTGCTCATAGCCGCTGATCGCGCAGAACGCCGGGTTGACGCTTTCGAAAACGCCGTCCTCGCCCAGCACCACCATGCCGATGGGCGCTGCTTCCAGGACCTGCCGGAACTGGTGTTCGCTGGCTTCAAGCGCGTTGCGCGCGTGGCGCAGGTTGGTCACATCCGTCTGCGTACCGATCATGCGCAGCGCCCTGCCGTTCTCGTCGCGTTCCACGACAACGGCATCCGACCGCATCCAGCGCCAGATGGCATCGCCGAAACGGACCCGGTATTCCGAAATCGACCGCGGGGTTTTCTGGTTGATGCAATCGCGGTCCGCCTGTTTGAGGGCAGGCAGATCTTCGGGGTGAATCCGGTCCAGGAATATCTGCTGGGGATCATCCAGCTTCTCTTCGTCGGGAATCGACATGATCTTGCGCCAGGTGTCGCTGACTTCGGATTTTCCGGTGTTCAGGTCGATGTCGAACACGCCGATCTGCGCGCCCTGAAGCGCCTTGTCGTACCGGGCCTTCAGCTCGTTCGTCTCTTCGATAGCGCGGTATTCCCGGGTCATGTCGCGCACGATGGCCGTCGTCCGCGCCGCGTTTTCATGCGTCAGCCAATTGTTCCGCTGCAAATCCAGGATCAGCCCCTGACCGTCGCGCCGGGTGCCGGTGGCGTTGAATATCTGCCCCCCGGACAGGTTGGTCAGGTCACTGACCATCTCGTCAAAATAGAGGTCGACCATCGCTTGCGGCGGATAGCCGAAACAATCGTGCGCCGCCTGATTGGCAAAAAGGATGCGGCCATCGCCATCCATGATGAAAACCGGGATCACCGCATTGTCGACGACGGCGCGATTTGCCTTTTCCTGTGCGTCGACCTGACGGGCGCGCAGTTCGGCCACTTCGGTCAGGGCGTCACCGCGCACGCGCACGGAGCGGATCAGGAACAGCAGCATGCCAGTCAGCAGGAGGCCCGCCACCAGGACACCGATGGCAGCATGATAAGGGAAATAGGCGTCGAAGACCGGTGTGCTTGTGTAAACCACCGTCCAGGGCCTGCCATAGTTCGTGATCGTGTAGGAAACCACCTGCTTTCCGGCCGTGGTGTTGACCGCGCCTGCTTGTTTGGCGCTGTCGAAAATGAGGTTGTCGGGATCGGCAACCAGCCCGTCGAATACGGAAATATGATAGCTGCGCCCCTGGTTGGGCGACAATCCTGCCAAGAACCTGTAACCGACGAAGGGCGCATAGACCCAGCCGTGGAACGCGCCACGCACCATGCCGCCCCGTTCGGGGACAAACTCATTCTTCCACAGGGGGCGGAACAGCAGGAAGCCCGGTTGCCTGGTCTCGTCCTGCAACAGCAGGATGCGCGGCGTAAGCTGCGGCATCCCGGTTTCGCGGGCGCGCAGGGCGGTTTCTTTGCGCATCTCTTCAAAAGTGATGTCCAGCCCCAGCGTCCCGATATTCCGGTCCAGCGGCGCGACACGCGAGACGATGAAATGGTCCGGCCCCTCGGTCTGCGGATGTACCGCAAAGTCGGAACGGGTATGAACGCGGGTCCGGCCCAGGAAGTAATCCATGTTTTCCGAACGGACCGGTTCGATAAATCCGACACCGTCGATCCCGATCAGCAGATCGTCCAGATCCAGAGTCTCGGCGTAGGTCTCGAATTCTGTCTCGCTCACGTTCTCGGAGGCACTGATAAACGCGGCGAGACCGTTCAGGGCTTGCAGATAGGTCTGCATCCGGTAGCGCAGGGCATCGACACCCTCTTCGCTCAGATGCTCAAACTCCGATTTCGCTTTCTGCTGGGTCTGGCTGACGCTGACAGCGAAAAGAGCCGCCGTGACCAGCAGGCAGACTGCCACCAGCATCAACTCCAGTCTTTTCATCGCTTAACCAACCTTGCCGCAAACCAAACTTGCTGGTGCGCGCGAATTATGATGACAACCAAACAGACCTCTTCCCTCGACAAATACCACTATGGGTTGCTTACTGGACTCTGTCAAACTTCAACGGGCCCCAAAACGGGTGTAACGTGGTGATTTTGCACCAGCTATGGCATAGGACATATCACGGCAAAAAACCGCTGGAAACAACGCCTGCAGCACCGGTTGGCGCCTTCATGCGTTGATGTTCGCCTCAAGCATTTTGGGTGTCACGCGCCAGGTGGCATAGGGTTCGTCCGCCAGCTTCCGCTCCAGCGCCTTGAGATCGCTCAGGAACAGGCGAAACACCTCGGCACCGCGTTCATCAACCGCGAAATAGGACAGGTCCTGCATCAGTTTCGCACGGTCCACATTCAGGTTGAAATTGGCATTCAGCAGGCGCTGGAACACGTCCACAGGCACCCTTTTGCCATTGGTCAGGATCCGCACCGGATTCTTGTCGACCCACATCTGGTAGTTCCACATGCAACTGCCCAGCGCCTCGTGCTGGACAGAGGCCATGTAGATGAAGCCGGCACAAAGCGTGGCAAGGCTTTCGCGCGTCACCACGCCGCCGGTGACGCCATCAATCCCGTTGGGGATATGGTCATTCAGGGCGCGCAGCCAGGCCATGATTGTTTCGTCCCATTGCACCGCTTTGTCGCTGTCGTAATAGGCGTTGATATAGCGGGTCGTATGGGCATGCATCACGTTATAAAGGTCGCGCAGGTTATCCTGCACCGGGGTGTCAAATTCCCCCTCGGGCAGCCCCCTGTCGCGCCAGTCGAGCGCGGGCACCATGACCGAGGCGCGGTAGCTGTTGAACGTCCGCTGGAACAGGTCGGTCATGCCCTCGTGGGTGAAGGAAAACACGGTCTCGAAGTCACCGCCGCGCAGCATCTGGCCCTTGGCCACCAGGTAGTTGGAATTCTGCGTGCCGAACATATGCGGCCACATCAGGCGGCATATCGGATGATCGCGGTAGAGGTGATTGCGTGTGGCGACCGACAGCGGCCCGCCACAGGCCAGATGCACCCAGCCGAAATGGTTCACCAGCGAAATCCTGGTCGAAGCCGCGCACATCGCCGTGCGTACCGCCTCGTTCCAGCGGCCGTCATCGGATTTGATATCGCCCAGCACGCAGGTGATCCGGGTGGCTGTCAGCCTGCCCGAAGCTTTCTTTACCTGGAAATATACACGGCAGCCCAGCGGCCGCAGACCCGGATAGATCTCGTGCTGATCCAGATCGGTAAAATCCCAGACCAGTTCGCCCGCCGCGTTCTTTTCAAGAAAGCAGGCATAGGGGCTGGCGGTTGCCATCTCGCCCAGGTCGGGAAGGCCCGCGTGGCGGAAGGCATCGGGCAGCGCGGGCGGAGGGTAAAGCCTGCGATAGGCCGGACGGCAGGCCGCCTCCATGGCCTTGTTGATATCGGCGTCGATCTGCGGCAGGCCGGGCCGGACCGGGGGCAGAACCTGGCTCAGCCAGATGCGGAAGGAGAACGACGCCTGCATGATCCTGTCGGATTCGCCCGGCGGTATCCGGTCGGCCATGTAGATATCGGTGACCTCCACACCGGGTATCCGCTCGGCCACGGGCACCAGCCTGAGCGGTTGCGGATTGCGCGGCGGCAGCGGGATCTTCCTGGCCTTCTTGAAGCGGAAGATCAGCAGGGAGATGGAATTCCACACCGTGCGGCGGATGATCCAGGTCAAAGGGGGGCGCTGGCTCATTTCGCGGGCTCCTCGGTGTCAAAGGCAGGGTCGCTGCGCGCCGATTTGATCGGCACCCAATCCAGGCTGTAATAATCCCCCCTGTCCCGCGCCCAGGGGTCAAAGGCGTTGATCACCGGGTCAAGCTGGTCGTGCAACCCCGGCAGGTTACGCATCAGCACCCGTTTCAGGGGCATGACCTCCTGCTTGTGACCATTGGGGCGCCCCCGCTCCATCTGCTTGTCGGGGCCGTTGTTGATCACCCAGTCGAGGCCAAAGGTGGAATAGAATTCCGGCCGGAAGGAAGAGGTGAAGAACCGGTCGGAAAACAGACGGCGCGAGGCATTGACGATGAATATCTGGAACTGCGTTTCGGATATCGCGAAACCATGGGGCCTTGTGCTTTCCGCCAGATACCCCACCACCGTGTCCACATCTTCCACGTTGTCCACCAGCGATCCATCGGGGTGTCCCAGGCAATCATCGGGAAAAAGCGATTGCCCGGTGCCGCCTGCCGCCCCGTCGGGGGACAATTGCGTGGTGCTGATGATCCTGGAGGCATCACAGACGTGCTGGCCATAGACCTCACGCAGTTTCTGCGCCAGCGCCCGCTGCTGGGTCAGTGTCTGGTCCTCCTCGTCGGTCCTGTCCTCTTTCTGCGCCAGCCGCTGGTCCACGAAATCGCTGAAGCTGGTCATCTGCCGCAACCCGATCTGGCGGCGGAATTCATTGAAACGCGGGATGCCGCGTTCGCGGTCGCGCATGATGTCCAGCGCCATCACGTCAACCACCTTGGTCGGCCCTTCGGGGCGTGACGGCATCGACAGGTTCTGCAGGAATTGCGGCTGGTTCTTCAACCCCAGCGCCCCCAGCCTTTGCCGGCCCATGGAGAGCGCCATGTTCTCAAGCCCGGTTTCATGCATCACATCCGTCGCCTTGTGGCGAAAGGTGGTCACGATGGGCAATTTGGCCACGATCCGGTTGGGGGCCGCCTGGGCATCGCGCATCTCGATCAGGTCGGGCAGCAGCGGGTGCAGGCGGTAGACGCTCACGAATTCCTCGGGAAAATTGAAGGGCGAGCCGAAATGGTTTACCCCGTCATTGTCGTAATCCAGATCCGCGATCGACCCGTTCCTGTTCAGCGTGCCGGTGCCGACGATCCCGGCCCCGGATGAAAACACCGAATACCAGGTGGTTTCCTTTTCCCCGTCGCCAGAGCTGCCAAGGTCCGTCACCACGCGGCTGAGGATGCGGTCGATGCCGGGAAAATCATGGAACAACCCGTACCAGTTGGAATTCATCGCCGTATAAAGCGGCTCGTCATAGAGCAGCTGGGGGGTCCATTCGATGGTGTGGATCTTGGCAATCATCGCGGCAACGACCAGGCGGCCGATCTCGAACACTTCCTCATCCGTCACGTCGCGGTAGGCCACCGGGGCCAGCGGGGCATCCGGGCGGCGCAGGCCGGAATCCCGGCGTGGATGGCGGCGCGCCTCGTTGCGGAAGGCGGTGACGAAACTGTTGTGCTCACGCGCAAAGAGGTTGTGGTAAAAGCTCATCCCGATGGACCAGTTTTCAGGAAATGCGGTGGCTTCCTGCCCGCTCCACTTGGGGTTCATCGGCGCGGGCGTGCATGTGGTGTCAGCGGCGGCACATTCGGCAACCATCACCGGCAGATATCCGGCGGCATCGCCCTGATCGCTGCGCAGGGCAACGCTGCGCATCATCAGTTTTGCGGGGTCTTCGGGGTCACGCCTGACCCTTGCGCGCGACACCGCGTCATAGCCGTAGATCTGCGAGGCATCCCACCATGCCGTCACCGTGTTCGACGTGGTCTTGTAGGCGCGCCGCAGGCGCGATCCGCCGTCGAAACTGCCGGGCGGCGACGTCTGGTGGAACCTTGCGCCAAATTCCTCCGCTGCCGGATTGCAACCCAGTTCGGCCACTCCCGCGGGCGTCAGCGGGCGCTTTGCCTCCCCCACCCCAGTGCTTTGGCACCCCATCGAGATGCGACGGTTTTCATCATTTCGGCCCTCGTCCAGATGGCTGAACCAGTCGTGGGTCATGAATTGGATCCAATAGGCCGCCAAGACGTTGAAAAACGGGGCTTTCTGGTAATCGCACCGGGCTGTGACATCGTTGCCGGGCAGGCCATAGCCCGCATTGCACAGCTCCGGCGCGGATTGATCGCGGGTGAAAAGCGCGCGGCTGATCACCTGGGGATCGGGGGTCATCATGTCGATCCGGCCCGCATGGCGCGCGGCGGCAATGCTGTTGCCCTGCGACGCGGCGACGATGGGAAAGGTCGATTCGAACTCGACATTGCGGGGATAGACCGCGCCGGTCGCTCCCATGCCGGGATTGCGCAGATCGTTGCAGGTGCCCTGCAGGTTGCGAAAGCGCAGCATCTCGCCCCGGCAGACCTGTGCACCGGGGCCACCGACACGCGCATAATCGGGGTGTCCGGGCGGCAGCCGCAGTTCCGGCCAGCTTTTCAGCGTCCGCCCGTCCCTGCCATCGCGCCCCAGCACGTAATCGGGATAGGTGCCATTGTCGAAAAGGTTGAACTTGATCAGCTCCACCCGCTGGCGTTCCAGATCCAGCAGTGCGCCGTCGATGCCCCGCCCGGTGCCGCTGAGATGCCTGGCGATAAAGGTGACCGGGTTGTAATTGCTGGACCGCGATGCATCGTCACCTGTGCCCCAGTAGTTCGACCAATCCACCCAGGGCGTGCCGCGCGATGCGGTCGCCATGCTGCCGCCCCGGCAATTGGCCGTGTCATACAGTACCTTGCCCAGAAACCGTTCCTCCCGCGTGGCGGCCACGGGCGGGATGCCGCGCTCTGCCATGGTGATGCAACTGCGGATGCCGGGATCAACCGCAATCCAGATCGCCACGAAGGCCACGCAGAAGACACCCAGACCGGCGACAACATATTTGAACATTGCTTCTCCCTGACCGCGCAAACGGTCCGTAATTTCTTAAATCAAAAACAAAACAAACCGGCGTCAGCGCCGCCAGACATACAAACCAAGTGACAGGAAAACACCGACATCGGCCCAGACAATCGGCCAGAGCCACCAGCGCGGCACCGCGGCATGCAGCCAGATCATCAGCAATGCCGCCGGGATCCCAGCCGCCATGATGAACAAGCTGGCCTTGGCCCAAAGCTCCGAGCCGGACATCAGGCTGCGCGCAATCGCGGCATAGGGCAGCCCCACCAGCAACAGCAGGATCGCAGAGACGTAGAACCCGGCGACAAGGATCGCAAAGACATGCAAAGCGGCGGAAATGCACATGAAAATGCCACCCGATGCCAACGCCTTGCTGTGTATCACCCGCGTCATCCACACCTCCGTTGCATCGGTAAAATTCAACCATGACGATAAAGAGACAACATAATAAATCAAGCGATCAATGCGGCGGGCATGGACCAAGGTCATTGACGCATGGCTGACGCCGCGCCAATACTCGGGCTTTTATACTACTATTGAGGGAAGTCGTTTCATGTCGAATGTGGCTGGCAAAGCCTATTGCCTGAACGTCGTAACCCCGACAACCCGGCTGAATGGCTGGGTCAAATCGCTGATCTTTATCGTGGTGCGCGCCTTTCCGGTGCTGATGGCGGGTCTGCGCGGCCTGTCGGTGATCCACTTTGCCCGCTGGGTCATCATCAAACGGCAGGATTGGCCGCGTTTCGGGCGCGCGGCTCCCAGGCTGCATTATGATTACACGCTGTTTTGCAGCAACTTCAACGGAACCTGGGACCAGTACATCGACGCCTTTTCCGACGGCATCCCCTATATGCTGGATCTGGCGTGGTTCCGCGACTACCGCTATCCCGGTTCGATCCCGCTGCAGCCGTTCCAGCGCTACATCAGGGACAACCAGATCAACACGGATTATTACTACAACGCGACCCCCGGTGCCGCGAAACGCGATGTCGTCGCGGCCCTGCGCGTCTGGCGCGCGGTGCGGGCGCTTGCGCAGATCCGGCCCTACCTCGATCCCATCGCCTTCGAGCAGGAATACAACCGCATGTTCACCGCCATCCAGAACGACCTTGGCGCACCGGGCCCCGGCGTGGTCTCCAGCCTGCCGACCGAACGGGCGCAGGAATTGCGCCAGCAGGGCATCAACGCGGAATGGCGGGGGTTGCCACCGGGCATTACCCCTTATGAAGACGACCAGAGGGGCGGCATCTGATGGCGAATTATGATGCAGGCCATTATTTCCTCACCGTGATGGCCCCGCTCCAGCGCGACGCCTTTGTCATGGTGGATGGCGTTAGGCGTTCGGTCATTGACCATGTGCGGCACATGCTGGCGACTTTGCCGACAGCCCAACAGGATCATTTCAGCGCCGAGAGCGGGTTGTTGAGCCCTTTTGCGCGGGTGCCGGGCACCCATTTCGCGCATCTCTTCATGATCGACACGCTGCATTACAACGGGCGCCGCCCCTCCAACCCGATCATCGACCTGCTGGAAAATGTTCAGCTGACCATTCCCGAGGAGGTGGACGCCCTGCCCCATGCCTACCTTGTGCTTGCCGCCGATTTCGACGCGCCCGATGGCAGCGATGACGCGCTCAGGGCCTATACCGACGGACTTTGGGTGCATATGGCGGCGGAGCTGCGGATGCTCTACCGACATTGCGACGGCTTTGGCGATGTGCGCGATGCCGCGACATTCTTTGCTTTCGTGAAGCAGGGCCAGGTGCATACCAACCTGCCCTTCAACGATTACTGGACCTATGAACCCAGGATGCCCAGCCCGACCCGCTGGACGGCCGCAGCCTCTGCGCTGATGGTCGCGCTGGCCGTGATGGCGCTGCACTGGGGCATCTGGCCCGGCGGCGGCTGGAGCCTGTTTTTCACCACATCGTTCGCTTTGGTGGCCGTAAACATCGCCATCGTGGCCAGGTTCGGCCTGACGCCATTTCCGGCAGCACCCGACAGCGATCTGCCTTCGATCCTCAAGGCACTTCATGTGCAGCAGAGCTTCCTGCAATTCGGGATCGACAACCTGGGCAAGGGCGGAGCGGAGCTGCGCAGGGCCTTTGATGCCTATTGCGAGACCAACAGGCCGCTTGATGTCGACGGGCCGCGCCAGAAGCCGGGTGTGCTCTGGTCGGATGGCGGCAACAAATGAGCAAGACGCTGGACCTGCGCGACATCCAGGGCAACATCGTCCGCGCCTATGGCCGCTACGGCTTTCCCCATGCGCGCTACTTTCTGTTTCACATCCACGAGGCTGTGGCCGGGCGCAGGTTTCTGGCCGCCCTGCACCCCCGGGTTACCACGTCGGAACGCTGGCGCCATGCCTGGGAAGACGACCACGGCAACCTGCCTGCGCCGCCGCCCGTGACGCTGAACATCGCGCTGACCTGGCAAGGGCTGCGGGTGCTGGACCTGCCCACCGAGACATTGTCGCAATTCCCGCGTGAATTCATCGACGGCATGGCCCCGCGCAAACATATCCTGACCGACACCGGCCCAAGCGGGCACCGCCACTGGGACCCGGTCTGGCGCGCACCGATCGAGAAGGAGCCCGGCCGCGACATTCACGTTCTGGTCACGCTCAACGCCAGGATGCTGCCCGACGGCACGCCGGTGCCCGAGCTGGAAGAGATGACCGGCTGGCTGCGCGATCTCGGCGCAGGCGACGGCATGACGCTGCTCACGGGGCACAACAAGGATGGCTCGGGCGATTATCAGCAGGGGGGCGCAAGGCTGGTGCCACGCGGCGACGGCACCATGATGATCGACGCCCAGGAACATTTCGGCTTCGAGGACGGGATCGGCAACCCGGTCTTTGCCGGCCAGTATCCTCCGCAGGTCGAAGCCCGCCGTGTCAAGGGCCGGGGCAAGATCATGCCGGACCAGACATGGGCACCGCTGGCAACGGGCGAATTCCTGATTGGCCATGTGGATGAATCCCAGCAGATCCCCTTTTCGACCCGGCCGCCCAGGTTCATGTTCAACGGCACCTTCCTGGCGTTCCGCAAGCTGCATGAAAACGTCGGCCTGTTTCACGATTATGTCGACAAGCAAGCCGCCATCTATGCCGATGTGCACGGCGTCCCGCAGGAGGAGGCGCGCCTGACGCTGAAGGCAAAGATGGTCGGGCGCTGGCCCAATGGCGTGCCGCTGATGGCGGCCCCCACCTATGCCGACATGCAGCGCTTTGACGCGGCATGGTCCGACATTCCCGCGATCCGGAACAAATCCGGCGCCCGCACCACCGCCGAGCAGGCGCGGCTGGATGCCTGGAACGAACAGATGATCAACTTCAAGTACCGCGACGATCAGGTCGGCGTCAGCTGTCCGATTTCGGCGCATATCCGGCGCGGCAACATGCGCGACATGCTGGATCCGCGCATCGCTTCGGCCAATCCGCGCGACTGGACCGGATCGGCGCTGACCAACCGCCGCCGCATCCTGCGGCGCGGCCTGCCCTATGGCGCATTCGAGCCGGACAATACCGACGACAGGACCGAACGCGGCGTGATCTTCATCGCCATCTGCGCAAATCTGTTCCGCCAGTTCGAATTCGTCCTGCAACAATGGATGAACTATGGGCTCGACCTGAACGCGGGCAATGACACCTGCCCGCTGCTGGGCTACCACCAGCCGGGCTCGAAATTCATGATCCAGGCCGATCCGGAGGGGGAGGACACCCCCTGGGTGATGAACGAACTGCCCCAGTTCATCGAAACACGGGGCGGCGAATATTTCTTTGTCCCCAGCCTCAACACCCTCAACATGATTGCCCTTGGCGTGGTGGACCCCACATGACCGACCTGCCCCCGAACATCTCCGAACCCGAGCAGATCAAGGCGCTGGTCGATATCAACCTTGCCTTTGCCAGGGAAAGCCCAACCCCCGCACAGCGTTCCGAACATGGCAAGGGGGTCGCGGACCTGCGCGCCACCTTTACCGTGCTGGACCACCTGCCCGAGGAATGCCGCATTGGTCTGTTCGCCAAACCGGGCCGGTTTGACGCGATCATCCGCTTCTCCAACAGTGCCATGCAGCGCGATGACAAGCGCGACACCCATGGCATGGCCGTCAAGGTGCTGGATGTCCCGATGCCGAGCGCGCCACGCGATGACGCGGGCGTGCCGGTGCAGGACTTCATCTTTATCGACAGCCCGGTCTTCGTGATCGGCGACCTGCGCACCTATATCCCCTTTGATGCGGCCTTCATGGAAGCCAAACTGAACCTGATGGGCAAACTCAGGATGGGGCTTCTGGTGCTGCGCAACCTGCATCTGCTGCCTGTCCTGCTGCGGCTGGCCCTGCGCCGGGCCAATGCCCCGCTCAGCGTAAGCTACTGGAGCACGACACCCTACCGGCTGGGCCCTGAACAGGTGGTGAAATACAAGGTCATGCCGATCGGCCCGAACCGCCCTGCCCCGCGCATTCGCGGCAAGGACGGCAGGCGCCACGCGCTCAAGACGCAGCTGGCCTGGGGGCCGGGGCTGTTTTCCTTCGGGGTGATCCTGCGCAATACGCCAAAGACCCAGCCCATCGACAATCCGCGCGTGGACTGGGAGGAACAGGGCGCCCGCTTTGTGCCGCTGGCAGAGATCAGCATTCCCTCCGGCCAACCGGTCGAGGCACCCGCAGAGATGGAAAACGACCTTGCCTTCTCGCCCGGTCATGCATCGGAGGAACATTACCCGATGGGCGCGATCAACCGGGCGCGGGTGGCGATCTATGCCGCCGCGCAGGACGCCCGCAGAAAAGCCGCCGCGGGCCGCGCCGCCCCTCCGGAGTAGGCAGAGGACCGATTGAACCATGCGGCTGAAAACCCTGCGCCTGCCTGACAAAGGTTGCGCCAATCCGCGCTGATGCCTTGCACTGAGAGGCGCGCCGCGCAACACTGGCGCGGGGAACAGGTTACATGTCAGTCGATACCGTCAACAGCCAGAAGCGCAGTGGCACGGTGCTCTTTGCCGATGTCGTGGGATTTACGTCCTTTGCCGAGAAGATCGGCGAAGAGATGGCCTTCGAGATGATCCAGGATGTCACCGCCAAGATGCAGGCGGCCATCCACGCGCAGGAAGGCACCATCGGCGAATTCCGCGGCGATGGGATCATGGCATTGTTCAGCGTGACCGAAGGGCTTGAGGACGGCCCGTTGCGCGCCTGTCAGGCGGCGCTGGACATCCAGAAGGTGATTGCCGGAACCCAGGCCGACATGACCCGCGCCTATGGTGCGGCACCTCAGGTCCGTGTCGGGGTGCATTGCGGCCCGCTGGTGGTGGGCGACGTGGGCCACCGGAACAAGGCGCATGTTACCATCATCGGGGATACCGCCAATGTCGCCTCGCGGCTCGAAGGGCTGGCCGAGCCGGGACAGGTGCTGATCACCCGCGACCTCTTTTTGCTGGTCGAGGGGCAGGTGAGCGTGCAGGATCTCGGCCCGCATGAGGTCCGGGGCAAGGCACAGCCGGTGCGGATCTATGCCCTGACGGAGGTGCGCCACCGGGTATCGCGGTTCGAGGCCTCCCGCTCGCGCGGGTTGTCGCGGCTTGTGGACCGCGATCTCGAACTGGCCCAGCTTGAGGACGTGTTCCAGCGCACGCTTGCCGGTCAGATCACCCTGGCGGGCATCCAGGGCGAGCCGGGGATAGGCAAATCACGGCTTGTGCACGAATTCCAGCAGACCCTGCCGGAGGACAAGGTGCGGGTGCTCAAGGGCGATTGCCGCGCGGATGGCACCACGGTGCCCTTTCTGCCCTTTGCCGATATCCTTCGCACGGCCCTGAACCTTGAGGCGCAATCCACCGCGGCCGAGACCGAAACGGCGGTGGATGCCCTGATCGCGCGGCTGCAGCTGGAGCCTGACACCACCCGGTCCTACCTGATGGCCCTGCTGGGCAAATCCGGTGAGGGCGCGCCGATGCGTGGCGAAAGCGCCGATATGATCGGGGCGCGCATCCGCCAGGTGATCATCGACCTGATCCTGAATGCCAGCCGGGAACGCCCCCTGGTCCTGATCGTGGAGGACCTGCATTGGGCCGATCCCGGCACCCTGCAGATCATCGAACGGCTGCTGTCGCTTGAGAGCGATGTGCCGCTGATGATCCTGGGCACCTGCAGGCCCGGCTTTCAGAAGGCCTGGCTGATGCATGCCCGCGCCACCCGCATCCTGCCCAAACCGATCAGCGAGGCGGCGGTGTCGGGCCTGATCAAGACGGTGCTGGCCGGATCGGACCAGGCCGATCAACTCGCTGCCCTCGCCATCGAAAAGGCCGAAGGCAACCCGCTCTACGCCGAGGAAATCGCCAAGTTCCTGCTGCAACGTCAGGCAAGCATCGACGCAGGCGCGCCCCTGTCGGGGGACATCGTGCTGCCCACCAACCTGCAAAACATGGTGATGGCCCGCTTTGACAAGCTCGGCCCCGCCTGCCGCAAGCTGTTGCAGGCGGCCTCTGCCATCGGGCGGCGCTTTGACGCCGAGATGGCGCATGGCATCGTGGCCGGGGCGGCGCCGTTCAATCCTGCCCTGCTGGAGGAAGCGGTCGCGGCCGAAGTCATTCTGCCCACCAGATCGGGATACCAGTTCAAACACGCGCTGGTGCAGGACGCGATCTATGACACGTTGCTGCGCGGCCAGCGGCGCGACCTTCACGCCAGGATCGCGCAGGCGCTGGAACATCGGTTCTCCAACCGTGCCGAAGAGACGGCGGAGGCGCTGGCCTATCATTTCGACGAGGCTGAAATGCCGGCCAAGGCGGTGCCCCATCTGATCGCCGCCGGCAGCCGCAACCTCAACCTGTTCTCGCTGGAGGTGGCGGGCACCTCCTTTGCCCGCGCCTTTGAACTGACCGAGGAATTCAAGCTGGACCCGGACCCGGCGCTGATGGGAGAGCTTTTTTCAGGATGGTTCGAGGTCCAGCAGTGGCGTGCCGAATTCGGGCGGATCGTGACCCTGTTCGAGACTCAGCGCGCCCGTGTCGACCGGATCGAGGGGCATCCGACCTATCCGCGCATCCTGGCGCTGGCCGGCACCGCCTATTGCCAGAACAAGCACTTCAAATCCGCCGAAAAACTGTTCGAGCAGGCCATCGAGATCGGCGAGCGCAGCGGTGACGACGATGCGATCACCCATGGCTGCCTTGGCCTGATGGTCATGCATTGCTCTGCCCCCGGTCCGGGCTATTGGGACAAGGTGCGCGCGTTGAGCACGCGGATCAACGACCTCTGGGGGGAGAACGCGCAGCCCTATTATCGCACCTACCTGGAATTCTACGAAACCTGGAGCCATTCGATCAGGGGCGACATTGATCAGGCGCTGGAAGAGGGTCAGCAGCTCTATGACTTTGGCAAGGCAGAGAATTTCCCCGGCGCGGTTGGTTATGGCGCGATCTGCATGGCCTTCAACGAGGCCTATTCGGAGAATTTCGACGCCGCGATCCGCCATGCCAGCGAGGGAGCCGAAGCGGCCGGCGGCAAGGTCGACCAGATGGTCAGCCTGGGGCTCAAGGGGCTGTCCATGGTCATGCGGGGCGATCCCGAGGGCGGCGAGAAGCTGCTGAACGCGGTCTATGAGGACGGTTTGCAGCTGGAATATCGTGGCGTTGCCAATATTGTCGATGGTCCCATCGGACTGGCCAAGGCCCTGCGCGGCGATCTGGGTGGCGGAGTGGCATGGCTGCGGGGTGCCATCAACCGCGCGCTGGAGGTGGGCAACAGCCATGGCGCTGCGATGTCGCATATCTCGCTCGGGACGATCTATCTGATGCTGGCGCGGGGTGACGAAAAACCCGGCCTCGGCATGCTGGCGCGGAACGCGATGTTCCTGCTGCGCGAGGCCCCTTTTGCCAAAAGCCGCGCCCTGGCGCATTTCGATCAGGCGCTGGAGATGGGCCGCGACGTCGGCATGACCGGCGTGGTCGCCCAGGCGCTGCATGGCAAGGGCATGGCGCTGCTGTCCAAACGCAAGAAGGACGCCGCCAGAGCTGCCCTTGAGGAGGCGCGGCATGCCGTCGGCCAGATCCGCTGGTCGCTGATGGAAAACCGCATCAGGGATGACCTGGCCGCAATCGGCTGATGTACTGCCCCCTTCGGATCAGCGCCCTAACCGCAGGCCACCACTGCCCAGAGCATGGCAACATAGGTCAGCTGATGCATCAGTTGATCCACGCCGAAGGCATGCCAGTATCCCGCCTGGTCCGGCCCCTTGCCCGAGCTTTCCGCATGGCGGCCCTTGATCCAGTCGATGTGGAAATGCGCCACCCCTTCCACGAGGCAGATCACCAGCGCAAACAATGGCCCCACCCCGACCAGCAACAGAGCCACAAGCGACAGCCCCGCATGGACGCCCGCATGCTGGACCCGGCCCAGATGCGCATAGCGCGCTCGGTCCGACAACATGCGCGGGGTCTGCAGAAAGTAATCCGCAAACAGGTGCTTTACCTGTAGAAGGGTCAGCAGAATCAACACCATTTGCATTTCATGCGTCACAGATTTCCCTCCGAAGTGGTAACAGCTTAACGTGCTGCCCCGCCACCGCAAATGATTTGATCTGATGCAGGCGGTCTTGCTACCCTTTGAGCGGGATCTGCCCTGCAAGAAACCGGCCCGCCTGCAAACCAAAGTGGAAATTTCCCATCGAACGCTCCCTGTTTTCCTTCATATGGAAGTATTCAAAACGCGATCAGCTTATCCTGCTGCTGGTCACGCTGACCCTGTTTCCACTGCTCTACCTGACCCTTGAACTGCCCAAGCGCATCATCAACGATGCCATCGGCGCTTCTTCCGAACGGGTGGAGGTGCTGGGATATGACATCGGTCAGGTCTCCTTCCTGATGATCCTGTGCGGATTGTTCCTTGTCTCCGTGCTGCTGCACGGGATCATGAAGATGCGCATCAACACGATGAAAGGCGTGCTGTCGGAACGTCTGCTCAGACGGCTGCGCTATACGCTGATTGCACGCATCCTGCGTTTTCCGGCCCCCTATTTCGAACGCACCAGCCAGGGTGAGCTGGTTTCCATGGTCACGTCAGAGGCCGAACCGATGGGCGGCCTGATGGGCGATGCGGTGGCGCAGCCGGTGTTGCAGGCCGGGCAGATGCTGACCATCCTGGCCTTCCTGTTCCTGCAAAGCGTGGCCTTCGGGCTGGCCGCCTGCGCGCTGATCCCGCTTCAGGCCTGGCTGATCCCGCGCCTGCAGCGGCGCATCAACCTGCTGAACAAAAGCCGTGTGATCCAGGTGCGGGCGCTGGCCGCCGAAATCGGCGAAAGCGCCGCAGGGGCCGCGACGCTGCGCACCAATGGCGGCTGGCGCTACCGGCTGGCGCTGATCTCGGACCGGCTCGGCCAGCTCTATGTGATCCGCTTCGAGATCTTCCAGAAGAAGTTCTTCATGAAGTTCCTCAACAACTTCATCGGCCAACTGACGCCTTTTTTCTTTTACAGCATCGGCGGATACCTCGCGATCACCGGCGACATCACCGTGGGTGCCCTGGTTGCCGCCCTTGCGGCCTACAAGGATCTGGCAAGCCCCTGGAAGGAACTGCTGGCCTATTACAACCAGTCACAGGACATGGCCGTGCGCTGGGAGACGATCACCGAAAGGTTCGCCCCCGCCGACATGATCGACGACCGGTTGTTCGATGGCTTCCCCGAGGATCTGCCGTCACTTTCCGGCGATCTGGAACTCAACGCCGTCTCCGTCGAGGATGCGGAAGGCAATGCCGTGCTAGACAGCATCACCGCCACTTTCCCCAAGGGCAGCACCGTGGCCATCAGCGCCGCCAGCGAAGAGGACCGCCGGGCACTGGCGGCCCTGCTGACCCGCGAGGTGATGCCGGTCAGCGGCAGCGTCACGATTGCCGGTCATGCTTTCGACCAGCTGCATCAGGCCACGATTGCGGCCCGGATCGGCTATGCCTCCTCCAACCCGGTGCTGTTTCAGGGGAATCTGGGCGAAAACATCAACATGGCCCTGCGCCGCGCGCCCCTTGCGCAGATCGAGGACAACCGTGCCTTTGAAAGCCTGCGCACGGGCAACAGCACCGACCCGATTGCGGCAGAATGGCTGGACATGTCGGTCGGCGGGGCCAGAGATTTTGCCGAACTCAGTGCCTGGTGGATGCGCCTGGTGCGCGGCATGGGGATCGAAGACACGCTGTTCCGTCGCGCGATGGAACAAAGGCTCGACAGCGCGGCGCACCCTGACCTTGCCGCCGCCCTTGTCGATTTGCGCGCGCCTCTGGCAAAGTCCATCGCGGAAGCGGACCTGCCGGGCCATATCAGCTTTTTCGACCCGCAGGAGTATACCACCACGCTCGCGGTGGCGGAGAACCTGCTGTTTGCCACCCCCTGCGTTCCGGTCACGGCGGCGCTGCTGGCGCAGCAAACCGACTTCATGGACCTGTTGCAGCAACTGGATCTGGAACAGGACCTTTTGCACCTTGCCGCGGATCTTGTCGAATTGTTGCGCCAGATTTTCGGCCATGACGGCACCGATCACCCGCTGTTCCGCAAGCTGGGGCTGGACCCGGAAACATATGGCGCCGCGCTGGACCTGCTGCCGCGCCACAGACGCGCCGAACCGCTGACCATCGCGCAGAAGGCACAGCTTCTGGCCGTGCCTTTCGTGATCCCGGCGGAAAAGATCGGCACCGCCTTCCCGCAGGACATCATCAACCGCGTGCTGCAGATGCGCGACCGGCATGGTGCCGCCCTGCGCGACAGCATGGCCGGGGTGTTTCAGCCGCTGGACGTGACAGCCCCCATCGAAGGGATGACCGTGCTGGAGAACGTCCTGTTCGGCAAGATCCGCGACGGCGCCGAAAGCGATGTCGTACAGGCCCTGGTGACAACCCAGCTGCGCGAGGCCGGGCTGGAAAGCGCGGTGCTGCATCTGCTCTTTGACCTGCCGCTCAGCATCGGCGGCGCGAACCTGCCCGCACAGCTCAGCGAACCGCTGGCCCTCAGCCGCGCCGCGATCAAACGGCCCGATGTGCTTGTGCTGGACAATGTGCTGGCCAGCTATGGCGCGGAACAGCGGCAGGGTCTGCAAGACCGCCTGCGCGACCTGCTGCCCGATACGACAATCATCTGCCTCTCCGCGGCCTTTGAGGACAGCGAGGCGTTCGACCGGCGCTTTGTCGTGCAACAGGGCCGGCTGTCGTCGCTGGCAGGCCAGGTCGAGGACACCGCCGATCAGACGGTCAGCGCCGATCTGGCACGCAAGCTGCGCGCCCTTGAACGCACCGATCTTTTTGCCGGGCTTGAGCGCAAGCAGTTGCGCCTGCTGGCCTTCGGCGCGCGCTGGTACGATGCCAAGGCGGGGGATTACGTGTTCCGCAAGGACGATGATCCGGGCGACGGTGCCTATCTCATCCTGTCCGGCGAGGCCGATCTGCTGCTGCCGCAGGAAGGGGCCGAAGACCGGCTGATCACCACCTCCGGCCCGGGGGCATTGGTGGGCGAGCTGGGCCTGATCCGCAACGTCCCCCGCGCCCTGGACATGCGCGCCGCCTCCGACCTCTCCTGCCTGCGCATCGGCGCGGAGGAATTCCTCGCCGTGGTCGAGAACGACGCAGGCACCGCCTACAAGATCCTGCAGGTCGTCGCGGGCTACGTCTGACACCGGGGCTTACGCCGCCCTGTCAGCGACCCCGGCCAAGGCCGCTGACGGGGACAATATGGCAAACTGGAGATACGAAGGCCCGGGACCAATCAATACGCACACAAGCCTTCGCAGGGTCTTCCCCGCTACTTCACTGCAAGCTCGGCATGAAGATAGGCTTCGGGATAGCTCATCGGTCTGATCGGCCCGCGTGGCACCACTTGGTTCCAGCTGCGCCCGAAATATCCCTGACGGCAATGCACCAGCGATCCCGCCTCCGCCACGCCGGGCAGCGCATAGACGCGGCAGAGCCATCGCCACAGATGCGGATAGTCGAGCACCCGTGCGCCATTGAGTTTCATGCGCACATAATAGACCGGGTCGTGGCGATAAAGCGTCGGGAACAGGCGCAAATCGGCTTCGGTGAACCTGTCGCCCGTCAGAAAGGGGCGTCCATCCGACAGATGCTCCTCCAGCTTTTCGAAGGTCGCGAAATAGGCGTCAAAGGCAGCCTCATAGACCTTCTGATCCGATGAAAACCCGGCCTTGTAGGCCTCGTTGTTGATCGTGGTATAGATCAGGTCGTTCAGCTTACGGATGTCCTGGCGCAGCGCCTCGACCTCCGGGAAAAGCCGCAACCGATCCTCCGTCGCGATATTGCTGCCAAGCGGCTCCGCCTGCGCATCCAGCATGCGGATGATCTCGGCGCTTTCGTTGTTCACGATGCGGCCCGCGATCTTGTCATAGAGGATCGGGACAGATTGCTCGTCGGAGCCTTCGGCACGGTAGATCTGCCTGGCCAGACGCAACGCCTTGCCGGTGCCGGTCTCAGCCGTGCATTCGGGCAGCACTGCCCCCGTCAGGCTCGCAATCCGGTCCGGTGCGAATTCCCACAGGTTCGGCCCTTCCGGATCGTCGTCTCCGGTGCGATTGGGAAAGGCCACGTCCATCGTGATGCTGTCCTGCAGCCCCAGCACGGAACGGGCCAGGGTGACGCGGTGACACCAGGGGCAATTGAGCGCGACGAAGAGGTGATAGCGCCCCGGTTCCGCCGGAAATTCGGGATCGCCGATGGCATGGCGAAAACCGCTGACGCCGCGCACGAATTCTCCCCGCGCGCGGCGCTGCCTGATGGCGGTCTGGTCTTCTTCGGTTGATCTGTCACTCATGGTGCCAGTTTCACCCTCTGAGCCGGTGATGCAAGATGATCGGCACTGCCAGCTCTTCTTCGTCGGTCAGATGCCGCTTCAGGAACGCCTCGATCGTCGCGGCCGTGGCATGCACCTGTCCGGCTTCCTCATGGGCCTGCGCCTCATCCAGCGCAGAGAGCTTGATCAGCCGGTTGGCCGTGCGGGTGAAATCGTCCAGCACCCTGTCCAGATCGGCGTGATCCTGTTCCAGCACCTCAAGCCCCGCCTCAAATCGCGGGTCCGCCGCCGAGAGTTCGGGAAAGTAGCTGCGGTCTTCCCAGCCGTGGTGGCCATGCAGGTTCCCGACCAGATTGCCGCCGTAGTAGGACAGACGCCCGGCGTAATCCTCCAGCCCCATAGCGCGGTCCAGCAGGGTTTCCGTATCCAGCCGGACACGCTCCGCCACCCGGCGGAACATCTGATGCGCGCCAAGCCAGTGTCTGGTCTTTTCCTTGAAACCGGGATGAGCCTCCCAGCTGTCACGCGGATATTGATCGAAGAGAAACCGCATTTCCTGAGGCATCTCGGTCTGACGAATGGTGTAGGTATCGAGCATCGGTATTCTCCTTTCGGATCAAAGGTGGGACGGCCCGCCCTGCCCCACCAGTGCTGAAAAACGCACAGCGGATATGCGCGACGCCCAGGGCGCAAGGAAGGGCGCAGAAAAATCAAAGATTTACCGAAAGCACTTCGCAATTCAGTTGCGACCCTGGTCTGCGAAAGAGCAAGACGACAGCGACTGCAAGCGAGCGCAGAATGCGTATCCGGCGTTGCCCGAAGGCACTCTTCGACGACGCGTTAACCTGGCTTCTTTTCGGTCAACAGTTCGCAAAGATGTCGCGGCCCCGGCCCGACCCATCGTTTTGACGGGTGGGCGGCATTGCCATGCGTAAACAATATGTCCTGCCGCCAGGCACGAGATGCGAAGCAATGCCCGTCCCGACGCTCCCGCTGTAGCAGCGTTTTGCAGCAGGCGCCGGATTCGCCGGTTTCGTTGTTGGGAAACTGCAGGTTGACCCGTGGCCTACAGGTCAGGTGGCGGAGACGATGGGATTCGAACCCACGAGACCCTTCCGGGCCTACTCCCTTAGCAGGGGAGCGCCTTCGACCACTCGGCCACGTCTCCACCGACGCGTATAGCCAAGCGTCCATGGGGATTACAAGGCGAAATTGCCACGGCTGCGAAATCCTGATGGTGGTGGGAAAATCCCCCGCAAAACGCAGTCCCGCAAGCGCAGGACAGCCCCGGCCCTGCCCCGCAGAGCCGGGCGAGGCCGTGACCGGTGGTCAGGACGCCAGCAGGGCGCAAGCCGGTTCGAGGCCGGCCGCGCGTTCAAAAGCTCAGGTATTGAACAGGAAGTGCAGCACGTCGCCGTCCTTGACCACATAGGCCTTGCCTTCGGCGCGCATCTTGCCAGCTTCTTTCGCCGGGCCCTCACCGCCCAGTGCCACGAAATCGTCAAAGGCGATGGTCTCCGCGCGGATGAAGCCCTTTTCGAAATCGCCGTGGATCACCCCGGCGGCCTTGGGGGCCGAGGTGCCGGATTTGATGGTCCAGGCGCGCGCCTCTTTCGGGCCGACAGTGAAATAAGTCTCAAGGTGCAGCAATTCGTATCCGGCACGGATCAGCCGGTCGAGCCCCGCTTCGGCCAGACCCATTTCCTCAAGGAACATTTCGGCTTCCTCGCGGTCAAGCTGGCTGATCTCTTCCTCGATCTGGGCAGAGATGATCACATGGGCATTGCCCTGGGCCGCGGCCATTTCGGCCACTTTCGCAGAGAGCGCATTGCCCTGGGCCGCCTCTGCCTCACCCACGTTGCAGACATAAAGCACAGGCTTGGTGGTCAGCAGCTGCAACATGCGCCAGGCCTTGCGGTCTTCCTCGTCCACCTCGACGACGCGGGCGGGCTTGCCCGCTTCCAGAACCTCCAGCGCGGCGCGCATCAGCCGTTCCTGCTGCACCGCCTCCTTGTCGCCGCCGCGCACCTTGCGCACGATGTTCTGCAACCGCTTCTCGATGCTCTCGATATCGGCCAGCATCA
Organism: Sulfitobacter sp. G21635-S1; assembly: GCF_027213915.1. Classification (NCBI taxonomy): domain Bacteria; kingdom Pseudomonadati; phylum Pseudomonadota; class Alphaproteobacteria; order Rhodobacterales; family Roseobacteraceae; genus Sulfitobacter; species Sulfitobacter sp. G21635-S1. The sequence continues at coordinate 24,677 of NZ_JAPWGV010000004.1, forward strand.
GCTCGGTCTCGATGGTCTCGGCATCTGCCACCGGGTCCACGCGCCCCTCGACATGGGTCACGTCACCATCCTCGAAACAGCGCAGCACATGGGCGATGGCATCGGTCTCGCGGATGTTGGCGAGAAACTGGTTGCCCAGACCTTCACCCTTGGACGCGCCTTTCACCAGGCCCGCGATGTCGACAAATGTCATGCGCGTGGGGATGATCGACTTGGAATTGGCAATCGCCGCCAGCTGGTCCAGCCGCGCGTCGGGCACTGCAACCTCGCCCACATTGGGCTCGATCGTGCAGAAGGGAAAGTTCGCCGCCTGCGCCGCCGCCGTGCGGGTCAGCGCGTTAAACAGCGTCGATTTGCCCACATTCGGCAGACCCACGATACCCATTTTGAAACCCATGATGCGGCCCCTTGCTCTTGCGTTTGAGCCCTCCTAGGGGGTCAGCGACGCGCGCGCAAGTCCTGCGCACGGGCCGCGCGTTCGCGCGAGGAGAAGATCAGGAACCAGGCCAGCAGGATGAACATCGGATGGGTCAGCCCGCCGCTGAACAGCAGCGCGGGAATCCAGATCAGAAAGATCACGATCCCCAGGATCGGATGCCCCGTCAGAAAGATCGAAAGCGGCGGCAAAAGGATGGCAAGCAGGTAATTCATGACATCCATATAGGGGCGTTTTCCGACAGTTGAAGTGGTGCCGCCCCTCAGGGCACCGGGGTGATCCCTGGCCAGATATGGCACCTGAGGCGGGACAGAGCCCCTGTCATGCCGATGAAATCCCCCTGTCTGCCAAGCTGCCGATTGCGTTTTGCCGCAAGTTTGGGCATGCAGCGGTACCAGCATTCCGAAAGGCCCGCCCATGACCCGCATCGACGCCAAATTCGCCGCGCTCAAATCTCAAGGCCGCAAGGCCTTTGTCTCCTACATCATGGCGGGCGATCCGGATTACGACAAATCCCTTGAGGTGATGCGCGGGTTGCCTGCCGCGGGGGTGGATGTGATCGAACTGGGCCTGCCCTTCACCGACCCGATGGCCGACGGGCCGACGATCCAGCTTGCCGGTCAGCGCGCGCTGGATGGCGGCATGACCCTGCGCCGGACCCTGCAGATGGCAGCGGCCTTCCGCGAAGCGGATGACACCACGCCAATCGTGCTGATGGGGTATTACAACCCGATTTATTCCATGGGCGTCGCAGCCTTCCTGGAGGCCGCCAGGACCGCAGGCATCGACGGGCTGATCGTCGTCGACCTGCCTCCCGAAGAGGACGAAGAGCTGTGCCTGCCCGCCCAGGCCGCAGGTCTGAACTTCATCCGCCTGGCCACGCCGACAACAGATGACAAGCGCCTGCCCCGCGTTGCCCGGAACACCTCGGGCTTTGTCTATTATGTCTCGATCACCGGCATCACCGGCTCGGCAGAGGCTGAGGCAACCGACGTCGGCCCCGAGGTCACCCGCATCCAGAAGGCCAGCGGCCTGCCGGTCATCGTGGGCTTCGGCGTCAACACGCCGGAGAAATCCCGCGCCATCGCCGGGGTTGCGGATGGGGTCGTGGTCGGCTCAGCCATCGTATCACGCATCGCCCGGGGCGACAGCACGGCAGATGTCCTGGCCTTTGTGAAAACCCTCTCCGACGGTGCCCACAGCGCCTGATGGCCCGATTTGGCGGACACCCCGTTCCTTTCTTTTTGGCAGATAAATATCCCTGCACGACAGAAGCCACGGGCGCGGCATATGACGGTAAATCACCGGTTCTGACGTCAGTCCCGCGCGGCGACCATGACCTCGCGCAGGCGTACCAGCACCGGCTGCAGCGCATCCTGCGATAGATATCCAGCCCCTGTCTGAAGCCTGTGCTGGCGGGATCCGCCTGTGCCTCGCGGCTCGGCACGCCCAGGGCCATCAGGCTCTCCAGAACGGTGCCGCCTCCGATCAGGGTTATGGCCTTGCGGCGCGACAGATTCATGCGGTCCCTCCATTTGGTCGATAGTGCACCAATCGCCCCAAAGCTTTCGATTGATCTCAAATCGCCGGATTGGTAAAGAAAGCAGACCAATATTGGAGTTTGCGCATGGCCGTCATCACCAACATCCAGGATCTCAAACGGATCTACGAACGCCGGGTGCCCCGGATGTTCTACGACTACTGCGAATCGGGCAGCTGGACCGAGCAGACCTTCCGCGAGAACACCTCAGATTTCGACAAGCTGCGCCTGCGCCAGCGCGTCGCGGTGGACATGTCCGGGCGCAGCACCGCCAGCCAGATGATCGGACAGGAGGTGTCGATGCCCGTGGCCCTGGCCCCGGTCGGGCTGACCGGCATGCAGCACGCGGATGGCGAGATCAAGGCGGCGACGGCGGCGCGTGATTTCGGGGTGCCTTTCACCCTGTCCACCATGTCGATCAACTCGATCGAGGATGTGGCCGAGGCAACCGGCGCGCCCTTCTGGTTCCAGCTTTATACCATGCGCGACACGGATTACGTCAGCCGCCTGATCCAGCGGGCGAAAGACGCAAATTGCTCCGCCCTGGTGATCACCCTTGACCTGCAGATCCTCGGCCAGCGCCACAAGGACCTCAAGAACGGCCTGTCCGCCCCGCCCAAACTGACGCCAAGAACAATTGCCAACCTGGCCACCAAATGGGCCTGGGGCATCGAGATGCTGCGTGCCAAGCGGCGCGAATTCGGCAATATCGTGGGCCATGTGAAGGGCATATCGGATGCTTCCAGCCTTGGCACCTGGACCGCCGAACAATTCGACCAGACGCTGGACTGGAACAAGATCGCGCGGCTCAAGGAGCAATGGGGCGGCAAGGTGATCCTCAAGGGCATCCTGGATGCAGAAGACGCGAAAATGGCGCTCAAGGTCGGGGCGGATGCCATTGTGGTGTCGAACCACGGCGGCCGCCAGCTTGACGGGGCGCTCAGTTCCATCGCCATGCTGCCCGCGATCCTGGACGCGGTGGGCGATCAGGTCGAAGTCCACCTCGATTCCGGCATCCGGTCGGGTCAGGACGTGCTCAAGGCGCTGGCGATGGGGGCCAAGGGCACCTTCATCGGGCGGGCGTTCATCTATGGGCTGGGCGCGATGGGCCAGAAAGGTGTGACAACAGCGCTTGAGGTCATCCACCGCGAGCTGGACATCACCATGGCGCTCTGCGGTGAGACGAAAGTAACCGACCTTGGCCGCCACAACCTGCTGATCCCCCGGGATTTCGGCGGCCTCTGGCAAGAGTGAGGGCCACCTGCTAAGTCTGGCCCATGCTGATCTTCCTGCGCCACCGCCTTGCCTTTCTGGCCACGCCCAAGACCGGAACCACCGCTGTGGAAATGGCCCTGCGGCCCCGCGCCGAGATCATCTTCGGCAAGAACCGCAAACATGTCACCGCCCTGCGCTTTTCCCGCAAGATCGCGCCGTTTCTGGAAGACACCTTTGGCGTGCGCCCCGACGCCGTGGCCATCATGCGCAACCCCACCGACCAGATTGCAAGCTGGTTCCGCTATCGCGGGGCTGACCGGCTGACGGGCACGGATCTCAGCACGCGGGGCATCAGCTTTGACACCTACGTGCGCGAAGTGATCAGCGACGCCCCCCCGCCGCGCGCCCAGATCGGCAGCCAGTTCAATTTCCTGACCGATGGTGACGGCAGGGTGATGGCAAAACATGTCTTTGCCTATGAAAACCAGTCCGGTTTCCGGCAGTTCATGGCCGACAGGCTGAAAACCGACGTGACGCTGAAGCCAAAGAACGTCTCCCCCGGCGCGGATACCGGGCTAAGCGCGGAAACACTGGCCCTGCTGCGCGCCGCCCGCGCGCCCGAATTCGCGCTTTACGACCGCATCCTGGCCGAACAGGGGCATCTGATCACGCCGCAGGGCTAGCAATTGTTTGCGTCATGCTGCGCCGCGCCAGCGCGGGCAGCACGGCCAGGGCCGTCAGGCACAGGATCCCCGCCACCACCACAAAGGCCGCGCGCAGGCCGAAGCCTTCGGCCACCAGCCCCATCAGCGGCGGACCAAAGAAAAACGCGCCATACCCCAGGACCGAGGCGCGGCTGATCGCGGCCAGCCGCATGTCGGGTGGCACCAGGCGGCCCAGCAGCCCCAGTGCCAGCGGGGCCACCACGGAAATGCCCAGGCCCCCGATGGCAAAACCCAACAGCGCGACCGGCACGCTTGGCGCCAGCCCGGCCAGCCCGATCCCGGCGGCCGAAAGCAGCGTTGCCAGCAGCATCAGCCGGGTGTCGCGGATGAACCGCGACAGGCCGTGGCCAAAGAGCCTGCCGATCCCCATGGTCAGCCCCAGCGCGGCGGGGCCCAGCGCCCCCTCGCCCGCGGTGCCGCCCAATGTCCGCTCCAGATGCAGGGCCGACCAGCCCTCCGACGCGGCCTCGGCCAGAAAAGCCGTCAGCACCACCAGACCCACCAGCAGGACAACGCCATAGGGGATCTGACCGGGCAAATCGGGCAGCGCGGTCTCTTCCGCCTCGGCCACCCGGTCGCGGGCGGCATAGGCCAGGATCAGCAGCACGGCGAACAGCAGCAGAAACACCGCCCCCGTGGCGATGCGCGCCTCGCGCAGCGCGCCGGTGGCCAGCGCCGCCCCGGCATAGGCAAAGCTGTAGAGCGCATGGTTGAGGTTCATCAGGCTGCGCCCCTGCCGCGCCTCGATCTCCGAGACACGGGCATTGATCAGCACGTCCACGATCCCCGACCCGATGGAGGCCAGCGCAATGCCGACCACCAACAGCATCAGTGTCGTCGATATGCCCGACAGCAGCATGCCCAGCGCAAGGATCACGATGCCCAGCGGCACAGCGACCCGGCTGAACGCCCGCTGGAACAGCGGTGCCAGCCACATGGCAACGACCGCACCCGACGACGCCAGCAGAATCGCCATACCATAGGCGCCGTCACTGGCCCCGACATGCGCCTTGATCACGGGCATCTGCGCAAAATAGGTGGCCCATGCCACGCCAATGGCGACAAACCCGGCCAGCGGCCTGCGCGACAGATAAAGATCCTGTTTCAAACCCATGCCCGCCCCTGCCATGCACCCGCCGCCTTGCCAAGGCCCCGGATGCGAATTTGCCCTTTTCATACGCGCTTTTCGCGTCTATACGCGCGGCTTCATGCGGGTGTCCCCCTTCAGGGGTCCCGTTTCTTGGGGACGACAGCCTTGGAGGCGTCCCGTAACATATTGGAGATTAAAATGGCCGGAGAGATTCCAGATCTTGAAGCCCAGGTACGGACGGGGACAGGCAAGGGCGCCGCTCGTCAGGCACGCCGTGATGGCATGGTACCGGGGATTGTTTTTGGTGGCGACGCAGACCCGCTGCCGATCAACATCCCGTTCAACAAACTGCTGACCATGCTGCGCAAGGGCCGCTTCAAGGCGACCCTGTTCAACATGAAGGTGGAAGGCCACGACGACGTGCGCGTCATCTGCCGCGACGTGCAGCGCCACGTGGTCAAGGACCTGCCGACACATGTCGACTTCATGCGTCTCAAGCGCACCACCAAGATCAACCTGTTCATCAACGTTCAGGTTGCGGGTGAAGACGTGTCTCCCGGTCTCAAGAAGGGCGGCGTGCTGACATTGGTGCGCCCCGAGGTGGAACTGGTCGTGACAGCTGCCGACATTCCCGAAAGCATCACCGTGGATGTGTCGGGCCTGGAAATCGGCGACAGCGCGACAATCGCAAACGTCAAGCTGCCCGAAGGCGCCAAGCCCGTGATCGACCGCGACTTCGTGATCGCTCAGGTCTCCGCGCCCTCCGGTCTTGCATCGCAGGATGACGACGAGGCAGAGGATGTGGCAGCAGACGAAGTGCCGACATCCGAAATGGGTGACGCCGAAGCCAGCGAAGATTGATCCATTCCTCAGCGGAACGGACAACGGGGTCGCCCATGGGCGGCCCCGTTTGCGTTTGAGGGGATGCGGAAACTCCCCAATACGGATGAAAAAAATGTGACCTGAGGCGCAGGCCGGGCCGGGGTGCTTCTGGCAAAAGGCATCGCATCAACGAGACGACAGGTTGCCCCATTTCGTGCAGATCGCCGACCCGACAGTTGAATCTCGGCCTACCGGCCCGCCGCGATTCAGGACATGATCCGCGCCAACTGGGCACAGGCGCGGGCCGCACGACCGGTATCGCCCTCTTCGATGAACCCCTGCAACCGCGTCAAGGCGGCCCCCAGGCAGAGTGAATCGAACACATTGTCGTCACCCGGCTCCCGGCGGCGCGCCTCAAAGAACAGCACCTCGATGTCCTCCGCCCCATAGCTGTATTTGTAGGCCTCGTTGCCATGGCTGAAATCATAGCAGCCGAACCCCTGTTCAATCGCCCAGGCGATGGAATGATAATGCAGCGCCGCCCCGACAAAAGGCTCCTCTGCCGATTGATCCCGGCCCACCAGGATGAAATGCACCATGCCCCGGCGCGGGTCCACCACATGACCCAGCCCGCCCAGCGGCCTGTCCCCCTGCCACAGCAGCGGCAGGAACAGGTTGCCAGTGCGCGCGGCGGCTGTCAGCATCCTGCGATATTGCGCCACGATCCCGGCGGTCTGGCGGCCCTTCTTTTCGCCCCATGTGTCGGCCCAGAAGCCCATCAGACAATCCAGATCCGCCTCCAGCGTCTCTTCGGTGGCATGGGTGATCCGGTAGGTCTCCGTCTCCAGGTGTTTACGGCGGAAGCGGTTGTATTGCTGGCGCTTGTTCCGGCTGACCCTTGTGCCAAGATAGGTGTCAAAATCAGCCGGCAGCGCCACCTGCGGGCATTTCAGATTATCCGTCTCGCCCCGGTTGATCATATAGGGCAGATAGCGCACAGCGATCCCCGCCGCCTCCAGCGCATCGGTAAAGATGCGGCAGCGCTCCTGCTGGGCGACATAGCGCATCGACAGCGAGATCCAGGGCATCGCGGCCAGATGGCGTGCCGCGGCCTCCAGCCCCGCCTGCGCACATTCGGGTGCGCAGAGAAATCCGGTATATTCGCTCCACAGCAGACGGCCCCCCGCCTGCAACTGGGTCTGGAACTCCTGCCGGCTGCCGCTCCAATGCACCCGGTATTTCAGCGGCACAAGACAGACCACAGCGCCGCCGCCGTCGCGGACCACCAGAACGCTCCAGCGATACAGCTGATCGGCAAAGGCCTCGCGCAGCCAGTCCCAGGACAGAAATACCGTGCCTTCCGGGTCGCGCTGCTCCAGCGCCTGCCAGGCCTCTTTCAGGGCCGCGAACCCCGGCTGGGTGTCGACAACTTCGACCCGCAGGTCAGCCCCCTGCGCCGTGCCTGCCGTGACGATATCATGCTTCATCAGATCAACTGCCCTGTTGCTTCCGCGGTCCCGCCTGTCGGAGCTTTCCGCGCAGGCGCATCCTGCCGTGCAAATCTGGCGGCAATGGGCGCAGAATAAGAAAAATCCTGGCCACGAAACGCCACCCGGCTTCCGGCGCCCGAGGTCCGGCCAGACAGCCGACAAAGGGGTGTCTGTCCATTTTAACGAAGTCTATGTTACTATAATCCTTGATGATTCGCGCGTTTCGATAGGGAGCACACCATGGGTTCAATCGCCTTGCTGGCCTTGCTGTCCGGTTTGCTGCTCACCGCCACGTTGAGTTCGGACGACGACGACACGCCCATCGACACCCCCGAAGAACCGGAAACCCCGGTCGATCCCGATGATCCGGACACGCCCGTCGACCCTGAAGAACCGGAAACGCCACCCGACACCGGCGCAACCTTCGACGCCACCGAACAGGGCGTCCAGATCGAACTGGGCGAGGATGAGACCGGCTCGCTGGCCGTCATCTACTACACCGACACCGAAGATACCGGGAACCCCGACGATTATCTGCAGGTCGACGAGGCGCGGTTCTACCTCGTGCCGGAGGGGGTCGACTGGTCATCGGCAAGCTGGGAAACCCAATTCAACATCCCCGGGGGGGACAGTTACGGCGGACCGCCGAGCGGGTACGAACTTGCGGATTTCGAAGAAGAAAACGGCCTCGAACTGCTGGGTGTGGTCGATCTGCTCGGGGTCCCTCATGTCAGCGAAGACCCCTCCGACCGCATCGGAGAGATCACGGCCAATGCGCCTGTTGCCGGATACTACCTTGAGGCCAATACCGACGGCGACGAACTGGTCACTTTCCTGCCGCAGGATTACGTGGTCACCCGCGAAGGCGTGCCGGAACTGCCGGTGTTTGAAGATACAACCGGGACGGAAGAAACCGACTGGCTCTCTGCCGATGCCGATGGCATCACCGTCGATGGCGCGGATGGCGACGACATTCTTGAAACAGACAATGACGATGTGACCCTGATCGGCGGGCTGGGCGATGACACCATCGAAGCACGGGGCGACGATGCCATTATTCATGGCGGGGAAGGCAACGATATGGTTCAGGCCAATTCTGCCACGGTCGAGGGCGGCGCGGGTGACGATTCTCTCACAATTGTCGGCGGCACGGCCAACGGCGGCGACGGCAACGACCAGCTGAATGGCTACGGCGAAGGACCAAACCTGCTGCGGGGCGAAGCCGGCGATGACCGCCTTTACGTCAGCGGCATCGGGTCAGAGGCCTTTGGCGGCGCGGGCGACGATTTTCTGAACGTGAACAATGGCACAACCGGCCATGGCGATGCCGGCAACGACACATTGCAGGTGGCGTCGGGCGGCACGGCCTTTGGCGGTGACGGCGACGACCACTTTACCCTGTGGAACCAGTTCCGCGACAGCGACGGCGCGGCAGTCATCACCGGTGGCGCCGGGGCCGATACCATCGACGCCCGCGTCTGGAATGCCGGTGGCGGAGAGGCCGATGATTTCTACCTGCGCATGACCGATTTCGACCCGGCAGAAGATGTGCTTCAGGTCGGCACCTTCCAGACCGGCAACGCGGTGGATGCGGTCGAACTGATCGAAGCGCCCGATGGCAGCCATACCGACGTGCGGATCACCTTCACGCCACGCAGCGGCGGGTCGGTGCCCGGCATCGCCGTGATCCGGCTTGAAGGGACCACCGGCATGACGGCGGATCAGGTCATCATCACCAGCTGATCCAGGCCGGGGTCTTCACCCTTTTGCCAGCGATTGTCCCCACACATCTGCCGCCCCGTCGGCGCAGCCCCGGGCGCAGGCCTGCCGGTTGCCGTTGCGCGTTCCACTTCCAACCTGCCTTTGATAAGCTGCACCGGAACCACGCAGGAGACACGCATGAAACTTATCGTCGGCCTCGGCAACCCCGGTGCCAAATACGCCCGGAACCGTCACAACATCGGCTTCATGGCGCTGGACCGGATCGCCGCCGACCACGGGTTTCCCGCCTGGAAGGGCAAGCATCAGGGCGCCATCAGCGAAGGCCGGTTCGGCAGCCTGCGCGCCGTGCTGCTCAAGCCCGAGACTTTCATGAACAACTCCGGCCAGTCGGTGCAGGCAGCGGCCAAGTTCTACAAGATCGAACCGCAGGATATCATTGTTCTGCACGATGAAATCGACCTCGCCCCCGGCAAGGTCAAATGCAAGTCCGGCGGCGGTCACGCGGGCCACAACGGGCTGCGCTCGCTGCACCAGCATATCGGGCCGGCGTACCACCGCGTCCGGCTGGGGGTGGGCCATCCGGGCCACAAGGACGCCGTGCCGGGCTATGTCCTGCGCGATTTTCCCAAGGCGGATGAGGAGTGGCTCGACGATGTCCTGCGCGGCATCAGCGATGGCGCTGCGGAGCTGGCGGCATGGGACACGGCAAAGTTCCTGAACACGGTAGCGATGCGGGTCAGCCCCGCGCGCTCCGGCACCGGCAGCAAGGGGCCGCAGGGCACCAAACCTGCGCCTGAGCCTGCACCTGAATCCGCCCCGGCAGACGAACCGCAGACAGCGCAGAAATCGCCGCTGCAAAAACTGATGGAACGCTTTCGATGAACTTGCAGGAAGCCTTTGAATATCAAGCCGACACCTGCAGCCGCATGGGCTCGCCCTTCATGGGGAAACTGCTGACCCTCCTGGCGGCAGACTGGCCTGCGGACAGCGCATTGGGCCGCAAGTTCGCGGCGTTTGAGGGCGACATCGGACCGGCAGGCCATTCGCTGCCCCTGCGCATCGCGGGCGGGTTGCACGCGCTGGTGCTGAACCGCGCCGCCCCCGATCTGGCAGCACTCTATCCGCCCCATGCCACCAGTGATGCGGCACTGCGCGACGCCGTGCTGGCGGCCCTGTCCAGACATGAGACCTTCCTGCTCGACTGGACCAAAAGCGCACCGCAAACCAACGAGGTCCGCCGTTCCGCCGCCCTGATTGCAGGCGCGCATGTGGCGCTGCAGCATTTCGACCTGCCCATCCACCTCAGCGAGCTGGGGGCCAGCGGCGGTCTGAACCTGATGTGGGATCACTTCGCCCTTGAAATCGACGGCACACGCTTTGGCGCGCAGACCCCGGTGCTGACCCTCACGCCGGAATGGACGGGGCCGCTGCCCCCCGCGGCCCGGCCCCTTGTCGCATCCCGCGCCGGCGTTGATCTGAACCCGCTGGATCCCGGCCGCAGCGAAGATCTTTTGCGCCTGACGGCCTATCTCTGGGCCGACCAGCCCGAACGTCTGGTGCTGACGCGTGCGGCGGCTTCCGTGGCAACGACCCCGGTGGCCAGGGGCGACGCGATCGACTGGCTGGCCCGACGCCTGCCAAGCGCCCCGCAGGGCCGGCTGCACCTGATCCAGCATACCGTCGCCTGGCAGTATTTCCCGAAACCCGTCCGCGACCGGGGCCGCGCGATGATCGAGGCCGCAGGTGCCAAGGCCACGGCCAACCGCCCGCTGGCCTGGCTGTCGATGGAAAGCGACGGCGACACCACCGGCAAGATCGGCGCGGCCCTGTCCCTGCGGCTCTGGCCCGGTGACATCACCCTGGACCTGGGGCGCGCCGATTTCCATGGCCGCTGGATCAAATGGACCCATGGTTGAAATTGCGCCTGACGCTGGTGCCGCACGCGGCCCTGTGATTGGATAGCCGCAAACAGAGGGAACCACCCCATGCGCAGATTTCTGAAATGGACCTTCCGCGGCCTTTTGCTGCTGGGCGTTGTGATCCTCGCGGTCGGCCTCTGGAAACGCGAGGAGATTACCCGGCTGATGGCCGTCAACTCCCTGTTTTCCGAGGAAAAGATCGTCAACAACTTCAGCCATATGGATCAGGCCTTCCTGACTGTGGAAGTGCCGCGGGGGAATGGCCCGACCAGCCCGCTGCCCTATGGCCCTGACAAGGCGCTTCCCGAAGGCGCCGATGCCTGGACAGAGGAACGCAGCCTGACCTCGCTGCTGGTGCTCAAGGACGGCCAGATCGTGCATGAAAGCTATTACAAGGGAACCGGCGCAGAAGACCGCCGGATCAGCTGGTCGGTGGCCAAAAGCTATCTTTCCGCGCTGGTCGGGGTCTTGCTGGCGGAGGGCGCGATTGACTCCATCGACGATCCGGTCACCAAATACGCCCCACGGCTGGCCGGCGGGGCCTATGACGGGGCCACGCTGCGGCAGGTGCTGAACATGGCCAGCGGCGTGACCTTTGACGAGGATTATCTGGATTTCAATTCGGACATCAACCGCATGGGCCGGGTGCTGGCCCTGGGCGGCAGGATGGATGACTTCGCCGCCGGTCTGACCGAAACATTCGCCCCGCCCGGAGAGACCTGGCAATATGTCTCCATCGACACCCATGTGGTGGGGATGGTGGTGCGCGGCGCGACCAACCGCACGGTGGCCGACCTGCTCAGCGAAAAGATCATCCAGCCGCTGGGGCTGGAATACGCCCCCTATTACGTGAGTGACGGTGTCGGCACCGCCTTTGTGCTGGGCGGGCTGAACATCACCACAAGGGATTATGCCCGCTTTGGCCAGATGTTCGCCCAGCGCGGCACATGGCAGGGCCGACAGGTGGTGCCCGCCGACTGGGTCGACGCCTCGACCAGGGCCAGCGCGCCGGGCGGGGCGGGCTATGGCTATCAATGGTGGATACCCGGCGGATCAGCCCCCGGCGAATACATGGCCCGCGGCGTCTACGGGCAATATATCTACATCGACACCGCGCGGCAGGTTGTCATCGTCACCACCGCCGCAGACCGCCAGTTCCGCGAACCGGGGGCAAACCAGCAGAATGTGGACATGTTCCGCGCCATCGCCCAGGAGACGTGAAGCCAGATGGAACCAGAAGACAGCATCAACGTGACGGGCGGCCCCCTGGCCATTTGCGGCACCGACCCGGTGACCGGCTTTTTCCGCGACGGCCGGTGCAACACCTGTGCCGCCGATCAGGGCAGCCACACGGTCTGTGCCGTGATGACCGCCGAATTTCTCGCCTATTCCAAATACGTCGGAAATGACCTGAGCACGCCCCGCCCCGAATACGGCTTTGCCGGGCTCAAACCCGGTGACCCCTGGTGCCTCTGCGCGGGCCGCTTCATGCAGGCCGCCGACGAAGGCTGCGCGCCGCAGGTCCACCTTGCCGCAACCCACCGCCGCGCGCTGGATATCGTGCCGCTGGAGGTGTTGCGCGCCCATGCCACCGAGACTGACTGAGGAGACCGCCGATGTTCGGCAATGACAAGCCCATCTGGCAATTCAACGGCCCCTGGGGCATCCCGGTACAGATCGGCGGCACCATCATCATCCTGCCGCTGATCTTCGTTTCCTTCAGCGCCGGCGCGATCCTTTATGACCTGATCTTTGTCGGGATGCTGATCGGCTCGATCCTGCTGCACGAACTGGGCCACGCCTGGGGCTGCCGGGTGCAGGGCGTGCCGGTGCGGCGCATCATGATCCACGGCGGCGGCGGGTTCTGCGAACAATCCCGCTCTGCCAGTTTCCGCGAACAGGAGCTGATCGTGGCGATGGGGCCCATCGTCAACCTGGTGATCTGGGCGGTGGCCGCGCTCATCGCGCCCTATTTCGCCTATGGGGTGGCCGCCTGGGCGATCTACTGGCTGGCGGTGATGAACCTGTTCCTGGCCCTGTTCAACCTGCTGCCGGTGCATCCGCTCGACGGCGGCAAGCTGTTCCAGCTTGTCCTGCTCCGCTTCCTGCCCGCCGCCACCGCCACAAGGATATCGGGTGCCGTCGGGCTGGTGATTGCCCTGCTCTGGCTGCCGGGGATGATCTGGCTCTATTTCAACGTCGGGCTGGTGCTGTTCTTCTTCCCGCCGATCCGGCGCCACCTCGACATGTTCAGGGTCAGACAATCATGAGGCGTCTCGCCGCTCTTCTGGCGCTGCTGGTCTGCAGCGGCGCGGCCTTGGCACAAGGCGATCTGCGGCCCGGCGATGCCGCGCGGCTCGACCGCTTCGATGCCTCGGCCGGAAGCGCCCTGTTGCGGGCGCTCTCCGGCAGCGCGCCGGAGGATGTGGCGGCCCTGACCAAGGCATTGTCGGGAACGGCGCAAGTGGCCTTCGATGAAACCCTGGCAGGCGACTGGTCCTGCCGGACCATGAAACTGGGCGGGCTGTCGCCACTGCTGGTCTATACCGATTTCAAATGCCGCTTCACCCTCCGCCCGGACGGCAGCTTCGGTTTCGAGAAACTGACAGGCTCGCAACGCACCCGCGGCACGATCACCTTCCGCGAGGGGCGGGCGATCTATGCAGGCGTCGGCTATACCGCTGACGAAGACCCCGCCGATTACGCCGACCTGCCCGCCGATTTCACCTCAGACGGGCGCGTGCAGACCAATGTCGCGGTCTTCGAACGCGTCAGCCCCAGCCGCGCAAGGCTGATGTTCCCCGCCCCCGCGGTGGAAAGTGACTTCGACATCCTCGAACTGACCAGATAGTCTCTTTTTGGCCCAAAATATCCCGAGTGCGCGAGAGCAGAGCTCTCGCATTCGCGTCTACGCGAATTCCCCCATCTCGAAGCCAAGCGCCTTGGCCACGGTAAAGATGTCCTTGTCGCCCCGCCCGCACATGTTCATGCAGATGATGTGATCCTTCGGCAGCTCCGGCGCGATCTTCATCACATGGGCCAGCGCATGGCTCGGTTCCAGCGCCGGGATGATCCCCTCCAGCTCACAGCACTTCTGGAAGGCCGCCAGCGCCTCGCGGTCGGTGATCGCGACATATGTGGCCCGTCCGATTTCATGCAGCCAGGCATGTTCCGGCCCGATGCCGGGATAATCCAGCCCGGCAGAGATCGAGAATCCTTCCAGGATCTGACCGTCCTCATCCTGCAGCAGATAGGTCCGGTTGCCATGCAGCACGCCGGGACGGCCGCCGGTCAGCGAGGCGCAATGTTCCATCTTCTCGTTCACGCCCTTGCCGCCGGCCTCGACCCCGATGATGTTCACCCCCTTGTCGTCAAGGAAGGGATAGAACAGCCCCATCGCATTGGACCCGCCGCCGATCGCGGCAACCAGCGTATCCGGCAGACGGCCCTCGGCCTCTTCCATCTGGCCGCGCACCTCCTTGCCGATGATGGCCTGGAAATCGCGCACCATCGCCGGATAGGGGTGCGGCCCGGCCACGGTGCCGATGCAATAGAAGGTATCGCGCACATTGGTCACCCAGTCGCGCAGCGCGTCGTTCATCGCATCCTTCAGCGTGCCGCGACCCGAGGTCACCGGCACCACTTCGGCGCCCAGCAGCTTCATGCGGAACACGTTGGGGGCCTGCCGCTCCACGTCATGGGCGCCCATGTAGACCACACATTGCAGCCCGAACTTGGCGCAGACGGTGGCGGTGGCCACCCCGTGCTGGCCCGCGCCGGTTTCCGCGATGATGCGCTTCTTGCCCATGCGGCGGGCCAGGATGATCTGGCCCAGCACATTGTTGATCTTGTGCGCGCCGGTATGGTTCAGCTCGTCGCGCTTCATATAGACCTTGGCGCCGCCCAGCTCCTCGGTCAGCCGCTCGGCGAAATAGAGCGGGCTCGGGCGGCCTACATAATGTTTCCAAAGGAAATCCATCTCGGCCCAGAAGCTCTCATCGGTCTTGGCGTTCTCATATTGCTCTTCCAGCTCCAGGATCAGCGGCATCAGGGTTTCAGAAACGAAACGCCCCCCGAAATCGCCGAAACGGCCCTTTTCGTCGGGGCCGTTCATGAAGCTGTTGAATAGGTCGTTTGCCATGGGATGCTCCTGCGTCTGCGCGCAGCAGATGTAGCGCAGCGGCGCGGCGGGCGGAACCCCAAGACTTTTGCAAAAGTCTTGGCCATTTCCCTGCAGGGAAATGCCTCACTCGATCAGATGCAGAGGCTCACGATTGCAGAAGACGACATAGTCTTTCCCGTTGCGCACCGCACGAAAGCCGCGCCTGCGTATTTCTTCCTCGAAACGTGTACAGCCGACGATCCGCACCACATCCCGCGCCGACCGGCGCACGACCCCGCCCCGCTGCGCCGCCCTGGAGGCGAACAGCTGGCCCAGCCAGCGATCAGGCGTCATATGCGGCGGCATGAAGGACATGCCCAGAACCTGCCAAGACATGCTTGCCAAAGGGTTAACCGGCCCCGGACCCTGAAACCGCTATTCCAGGATCTTCAGCAGCCGCTTCTTCAGCTTGTCCTCGACCTTGTCCTTCACCGCATCCTCGATGGATTGGCCCCCCTGCGGGCTCAGGTCCAGTTCCTTCGCCAGCTTCTGCTTCACCTGATCCTCGATCTTCGCCTTCTCCTCGGCAAAGTTCAGATCGACCGCCGCTTTCAGGTCGGGCCGGATCGACGGGTCCGCCCAAGGGCCACTGATGCGCACCGGCACCGCCAGACCCCTGTCGCCGTTCACCCGCAGCGCCTTGGGGGTCACGGTATAATCCAGCGTCTGCGCACCAAGGTTCACCTGCCCCGCCCCGGTCGCGTTGAAATTCGGCAAGAGCAGCAACAGGTCGTCATTGCGCAGCACGCCCCCGTCCATGGTAAATTTCGCCCCCAGCGAATCGAACACCGTGGTGCCGCCCTTCACGTCGAAAGACCCCAGCAGCGCATCCAGGTCGATCCCCTCGATGGTGCCGCGCCCGACCTTGACCGCGCCCTTGCCCGACAGCGACCGCATGATCGCATCCACGTTCTGCCCGACACCCAGGAAAGACACCTCGGCATCGCCCTGCCCGCTGAACCGGGTCAGCCCGGCCAGATCGCTCAGCAGCGGGTTCATCTGTACGCCCAGCGCCTGCACCGCGCCGCCCACCGACAGGCCGGAGCGGTTGTTGGCCACGAATTGCCCGGTCAGACGCCCGCCATAGGCCGCCACTTCGCGCATCTCGAAGACCATGCGCGAGCGGTCATTGGTCAGCAGGGTCCGCGAGGCCCCGAGCTTCAGCGCGCCCAGGTTGATGCTCTCTGCACTCAGCGCAATCGCCCCGTTGAAGGCGGCAAGGCCGGAGGCATCAATCGGTGCTTTCGACCAGCCCGCGCCGCTGTCACCAGAACCACCGGACCCGGCGCCCTCCGTACCGCCGGTCAGCCCCGAGAGGTCCAGCGCCCCGGCCGTCAGTTGCGCATTCACCTGCGGTGTGCCGTTCAGCCCCACATCCGCCGCACCGCGCAGGGTGTTGCCCCCCAGATCCGCGACCAGTTCACGCAGGGACAACTGCCGTTCCGGCGTCAGCGTCAGCGCTGTCGTGACATTCAGGCGCTGGCCCAACCCCTGCGGCAGCGCCATACCCGGCTGACCCAGGGCGGCCAGGAAGGCTTGGGTATCGCCTGTCTCAAGCGTGACCTTGCCCGCCACCGCCCCGTTCAACGCCGCGCGCCCGTCAAGGCTGGCCTTGCCCGCCTGTGCGGTCAGTGTCGCCTTCACCGGCTGCACCTCTCCGGCCAGGAATTGCGAGAACGCGCCGATCCGTGCCGTCACCGTCACTGGCGCCGCCGCCGGGCGCAGCACCGCGCGCAGGTCTGCCGGGCCGCTGGCCTCGGGCCAGTCCAGCGAAAGATCCACCCCGGAGTAAGACACCAGGTCCGCCCCTTCGGCATCATAGATCAGCGTCGCATCGGTGATGTTCAGCTTTTCGATGGTCACCGGCCGCGCCGCGCGCTCCGGCGAGGTTGCGGTTTCGATCTGCGCATCCCCGCTGGCATCGGTAAACTGCCAGCTGGCCCGCCCGTCCTTGCGGCTTTCCAGCCGGATGGTGGGGCTTTCCGCCTCGATGTTGGTGATCCTGATCTCGCCCCGCAGCAGCGCCATGGCATCCACGCCGATGGCCGCGTTCGTGGTGCTCAGCATCGCACCTTCCTTGGCCCAGTCGGCATTGCCGACCTCAAGTTCGCCAGCCCTGACCCCCAGCACCGGCCAGAAGGTCATCGACACCCCGCCGCTGATGGTCACATCGCGCCCCGTCACCTTGCGCAGCTGATCCGCCGCAATCCCCGCGATCCGGTCGGCTGGCAGCATCAGCAGCCCCACCACCACCAGAACCACGATCAGCACCAATGCGCCGATGATCCGAACAATCCATTTCATAACCGCACTCCTCAAACCATGAGGCTTTCCCAGCCCCTTTGCATCCTCTATAGCGCAGATCATGAGCACAAACCCACCTGATCTTCGCCCCGATCTGGCCCCGCGCGCCCGGATCAGCGACCCCAGCCGCCCCGGCCAGCCGTCCATCGGCATGGTCAGCCTCGGCTGTCCCAAGGCACTGGTGGATTCCGAACGCATCCTGACCCGCCTGCGCGCCGAAGGCTATGGCGTTTCGCCCGATTATGCCGGGGCCGATGCGGTGATCGTGAACACCTGCGGCTTCCTCGATTCGGCCAAGGCGGAAAGCCTTGAGGCCATCGGCGAGGCGCTGGCAGAGAACGGGCGCGTGATCGTCACCGGCTGCCTGGGGGCAGAGCCGGATTACATCCGCGAACACCACCCCCGCATCCTCGCGGTGACAGGCCCGCACCAATATGAACAGGTGCTGGATGCGGTCCATGCCGCCGTGCCGCCCTCGCCCGATCCCTTTGTCGACCTGCTGCCGGCGCAACAGGTCTCCCTGACCCCGCGCCACTACAGCTATCTCAAGATTTCAGAGGGCTGTAACCACAAGTGCAAGTTCTGCATCATCCCCGACATGCGCGGGCGGCTGCAATCGCGTCCGGCCCATGCGGTGCTGCGCGAGGCCGAGAAACTGGTCGCAAACGGCGTGAAGGAACTGCTGGTGATCAGCCAGGATACCTCCGCCTATGGCGTTGACATCAAACATGCCGAAGACCGGGGGCATCGCGCCCATATCACCGATCTGGCGCGTGATCTGGGGTCGCTTGGGGCCTGGGTACGGCTGCACTACGTCTATCCCTATCCGCATGTGCGCAACCTGATACCGCTGATGGATGTGGTATCGGAATCGGGCGGGCTGGTGCTGCCCTATCTCGACATCCCGTTCCAGCACGCGCATCCGGATGTGCTCAAACGCATGGCCCGCCCCGCCGCTGCGGCGAAAACCCTGGACGAAATCGCCGCCTGGCGCGCGCAATGCCCGGACATCACCCTGCGCTCCACCTTCATCGTCGGCTACCCCGGCGAGACGGAAGCGGAGTTCCAGACCCTGCTGGACTGGCTGGACGAGGCGCAGCTCGACCGCGTCGGCTGTTTTCAATACGAGAATGTCGCGGGCGCGCGGTCCAACGACCTGCCGGACCATGTGGCACCTGAGGTCAAACAGGACCGCTGGGACCGTTTCATGGAAAAGGCGCAGGCGATTTCCGAGGCGAAGCTGGCCGCCAAGGTGGGCCGCAGGCTGGAGGTCATCGTGGACGAGATCGACGAAGACGCCGCCACCTGCCGCACCAGGGCCGATGCGCCCGAGATCGACGGCAACCTCTTCATCGACGAGGATTTTTCCGAGCTGTCCGTGGGCGATATCGTCACCGTCGAGGTCGAGGAAGCGGGCGAATACGATCTTTGGGGGCGGGTCGTTCCCGCCTGATACCCGTCACACAGAAGATGCCTGTCACAAACAAATGCCGACCCCGATCACCCGGGGCCGGCAGCTGACTTCTGTCACCGCTGTCTAGGCCGGTGCGGCGGTCTCAGCACTTCCCGAAGGATTGCTTGACCACCGTCACGCCGGCAACGGAAACGTTGACTTCGACCCCGGTGGGAATGCCGAAGGTCGTGCAGATGTGCAGGCAGGCCTGGGCTGCCGTGCCGTTCGGGATCACACTGGGAATCGGCAGGCAGATCTTGCCGATGCCAAGCGGCAGGCTGAGGCAGACCTTGCCGTTCTCGACCGTCACCTTGATACAGCCACCCGACAACTGCATGTGGGTGTTGCCGGTGATGTCCGATGTCGCGGACATTTCGGCAAGGTTGTTTTCACTGAAATGTGCGCGGGCCGATTCAATGGCCGCATTGATCTGGTCGTGGTCAAACTCATGATACGTCGTCATGTCAATTTCCTTTTAAAAATGTAGTTTGTTTAAAAAATGCACTTAATACGTGCATCTCCTGCATATCAGGTGTCCGCCACCGGTCAAGGATTCTTTCTACCACAGATAGAAATGCGCCCCTCCGGCGGAGCGGAACAGCCACCTGCGCATCGGCGGGAAATGGCGCACATCTAGTTGAAAACCCTGACCTTGCACCTACATCTAGCCTCAAGATGGGGGATCGCAGAAAGGAACACTTGCAAATGTTCCCCCTATGTTCTACATGTTGAACAATACATCCCGCGAGGTACATGAAATGTCCCTACACACAGCCACCGCCGATCTCTTCGACAGCCAAAGGGCGCAGCCCGACCTGCCGCTGGATCAGCCGCTGCCCGCCACTGAAAAGCAGATGAGCTATGCGCGCATCCTGTCCTCAAAATCCGGCGTCGCCCTGCCCAAGGGGATCGAACGCGACCGCACGGCACTCTCAAGCTGGATCGAGGCGCATAAGGCTGCGCCACCTGCGGGCAGGTTCGCCAATTACCCGTCTTCCAAGCAGGTCGCCTTTGCCGAACGCATCGCACGGCTGAAACGCGGCAGCGTCCCGCCGGAGTGTTTCCGGGACAAGACGCTGATGTCGCGCTGGATCGACAGCAACAAGCCGCGCTAGGGCAAGGCCCGATACCGGCATATGCGCTGACGCCTTCGGCGTCGGCCAGGCTGAAATCACCCCCCGCGTCAGCGAAGCTGATATCACCCTCCGCGTCAGCAAAGCTGACGACAGGTCATCATGGAAAGTTTACGACGGCATGCTAGCCTTCGCTCATGGCTTATCCATATTCCAGATCTGAAACTTGGGCGGACGGCGCGGTGCATGTCGCGGGCCTCGTGCTGGCCATTCCCGCCTCTGTCCTGCTGCTGGTTGAGGCTGCGGGTTCGCAGCGGCTGACCACCGCAGCCGCCCTTTACGCGGGCTGCATGATCTTTGCCTTTGCGGCATCGGCCATCTACCACCTGTCGCCCATCGACCGGACCCGCCCGCTGCTGAACCGGATCGACCATGCGGCGATCTATTTCAAGATCGCCGGCACCTATACGCCCTTCGTCGCGCTGATCGGCAGCGGCTTTGCCTATGCGGTGCTGGGCATCGTCTGGGCGCTGGCGCTTGTGGGCGCGGTGGCAAAACTGTGGTTCTGGGGCACCGACGGGCGCGGATCACTGGCGCTCTACCTCCTGATGGGCTGGCTGGCGGTGCTGCTGTTCTGGCCCATGTGGCAGGTGCTGCCCCCGGCGGCGCTGTTCCTCGTCAGCGTGGGCGGCATCATCTATTCGGTGGGGGCCTGGGTCTTTGCCAAACCGGCATTCCGCTTTCAGAACGCGATCTGGCACAGTTTCGTGCTCAGCGCCTCAACCTGTTTCTTTGCCGCCGTGGCCATCGCCCTCCAGATAGGCTGACACACAGGTCTGGACGTGGCGAAACCGGTCTCCGCCCAGATGCTTGCCGCCATACCAGCGGGTCACGATGATCAGATGGTCCTCCAGCCCCGCCCGTTCCAGCATCCGCAGGATCACCATGCCGGCCCCCGCCTCGCCATCGTCACCCTTGAGCGGGCCTGCCTCCGACAGCAGCACACCCCAGGTGTTATGCGTCGCCTTGGCATAGGCCTTGTCCCGCTTCAGCTCTTTCAGAACGGCATCGACCCCGGCGCGGTCCCGCACCGCCGCGCCGGAGACCGCGTATTTCGACCCCCGGTCCGTCACGATGATCCCCAGCTTTCGGGTCATGCCCGGCCCGACGGTCAAAGTCCCGCGACGGTCCGCCGCACAACCTCGATGCGCGCAGCGTTCGGCGGATGCGTGCCCAGGAACTTGTCACCCGGATCGGGAATACGGGTAAAGAACTCGGCCCCCCGCAAGGGATCATAGCCCGCCCGCGCGGTGATGATCGTGCCCAGCGCATCCGCCTCCAGCTCGAAATCCTTGGAATAGCGGCGCGCGCCCACCTCGGCCCCCAGCCGCTGCGCGTTCTGCACCGCCTCGGCACTGCCGCCGCTCAGCGTCGCCAGCCCGGCAAAGATCACCGCCCCCGCCACCGCGTTCTGCTGCTGGCGGTTGATATGCCCCGCAATGTGATGCGCCGCCTCATGCCCCAGGACAAAGGCCAGCTCATCGGCATTGCGGGCATCCGCGATCAGGCCGAGGGTGAAAAAGATCACCGGGCGGCCCTGTTTGTCCAGCGTCTGATAGGCGTTGGCGGGCTGATCCGGCCGGTCATCCACCGCGATGTTGAAATCGCAGTTCACGCCGCTGGTGCGCGCCCGGCATTCACGCTCCGCCACCGGCTCCACCGTCTTGATCACCTGGACAAAGCTGCGCGCGGCCTGGCTGCTGCTGATCCGCGGCGCGCTGGCAGCGCCGGTGCCGGAAGGCGCCGGAACAGGCTCGACCGGCACCACGTCGCAGGCCGACAGCATGGCAACGGCGGCCAGAACAAGGGCTGTCTTCTTGATCATCGGGGGGTGGTCCTCTGGGCTTTTCGGTCGCTCCCGTTTTAGCACAGCCCGCGACAGGAGCCACCCCGATCACACCACTTTAACGCGACCTCTTGCAATGGGCCTCCGAAAGGACCAGTTTCGCCTCATGTTTACGATTGAACACGAATTCGACGCCAGTGTGATCACCCTGGTCGACGAAGGCAGCGCCCCCCTGCGCGAGGATGTGACCGTACAGGCCTTCGATTCCGAGATCACATTCGAACAATGGGACCCGCGCACCGACCGGATCTCGAAAATCACGCTTTCGCCCGAGCAGCTGCGCGACCTCACCGCCGCGCTGAACCTGCCCGAAGGCATCTACCGAAGCACCCCGAAACCCTAGGAAGACAGCATGGCCACCGGCACCAACATCAAGACCTATTTCAACGGCCAGTGGCATGACGGCGACCGCATGATCATGAACGCGGCGGACCATGGCGCCTGGCTGGGCACCACCGTATTCGACGGCGCGCGGCTGTTCGACGGGATGTCGCCCGACCTCGACAAGCACTGCGCCCGCGTCAACCGCTCTGCCGCCGCGCTGATGATCACCCCGACGGTGGAACCCGACACGATGGTCGCGCTGATCCGCGAAGGCCTGGAAAGCTATGGCAGGGACCAGTCGGTCTATATCCGGCCGATGTACTGGGCGCTGGAAGGCGACGACCTGGGCGTCGTGCCGCGCGCCGGTGCCACCGGCTTTGCCATCTCGCTTGAGGAAATTCCGATGGCCCCGCCGGAAGCGGCCACAACCCTCACCCGCACCCGGTTCCGCCGCCCCGTGCTGGAGGACAATGTGGTCAACGCCAAGGCGGGCTGTCTTTACCCCAACAATGCCCGGATGCTGAACGAGGCGCGCTCAAAAGGCTTTGGCAACGCGCTGGTCGCGGATGCGATGGGCAATGTCGCGGAGACCGCGACCGCCAATATCTTCATGGTCAGGGACGGCGAGGTCTTCACCCCCATCCCCAACGGCACCTTCCTGGCCGGGATCACCCGCGCGCGGCACATCTCCAACCTCAGGGCCGATGGCCTGAAAGTGCATGAAACCGTGCTGTCGTTCGAGGATTTCCATGCCGCCGACGAGGTGTTCCTCTCGGGCAACATGATGAAGGTCACGCCGGTCAGCGCCTTTGATGACACCACCTATGAAATCGGCCCCAACGCCAACCCGGTCACCCGGCGCGCGCGGGCCCTGTATTGGGATTGGGCCGCGTCGCAGGCCTAGGCCGACAGGCACGACCCGATCCGACATGCCACAGTTTGCGATTGCCCTGTTCTGTCCCAGGGGTCATGATCGCGCCTGTAAGGGAGACCCAGATGCGCAAGTTCCTCGTGGTGCTGGACGACAGCACCGAATGCCTTAACGCGATGCGTTTCGCGGCGTTGCGCGCCGCGCGCACAGGTGGCGGTGTGACCGTTCTGGCGGTGATTCCGCCGGACGAGTTCAACCATTGGATCGGCGTGGGTGACATCATGCGTCAGGAAGCCCGCGAGCGGATCGAGGTCCATTTCGAGGTCTTTGCCAAATGGATGCGCGACAAGCAGGGCGTGGACCCTGATCTGGTCATCCGCGAGGGCGAGCCGACGGATGAGATCATCGCCCATATCGCCGAGGATTCCGACATCGGCGTCCTGGTCCTCGGGGCCTCTGCGGACAAGAAAAAGGGGCCCGGACCGCTGGTGACCCAGATGTCGCGCTCGGCGGGGTCACTGCCGGTGCCGGTCACCATCGTCCCCGGCGACATGAGCAAGGAGCGGCTGGAAGCGATCAGCTGAGCCGCCCCTTTTCGCGATCAGGCCGCCGAACGCGCCTTGGTGGCGGCAGGGGCCCGATTGAGGTTCTGGCCCCTTGGTGCTGCGGGGCGTCTTGCGCTGCGCAACATCACAGGCCCGATCAACGCCGCCAGCACCATCAGCGCCAAGGCGACAAGCGCCGCTTCGAGGCTGAAGCTCTCCACGGCCCTGCCCGGCGCAAGCACTGCCCTGACAAACAGGCCCAGGCTGAGCGGGCCAAGCATGGTCAGCACCACACAGGTCAACATGCTGAGCCCCGGCAGACGGGTCCAGCGGGCCGGTTGCGCACGCCGATGCGCGCTGTAGGCCCAGCAAAACATCAAGACCGTCACGCTTGCCGCGCTCAGGCCCAGAATAATGTCCATTTCCTTCTCCATGAAAAGGGACAGTGCAGTGCGGGCGTGCCCGCGACTCATGTCCCGATGGGCATGGAAATACGCCTGTTCGGAGGGAACTCAAAACACTATTTCGGCACCGCCCGCCCCCTGATCGCGCAGCCCGCCGGGGCGCTGCGCCCGATTTAGAATCATTCCAGACATCTTGACTTGGCGGCCCTCAACCCGCATATCTATGATAACCAGAGATAGGGAAAACCATGTTTATCCAGACCGAATCCACGCCGAACCCCGCGACGCTGAAATTCCTGCCGGGCCAGTCCGTGCTTGAGATGGGCACAGCCGATTTCCCGACAGCGGATACGGCGCAGACCTCGCCGCTGGCAACACGGCTTTTTGCGGTCGACGGGGTGACCGGCGTCTTTTTCGGCACCGACTTCGTGACGGTGACAAAGGCGGACGCGGTGGAATGGGATCATGTGAAACCCGCCCTGCTCGGCGCGATCATGGAACATTACCAATCCGGTGAAAGCGTCATGGCCGAGGATCACAAGGCCACCTCCGGCCATGCGGATCACACCGGCGAAGACGGCGAAATCGTCGGCCAGATCAAAGAGTTGCTGGACAGCCGCGTGCGCCCTGCCGTGGCGCAGGACGGCGGCGACATCACCTTCCACGGCTTCGACCGGGGCGTGGTCTATCTGCACATGCAAGGCGCCTGCGCGGGCTGCCCCTCCTCCACCCTGACCCTCAAGATGGGGATCGAGAACCTGCTGCGCCATTACATCCCCGAAGTGACAGAGGTGCGTCCGGTTGCCTGACAACCACGGCGCAGGGCCTTTGGTACTGGCATTCGACACATCGGCCGCGCATTGCGCGGCCGCTTTGCTGTCGGGTGACCGGATCCTCGCCTCGGTGCATGAAGACATGGCCAAGGGCCAGGCAGAGCGCCTGATGGACCTCTGCGCCGGGGTGCTGGAAAGCGCAGGCTATGGCTACAGCGATCTGGACGCCATCGGCGTGGGCATCGGGCCGGGCAATTTCACCGGCATCCGGATCGGCGTTTCCGCCGCGCGGGGCCTTGCGCTGGGTCTGGGCATTCCGGCGGTCGGCGTGTCGAACTTTGACGCCCTGCGCCATGGCACAAGTGGCCCCAGCGCCTGCGCCGTCGATGCACGGCGCGGGCAGGTCTATCTTCAAATCTTTGAAAACCCGTCACTTTCTCAGACCCCGGCGCTGTTCGACAGCACCGCATTGCCCGCATTCGACGGCCCGCTGATCGGCGCGGGCGGCCAGCCCCCGATCCACCCGGTGGCCGAGGCCATCGCCCATCTTGCGGCCCTCCGCCATGCCACCACCACGCAACGGCCCGCCCCGCTCTACCTGCGGCCTGCCGATGCCGCCCCGGCCCGCGACGCCCCGCCGACCATCCTGCCATGACCCCGGCACGGCTGGCAGAATTGCACGCGGCGGCCTTTACCCATGAGCGCCCCTGGTCCGCCGCCGAAATGGCCAGCCTTCTGGACAGCCCGCATGTCACCCTGCTGCCCCATCCGCATGGTTTTGCCCTGACCCGGCTGATCCTGGACGAGGCCGAATTGCTGACCCTGGCGGTGGACCCCGCACACCAGCGCCAGGGCATCGGGGACAGCCTGATGCAAAGCTGGCTCGCCCGGCTTGAAACCCGCGCCGCCACTGCCTTTCTTGAGGTTGCCGCCGACAACACCCCGGCCCGCGCGCTCTATCAGCGCCACGGCTTTGCGGTGATCAGCACGCGCCCGGGCTATTACCGCCGCACCCCCGGCCCGAATGCCGACGCCCTGATCATGCAGCGCTACCTTCCGTACGGTAAGCCTCGCGATTAAGCCCCCATGGTCACAGAAAGCTGTTGACCCTCCCCCCTGCCTGCGCCCTAAATTGATCCTGATCATCTGATCTTGGGCAGGGTGCCACAGGCGCCCCGCCCCAACATGAAAAACTGGGAGACTGATATGACCCTTATGACCAAATTCATGGGTGCCGTCGCCGCCACCGCGCTTTGCGCCGGTGCCGCACTGGCCGAACCCGCACTGATCTTTGACCTTGGCGGCAAATTCGACAAAAGCTTCAACGAAGCCGCTTTTGGCGGTGCGCAGCGTTGGGCCGAGGAAACCGGCGGCACCTTCCGCGAAATCGAACTGCAATCCGAAGCGCAGCGCGAACAAGCCCTGCGCCGTTTCGCCGAAGCGGGCAACAATCCCATCGTGATGACCGGCTTTGCCTTTGGTGACGTGCTCAGCCAGGTCGCGCCCGATTATCCCGAAACCGATTTCGCGATCATCGACATGGTGGTGGATCAGCCCAACGTCCGCTCCGTCGTGTTCAACGAACACGAAGGGTCCTATCTGGTCGGCATGATGGCGGCCATGGCCTCCGAATCGAACACCGTCGGCTTCATCGGCGGCATGGACATCCCGCTGATCCGCAAGTTCGCCTGCGGCTATGCACAGGGCGTCAAGGCGGCCAATCCGGATGCAACAGTCGTCGCCAACATGACCGGCACCACACCCGCCGCCTGGAACGACCCGGTGAAAGGCTCCGAACTGACCAAGGCGCAGATCTCCCAGGGTGCCGACGTTGTCTATGCCGCGGCCGGCGGCACCGGTGTGGGCGTTCTGCAGACCGCCGCCGATGAGGGGATCCTCTCCATCGGTGTGGACAGCAACCAGAACCACCTGCACCCCGGCAAGGTCCTGACCTCCATGCTCAAGCGCGTCGACAACGCGGTCTACCAGGCCTTCACCGACGGCCCCGGCATGGAAAAGGGCTTTAACGTCATGGGCGTTGCCAATGGCGGGATCGGCTATGCGATGGACGAAAACAACGCCGACCTGGTGACCGAAGAGATGCAGACCGCCGTGGACGCAGCAGCGGCACAAATTGCGGATGGCTCGCTTCAGGTCCACGACTACATGTCCGACGACACCTGCCCGGCGCTGGACTTCTAAGCGCATGGAAGCGGACAAGAACACGGGGCAGCCGGAGACGGCTGCCCCGGCCATCGAGCTGAAGGGCATTTCCAAGGCTTTCGGCCCGGTCCAGGCAAACAAGGACATTTCCATCCGCGTGATGCCCGGCACGATCCACGGCATCATCGGCGAAAACGGCGCGGGCAAATCCACGCTGATGTCGATCCTCTACGGCTTCTACAAGGCTGACAGGGGCGAAATCTTCATCTCCGGCCGCAAGGCCAATATCACCGACAGCCAGGCGGCCATCGCCAGCGGCATCGGCATGGTGTTCCAGCACTTCAAACTGGTTGAAAATTTTACCGTCCTCGAAAACATCATTCTGGGGGCCGAAGACGGGCGCATGCTCAAACCCTCGCTGGCCAAGGCGCGCCGCGCGCTGGTGGAACTGGCCGCGGATTACGGGCTGAACGTGGACCCGGACGCCCGCATCGAAGACATCGGCGTCGGCATGCAGCAGCGGGTGGAAATCCTCAAGGCGCTCTACCGGCAGGCCGATATCCTGATCCTGGACGAACCCACCGGCGTGCTGACCCCGGCAGAGGCGGATCAGCTGTTCCGCATCCTCGCCCGGCTGCGCGAAGAGGGCAAGACGATCATCCTGATCACCCACAAGCTGCGCGAGATCATGGAGATCACCGATACCGTCAGCGTCATGCGGCGCGGCGAAATGACCGCCACGGTCAAGACCGCGGAGACCTCCCCCGCTGAACTCGCCGAACTGATGGTGGGCCGCAAGGTCCTGTTGCGGGTGGATAAAACCCCCGCCACACCGGGCGATGTCGTGCTGGATGTGCAGGGCCTGCGGGTCATCGACGAACACAAGGTGGAACGCCTGCGCGGCATCGACCTGCAAGTCCGCGCCGGAGAGATCGTCGGCATCGCGGGCGTCGCGGGCAACGGGCAGTCGGAACTGCTCGAAGTGCTGGGCGGCATGCAGACCGGTCAGGGCAAGGTCATGCTGAACGGCCAGCCGCTGGACCTGACGGGCCGCCAGTCCGATGGCAAGACCCGGCGCAGGAACGGCATCGCCCATGTGCCCGAAGACCGCCAACGCGAAGGGCTGATCATGGATTTCCAGGCCTGGGAAAACACCGCCTTCGGCTATCACGACGATCCCGCCTACCGCAGCGGCATCCTGATGAACAACGCCGCGATCCGCGCCGATACCGCCGAAAAAATGGAACGTTTCGACGTGCGCCCCCCGAACCCGCGGCTGGCGGCCAAGAATTTCTCCGGCGGCAACCAGCAAAAGGTCGTGCTCGCCCGCGAGATCGAGCGGAACCCCGACCTGCTGCTGATCGGCCAGCCCACGCGCGGCGTGGACATCGGCGCGATCGAATTCATCCACCAACAGGTCGTCGCCCTGCGCGATCAGGGCAAGGCGATCCTGCTGGTCTCGGTCGAGCTTGAGGAAATCCTGGCCCTGTCCGACCGCATCGCGGTGATGTTCGACGGCCGCATCATGGGCGAACGCCTGCCCGACCAGACCAATGAGGCGGAACTGGGCCTGCTGATGGCCGGCATCACCGACACAGAACACGCGCATTCCGTGGAAGAGATCGAAGCCAATCTCGCCCATGTCCACGCTGCGGAAAAGGGAAACTGACATGGACGTGATGCCAAAATGGGCCGAAGTGGTCCTTGTCCCGCTGATCTCGCTCCTGCTGGCGGCGATCATCTCGGCGCTGGTGATCCTGGCCATCGGAGAAGACCCGGTGGCGGCGACCAGGCTGATGGTCGAAGGGGCCGTCGGATCGGTGCGCGGCTGGGGCTATACGCTTTATTACGCGACGAATTTCATCTTTACCGGGCTTGCGGTTGCCGTGGCCTTCCATGCGCGGCTGTTCAACATCGGCGGGGAGGGTCAGGCGATGCTGGGCGGTCTTGGCGTGGCGCTGGCGCTGCTGTTCATCCCCTGGCCGCACTGGACCATCGGTCTGATTGCCGCCGCGCTGGGGGCTGCGGTCTTTGGGGCCGCATGGGCCTTCATCCCGGCCTACCTGCAGGCCAGACGCGGCAGCCATATCGTGATCACCACGATCATGTTCAACTTCATCGCCTCCGCCCTGCTGATCTATCTGCTGAACGAATTCCTCAAGCCCGTGGGCCAGGCCGACCCTTCCAGCGCGCGCTTTGCCGACCATCTTGACCTGCCGACGCTGAATTCCGTGCTGACCGGCATGGGCATCAAGGCCTCCAAGGACGACAGCGTGAACGTCACCTTCCTGATCGCCCTGGCCAGTGCCGTGGCAGTCTGGGTGCTGATGTGGCGCACCAGGCTGGGCTATGAGATCCGCGCCTTCGGCCATTCGGAATCGGCGGCGAAATACGCGGGCATCAACCCGGTGCGCATTACCGTGATCACCATGCTGATTTCGGGCGGGCTGGCCGGGCTGATGGGGGTGAACACCGTCATGGGCGAAAGCGAGAAACTGCTGCTGAACTCAACCGAGGGGGCAGGTTTCATCGGCATCGCCGTGGCGCTGATGGGGCGCAGCCACCCGGTGGGCGTGGTGATCGCCGCGATCCTCTTTGGCTTTCTCTACCAGGGCGGTGCCGAACTGGCGCTCTGGACCAGCATCCCGCGCGAATTGATCGTGGTGATCCAGGCGCTGGTGATCCTGTTCACCGGGGCGCTGGACAATATGGTGCGGATGCCGCTTGAACGCATGTTCCTCGCCGCCCGCCTGCGCCGCGCGCCCGGCCCCGAACGCAAACCGGCGGAGCCTGCGAAATAATGGATTACACCACCCTCATCCAACTGCTCGATTCCACCGTGCGCTTTGCCACGCCGCTGCTGCTGGCCTGCCTTGCGGGCCTGTTCAGCGAACGCGCGGGCATCTTCGACATCGGGCTGGAAGGCAAGATGCTGGCCGCCGCCTTCTTCACCGCCGCCGTCGCCTCGCTGACCGGATCGGCCTGGATCGGCCTGATGGGCGGCATCGCGGCCTCGCTGGTGCTGGCGGGCATCCACGGGGTCGCCTCCATCACCTTTCGCGGCAACCAGCTGATTTCCGGCGTCGCGATCAATGCCCTGGCCGCCGGCATGACAGTGCTGATCGCCCAGGACTGGTTCCGCCAGGGCGGACGCACACCGCCGCTGGCCGGCAATGCCCGCTTCGAGGGGATCACCCTGCCCGGGGCCGAGGCCCTGGCCGATGTGCCGGTGATCGGCCCGCTTTATGCCGATCTGGTCTCGGGCCATTCGGTGCTGGTCTATATCGCCTTCCTCGCCGTGCCGCTGACCTGGTGGGTGCTGTTCCGCACCCGCTTCGGGTTGCGCCTGCGCGCGGTGGGGGAAAACCCTGCCGCCGTCGATACCGCCGGTGTCTCGGTTGTCGGGCTGCGCTATGCCGCCGTGATGATCTGCGGCGTGCTCTGCGGCATTGCGGGCGCCTACCTCAGCACCGCGCTGCAGGCGGGCTTCGTCAAGGACATGTCCGCAGGCCGCGGTTTCATCGCCCTGGCCGCGCTGATCTTTGCCAAATGGCGGCCCTGGTACGCGCTCTGGGCAACCCTGCTCTTCGGGCTCTTCGGCGCGCTGGAAACCCGCCCCGACGTGATCCAGGCGGTGATCGGCCTCAAGGTGCCCGGCCCCCTGCTGGGCGGGCTGCCCTATGTCATGACGGTTGTCATCCTCGCCGGTTTCGTGGGCAAGGCGATCCCGCCGCGCGCCGGGGGCGAACCCTATGTCAAGGAACGCTGAGCCCCTGCTCTTTTTGGCCCCAAATATCCAATCCCGCCGCCCCTGCGCGCGCTGACACCTCGGGGTGCCGGAGTTTTGCAAAACTCCGGTCCGAATTATTCCAATAATTCGGCGCCGCGGCTCAAATGTCGATGTCGGCCCAGATCAGATGATGGTCCGACGCCGCGTGATGCCGCGCCGTCAGCTCCGCATAGACCTCCCAGCGCGGCGGGCGCGACCCGGGCCATGCGCCCTTGCGGAAAATTCCCCCGCCGGTCACCCGGTCAAACAGTGCGGGCGACAACAGCAGATAGTCGATCTTGTCATCGTCGTTGCCCAGGGCATAGGTCCCGATTCCGCGCTGCCCGTTGTTCGCATTGAACTCGAAATCCGTGAAATTCGGATGTTCCGACACATCGCGCAGATCACTGGTCAGTAGCGGCGCCAGCTCCGCGCTGTCGGGCGTGTCGTTCAGATCCCCCAGCACCACGATATGTTCAAACCCCTCGTCGCGCAGCCGCCGGTAATAACCCGCCACCGCCTGCGCCTGCCCCAGCCGCCTGGCCCGCGAGGTGGGATCATTGCCGCCGAACTTGCTCTTGAAATGGTTGGCCAGCACCATGATCACCGCCCCCGACGGGGTCGTGACCTCGTATTCCGGGCAATCGCGGCTGAAAATCGCATTGCCGTCCGGCCTGCGGTCATCCGCATGGCTGCGCACCCGCCCGATCGGAAAACCCGCGCGGGTGGCAAGCCCCACGTCAATGCCGCGCTGGTCATTGCCGTCGATCAGCATCACATGGGCATAGGTCTCCGGCAGGTTCAGCTTCCTGGCCATGATCTCCTGAAAGGTCTTCAGCACCGGGCGGCTCTCTGCCTCGATCATCGCCAGCACATCCGCCCCGGCATCAAAGATCACCCGGGCGGTCAGCAGGATCGCGGTGGCATCCACGGTTTCGGTCTTCAGCTCCACCCAGCCGATCCAGTCCTCGCGCCCCGCCGCCACGATCTCGCGCGGCTTGCTGCGGTCGCGCGGACGCCGGATCAGCTGGCCGCGGATCTTGCGCAGGCGCACAAAGGGCCCCTCGTTGTCATTCAGCATCCCCAGCATGCTCAGCAGATCCAGCATCCGCGCCTTGTCGGCCTCCGAATAGACCGGCTTTTCGAAAAGCGTGTTGATCTCGGCATGGGCATCCAGAACCTGCTGGTGGCTGCCACTGTCGTCGTTGAACACACGGGCGCGGTCGAACAGGTTCTCGACGTTATAGGCTGCAATACGCATCTGGATAATCCCTTGGCTTTGAATGGCCGCAGGATAACACGAATCCGCACCAAACCTCAGGTTGAATTTCACCCTCCCGCATAGGGCCAGATCATTGCATTTCATCGGTCCTTATTGCTGCGCAGCAGCGAGGACAGTTGATTTTGTCAAATGACCTGCGCTAATGGAGCGCATGCAAATCTACCTCCCCATTGCAGAAGTCTCGGTCAATGCTTTCCTCGTGCTGGGACTGGGCGGGCTGGTCGGCGTGCTTTCGGGCATGTTTGGTGTGGGGGGTGGTTTTCTCCTCACCCCGCTGCTGTTTTTCATCGGCATCCCCCCCGCCGTGGCGGTTGCCACCGGTGCCACGCAGATCGTCGCATCCTCCTTTTCCGGGGTGCTGGCGCATTTCAGGCGACGCACGGTGGACCTGCGCATGGGATCGGTGCTGCTGATCGGCGGGCTGGTGGGGGCCGCGCTGGGGATCATCCTGTTCAACTACCTCAGGTCGCTTGGCCAGGTGGATCTGCTGGTCCGGCTGTTCTACGTCGTCTTTCTGGGGATCATCGGCGCGCTGATGTTCGCGGAATCCCTGCGTGCCCTGCGCAATGTCAGGAAAGGCAAACTTGCTCCGCGCAAAAAACACAACTGGGTGCACGGGCTGCCCTTCAAGATGCGCTTCCGGATCTCGGGGCTGTACATCTCGGTGATTCCGCCGCTGATGGTGGGGGTTCTGGTTGGCATTCTCGCCGCGATCATGGGGGTCGGCGGCGGCTTCATCATGGTGCCTGCCATGATCTACCTGCTGGGCATGCCCACCAAGGTGGTGATCGGCACATCGTTGTTCCAGATCATCTTCGTCACCGCCTTCACCACCATGCTGCATGCCACCACCAACTATACCGTCGATGTGGTGCTGGCGGTGCTGCTGCTGATCGGCGGGGTGATCGGTGCCCAGGTCGGCACCCGCATCGGGGTCAAGATGAAAGCCGAACAATTGCGCATCCTGCTGGCCCTGCTGGTGCTGGTGGTCTGCGGCAAACTGGCGCTCGAACTGCTGCTGGAACCGGCAGAGCTTTACTCCATCTCCCCGGTGAAACTGACATGATGCGTCTGGTCGCCACCCTGGTGTCCCTGCTGATGCCCATGTCCCTCTCCGCCCAGGAAGAGGAGATCGTGCTGGGCCTCAGCCAGGCCGAAGTCTCCATCACCACCAATTTCGACGGCTCCGAAATCCTGGTCTATGGCGCGGTCAAACGCGACGCCCCGCCGCCGGACATCGGCCCACTCGGGGTGGTCGTGACCGTCTCCGGCCCTTCTGTCCCGGTGCTGGTGCGGCGCAAGGAAAAGAAATTCGGCATCTGGCTCAACACCGATGCGGTCGAGGTCGACCGCGCGCCCAGCTACTATGCCGTTGTCACCTCCGGGCCGCTGAACCGCGTCCTGACCCGTGTCGAGGACCTGCGCCACAAGATCTCCATCCCCCGCGCGATCCGTTCTGTCGGCGCGCCGATGCATATCTCCAATGCCACGCTTTTTACCGAGGCCCTGATCCGCATCCGCACCCGCTCCGATCAGTACCAGGTGATCGAGGGCGGTGTGAAACTGGACGAAGACACGCTGTTCCGCGCCGCCGTGCGCCTGCCCGCCGCCCTGACAGAGGGCGATTATGCCGCCCGCATCTTCCTGACACGGGCCGGCAGGGTCGTGGCCAGATACGACACCGTCATCGACGTGCGCAAGGTCGGCCTGGAACGCTGGCTGTTCAACCTGTCGCGGGAAAACGCCCTGCTCTACGGGCTGATGTCGCTGGTCATCGCCATCGGCGCAGGCTGGGGCGCCTCCGCCATCTTCAGCATGTTGCGCCGCTAAAGCGTCATGTGAAAAACCTGACTCGGGTTACGTCATGCCTGGAGTTTCAGGTATTTCGACCGGGGCTATTGGACATTTCGAAAATCTCTGAGGCCGCGTTACACGAGTCAGCGAAACTTCCTGACCCGAGGATTGGAGCGCAGCCGCAGGTGAAACGCCTGTGCGCCGACACCGGCTTGCAGGCAACCCTGCCTTTCCCCCGACCGCGTATCTGCAAATGAAGACATGTCATTTTTGACATGTCAGATTGCTGACAAACCCGGAAACGGCTGCCGCCGGAGGTAAATCGTTCTTCTGCGCTCAGCGTTTCGTTTTCGAACGAAGGGCCGCGCCCGAGCCTGGGAGGGCGCATTGAGACGCGCATTCGGAGCGCCTCCCTTACAAATATCAATGTTGTCAGTGTGATACGAGAAGTCACCAAAAGCGCCCTCCCGGGGGGAGGGTCGGGCGCGGCCCGGGCTGACACCCGGGCCAAGGCTTGTGGCTGGCGTCGTGGAAGAACGATTTCGTTGTTTCGGGGGGGGCGGGTGCAGGAACGTGCTTTTTCAGCAGCCTCACATGTCATTTTTGACATGTCTTCATTTGCAGAAGGATGATGTCGTTCCACCGCGACACCACAGAGCTCTCTCCTGCGCAAGGCACCGCAGAACGGCGGCGCAAAGGGTGATACCCTTTGGTCGCCCCTAGCCGCGCCCGATAAAGGGCATGTTCGTCGCCATCACCGTCAGGAACTGCACATTCGCCTCCGGCGGCAGCTCCGCCATATGCAGGACCGAGGCCGCCGCATGCCGCACCTCCATCGTGTCCATCTGCGGATTATCCACCTTCAGCGCCGCCACCATATCGGTTTCCGCATTGCCGATGTCGATCTGGCCACAGGCGATGCCAAAGGGCCGCCCGTCCAGCGACAGCGACCGGGTCAGCCCGGTGATGGCGTGTTTCGTGGTGGTATAGCAGACCGATCCGGGGCGCGGCACGTGGGCCGAGAGCGAGCCGTTGTTGATGATCCGCCCGCCGCCCTGCGCCCGCATCGCGCCAAAGGCCAGCCTTGCCGCGATGAACATGCCATGCAGGTTGACGCCCAGCACCTGCTCCCAGTTTTCCAGCGGGATCTCGTCAATAGGGCCTGCCTTGCCAAAGCTGCCCGCATTGTTGAACAGGACGTCCAGCCTGCCGAAAGTGTCGAAGGCCTCGGCCATGGCACCGGCATCGGTGACATCCGCAGGCAGGGCCACCGCATTGGCATGGGCCTTCGCCATCTCCGCCAGCAGTTCCGCCCGCCGCGCGATCAGCCCCACGCGCCAGCCCTTTTCCAGGAACAGCTCCGCCGTGGCCCGGCCGATCCCGGAACTGGCGCCGGTGACAATGATGCTCTTCATCCGAAATCCTCCGTGGTGGTTTCAAGCGACAGGGGGGCCACAGGCTGGCTGCGCAGGTCGTCCACCACCAGCGGCCCGCCAGGTTTCGACAACCGGTTGCGCACCACCCAGATCAGCCGCTCCTGCGCGCGGGTGATGGCCACATAGGCCAGCCGCTTCCACAGCGGCTGCCCCGCCTCCATCCGGCCCATGCGCGCGGCGGCGTAAAGATCGGGGGCAAAGACCTGCACCGTTTCCCACTGGCTGCCCTGCGCCTTGTGAATGGTCACCGCGGCCCCATGCAGAAAGGTCGCCCCCATGCGCGCGGCAAAGGGGATGAAGGGTTCTTCCTCATCCGGTTTTTCGATCTTCACGATGCTGGCGGCGCTCACCTGCGGGTCCTCTGCCCCCATCACGTGCAACCGGCTGAAGCCGGGCTTGCGCCCCGCGCCGAGGTAGATCACCTGCGCCCCCTTGATCAGACCCCGCGCCTCCAGGTCCAGCCGCTTCTTGCGGTGCTTGAGCGGCAGTTCCAGCCCGTCGCAGATCAGCGGCTCCCCCTCCAGCAGCGCATCCTCGGGCGCGCCATGCACGTTGCGGAAAGCATTGATCAGCCGGATCCGCGTGGCATTGCGCCAGACCAGCACCGGGGAACGCGCCATCAGGTCCACCTCGACCCGCTGGCCCCAGACCACGCGGTCGTCGCGGCGCGCGGTCTCTTCCACCATCCGTTCGAATTGTTCAAAGCCGAGGTCCGGATCGGCCAGCGCATGGGCCAGATCCAGGATCGGATTATCCGCATCCTGCCGGAAGATGCGGTTCAGGTTCATCACCCGCTTTTGCGGCAGCTTTTCGAATACCATGGTGCCGGACTGGTTCACCGGGGCCAGCTGCGCCGGATCCCCGAACAACAGCAGGGTCGGGAAAATCTCTTTCAGGTCCTCGAACTGCTTGTCATCCAGCATCGAGGCCTCATCGACAAAGCCGATGTCCAGCGGTTCCTCCCGCCGTTTCCAGCCGGTGATGAAATCCGAGCCGCGCAGCCCCGCCGCTGCCAGCGCGCCGGGGATCGACTTGTTGCCCGCATAAAAGGCCGCGGCGCGGTCCAGCGCCAGTTCCGTCAGCCCCTCCACATCCACGGGCCGTTCGCCATTGCCCGCCAGCCATTCCGCGATCCGCTCGTATTCCGGGTCATAGACCGGGGTATAGAGGATGCGGTGAATCGTGGTCGCGGGCACCCCGCGCAGCCGCAGCACCGAGGCCGCCTTGTTGGTGGGCGCGAGAATCGCCAGCGTGCGCTTGTCGCGGCGCTTGCGGCTCTCGTAATCGCCCGAGACCACCTCGACCCCGGCCTCTTCCAGCGCCTTGTAAAGCTCGGCCAGCAGCAGCGTCTTGCCCGATCCCGCCTTGCCGGTCACCGCCATCACCTGGTCGGCCCCGCCGGGCGGCGGCATCAGCAGGCTGTCTTCCAGGTCGATCCCGGCGCCGCGCAGCATCTCGGCCACACCGTCATAGGCGGTGGCCTGATCGTCGGAATATGTAAGGCTGGGCAGAGTCATGCGCCGACATTAGGCGAGCCCGCCAGCGGGGGCCAGCGGGTTCAGGCGCTTTGCTGCAAAACCACGGGCATCCGGCTGCCAAAAGCCTGATCGAACCAGAACCGCGATTGCTCCGGGCTGATCCCGGCACGCTGCGCCACCTGCGCCTGTGCCGCTTCGCTATAGTGCCACAGACCCACGCTGATCCTGTCACGCCCCTGCCCGGCACTGCCCAGAACCTCGGGGCTGGAGCCGATCATCCGGTAAATCCGCACCATCCGCGCATCAAAGACCCCGACGAAATGCCGGATGTCAAAGCCGCGCATGATCTCGCCGCCGCCCAGCATCAGCGCCGCCGCCACATGGGCATCCGCCCTGCGCGCCAGACAGAAACGCGTACATTCCCAGATCAGCGGGCTGCGCAGCGGGCCCGACAGCAGATGCGCGAAATGATCGTTCACCATAGCCGGCCCGGTGGTGGGCAGAAACCGCATCGACCCGCCATGGCCGCCATCCGCCTGTTCCCAGATCACATAAAGCGGGTTCATCGCATCGTAAGCGTCCCGCTCCTCGCCCGCTGCATCGACCTGAACTTCCCAGCCCAGCCGGGTGCGAAACTGATCGGCCCGGTCCCGGAACATCTGCCGGGCCAGTCGGGGGTGGTGGTGCAATTGATCGGCATAAAGGTAACGCAGCATGGGCTTCTCCGCTCTGACAAGATGCCAAAGCCCTAGCCGCAGACCCGTTAACACAGCGCTGGCACCGCGCACGCCGCTCACCGGACAGGCGCAACACCTTTCACTCTTTTTGGCCTTAAATATTCCCGGGGGGGCAGCCAAAGGCTGCGGGGGCAGCGCCCCCTGCACCCGCGCCCCTCGGGATCACACCACGATCAATCCCCGGCTCAACGCGCGGGCCACCGCATGGGTGGTGTTCAGCGCCCCCAGCTTGAACCGCGCGCTTTCAATATAGACCCGCAGCGTATGTTCCGAGATCTGTAACTGGTCGGCCACCTGCGCGCGGCTCTGCCCGGCGGCGAGAAGGGTCATCGCGTCCACCTCGCGCGGCGACAGGGCCTGCGCGGTTTCCGGCAGCCGGTCCGGTTCGAATTCCAGCGCCTTTTCGTTCAGGAAATGCGCAATCAGGATCAGCTCGTGCCGGTGCTCCGCGACAAAGGCCTCCCATTCCGCATCCATGCAGCTGTGGTTGATCGTGAACAGCGCGAACTGGCCATTCGGGCCGCGCAGCGGCACCGACAGCCCCTGGTTGCCGACCCCATATTCCAGCGCTTCGGCGAAAAACGCCCTTGCGGTCTTGGACGACCAGTCCAGCTGTTTCCAGTCGACCGGGTGAAAGCGCTGGAAACAGCCCAGCACCACCGGATCAATGCGCAGATAATTCTGCGCGATGTAGCGTTCCTGCCAGGCGACCGAATAGGTGCCGCAGCCGTATTGTTCGCCGGTTGAATCGACCCAGTGATACAGCACATGGTCAATGCCCAGCAGATCGCGCAGCGCCTCCGTCGCGCTTTGCAATCCGGCGTGGGAGTCAGCCTGCTCCAGCGCCTCCATTATGAAATCTATCTGCCGTGTCTTGACCATTCACCGTACCCTGCGTTCCCTGTTCCAGAGCGGCGATCTCGGCCATGGCCACAAGCGCCGCGTCATCCAGCTGCTCCGCAAGGGCGGGCAGGTTGCTTGACAAGGCAAAAGTCCTGAGGTCGGCAAGAACGTCCAAAATCCAGTCACTACGCATGCACAGCCTCGCTTCCAAATGGTTAATGGTAGGTTAATTCAATCATAGCATGTAGGAGATTTTGACGAAAATTCGCCGCTTTCCCCTCCCCAGAAATGGCGGGGGGCGGAAATGCCAACCCCCCGGAATGAAACAGGGCACCGCGCGGGGACGGAAAACGCCCGCGAATCGAGAGTGATTCGCGGGCGTCGGAAATGACGGAAATGGGGCGCGCGATCAGCCGCGGGCGTCCAGCGCGTCCTCCAGGGTGCGCAGCCCGGTGGTGGGTGCCTGCACCAGCACCGACATGTTGCCGGGTTTATGCTCGTTGCGCATCATCTTCATATGCGCCTCGGGCAGGTCGGCCCAGGTAAAGACCTCCGACATGCAGGGGTCCAGCCGCCGCTCCAGCATCAGCTTGTTGGCAGAGGCCGCCTGCTGCAGATGGGCAAAGTGGCTGCCCTGCAGGCGCTTCTGGTGCATCCACATGTAGCGCACGTCAAAGGTCAGGTTGAAACCGGATGTGCCGGCGCAGATCACAACCATACCGCCCTTTTTGACCACAAATGTGGACACCGGGAAGGTCGCCTCGCCGGGGTGTTCGAACACCATGTCGACATTGTTGCCCTTGCCGGTGATCTCCCAGATCGCCGCGCCGAACTTGCGGGCCTCCTTGAACCAGGTGGCATATTCGGGGGTGTTCACCGTGGGCAATTGCCCCCAGCAGTTGAAATCCTTGCGGTTCAACACGCCCTTGGCCCCCAGATCCATCACGAAGTCGCGTTTGGATTCATCCGAGATCACGCCAATCGCATTGGCACCGGCGGTGTTGATCAGCTGGATCGCATAGGAACCCAGACCGCCCGACGCCCCCCAGACCAGCACGTTCTGGCCCGGTTTCAGGTCATGCGGCTCGTGGCCGAAGAGCATCCGGTAGGCGGTGGCCAGCGTCAGGGTATAGCAGGCCGATTCCTCCCAGGTCAGATGCTTGGGACGCGGCATCAGCTGCTGGGCCTGCACGCGGGTGAACTGGCTGAACGACCCGTCCGGTGTCTCGTATCCCCAGATCCGCTGGCTGGGCGAATACATCGGGTCGCCGCCGTTGCAATGTTCATCATCGCCGTCGTCCTGGTTGCAGTGGATCACCACCTCATCCCCGACTTTCCAGCGCTTGACCTTGTCACCCACGGCCCAGACGATGCCGGAAGCATCCGACCCCGCGATGTGATAGGGCTGCTTGTGGCCGTCGAAGGGGCTGATCGGCACACCGCGCGCGGCCCAGACCCCGTTGTAGTTGATGCCCGCCGCCATCACCAGGACCAGCACGTCCTGACTGTCCAGCTTCGGCACATCGACCACTTCCTGAAGCATAGCCTTGTCCGGGTCGCCGTGACGTTCCCGGCGGATCGCCCAGGCATACATCTGTTTGGGAACATACCCCATCGGGGGCATTTCGCCCATCTCGTAGAGGTCCTTCTCAGGTGCGTCGTATTGCGCGATGGTCGTGTCGAGTGCCATGCGGGCCTCCTGTCCGTGAATCAATTGTGCCGCGATGCAGAATCGCCGGTTGTCAGGACGGAATATGACTGGTTGCGCAATTATGCAACCTCTCAGGGGTCATTTTTGTAATTTTATGACCTCGCAGTCGCAGAAACATCCAATGCGGGTGCAGCATTCTCCGGCAGCAGATGGGCAATCGAATTGGCATAGAACCGCAGCACCGCCACTTCTTCCGGGTTGGCGCGCCAGGTCGATTGGTCACAAAGCACCACGCCGCGTGCGCGCAGCCCGTTCAGCGCCTGGCGCAATTCGGTTTCCAGCTCCGATGCATCCACCGCCCGGTTGGCCAGCGGCACCTGGCCGAGCACTTGGGCGGCCCGGTCCAGTAGCGCCTGCGTCTCCAGCGCCTGGCCCTCCAGCAGGACGGTGCTGATCAGCGGCACGCTCAGCACCGGCATGGCACCGGAGATCCGCGCCATCAGCTCGTCCGACAAGGCCTCGACCGTCGCATCCGCCCCCGCCTCACGCAGCGACAGGGGCGCGCCGAATGCCACCGCTGCCGTGCCGAACCGGGTTTCCTGACGGGTCAGCCGCTGCCAGAGCTTGCGCAGGATGAACCCCACCACCACCGTGATCCGCGCGCCAAAGCGTCTGTCGCCACGCTGGTCGGCCGCAATCAGCACCTTGTCCTCCAGCACCCGGTCATAGTTGATCGCCACCGGCATCAACACCACGTCGCGTTCGCTTTCGGGGTCGAACCCTTCCACCACATAGGACAGCAGCCCCATCTTCGGCGGTTGCAGCGCCCCGGTCAGACTCAGCCCGCCTTCGGGATACATCGCCTGGTTCACACCCCCGGCCGTGGCCATCTGCACATAACGCGCCAGCACCTTGCGATAGAGCGCGCCGCGCGACCGGCGGCGGATGAAATATGCCCCCAGCGACTTGATCAGCCAGCTCAGCGGCCAGACCCGCGCCCATTCCCCCACCGCATAGGCCAGCGCCGAATCCCGCGCCGCAAGATAGGTCACCAGCACGTAATCCATGTTGGACCGGTGGTTCATCACAAAAACCACCGTCGCATCCTTGGGGATCGCATCGAAGGTCGCATCATTGCTGTCGGCGGTCTTGATCCGGTAGACCGAATTGGCCAGCAGCCGCGCCACCCGGATCCCGAAACTGAAATAGGCAAAGGCCGAGAAACTGGGCACGATCTCCCGCGCGTATTCACGGGCTTTCTGAAAGGCCACGTTTTCCGGCACCCGGTTCTTGGCCGCGTAATTGACGATCTCGCGGGTGACATCCGGGTCGTAGATCAGCCGCTGGATCATGTCATGCCGCCGCGCCAGCTTGAACGGCTCGATGGGGCGTTTCAGCCGCCGGTTCAGCCGCTTGACCGCCCGTTCCAGCCGCAGGCGGAAAAACCAGCGGACAGAGGGCAGCAGCAGGTGGCTCAATGCCGTGACTGCGGCAAAAAGCAATATCAGGATAAAGAGCCACAGCGGCAATTCGACAATCTGCGTCATGGGCGCACCCTTGCAGCGGCAGGGGGCAAGGACAATATGTAATTGGGGGACAGGAAAGGCAGCGCAATGGAATTCACCATATCGAAAGGCTTCTCGGAGGATGAACGAAGCCGCGTCGCCGATCTCTACTGGGCCGCCTTTTCCGGCAAATTGCACTATGTCCTGGGCCCGCCCGCAAAGGCGCTTCGGTTCCTGTCCGACCAGTTGAACCCGGCATTTGCCCTGGTGGCCCGCGACGCCGGTCACAGGGTGCAGGGCGTTGCGGGCTTCAAGACCGCCGAAGGATCGCTGATCGGCGGCAACCTGCGGGACATCGCGCGCAGTTACGGTTTCCTCTCCGCCTGCTGGCGCGGTCCGCTGCTGGGCCTTGTCGAACGGGAATTGTCGGATGACACGCTGCTGATGGACGGGATCTGCGTCGCAGGTGAAGCGCGTGGTCAGGGGCTAGGCAGCGCGCTGCTGAATGCGATCAGGGAGACGGCAAAGGCGCAGGGCAAATCATCCATCCGGCTAGATGTCATCGACACCAACCCGCGCGCCCGCGCGCTTTATGAACGGTTCGGTTTTGAAGCCACGGGCCAGGAACACCTTGGCCCTTTCCGCCTGATCTTTGGTTTTCGCAGCGCGACACGGATGATCTGTCACATCTGACAGGGCCGGTCCGGGGTTTGAGGTGAGATGGAAATGCCGCAACGCAGCGAATTGACAGTTGCGCAAAGTTTCCTCTAGATACGGGTCAACGCAACAATATTGCCGAACCGATTCAAGGATGGACCGATGACCGAGACCCAGAAAGACCGCCCCTGGCTGATCCGGACCTATGCCGGCCACTCCACCGCCGCCGCCTCCAACGCGCTTTACCGCTCCAATCTTGAGCGGGGGCAGACCGGTCTTTCCGTGGCTTTCGATCTGCCCACGCAGACCGGCTATGACAGCGACCATGTGCTGAGCCGGGGCGAGGTCGGCAAGGTCGGCGTGCCGGTCAGCCACCTGGGCGACATGCGCGCGCTCTTTGACCAGATCCCGCTGGAACAGATGAACACCTCGATGACCATCAACGCGACCGCCCCCTGGCTGCTGGCGCTTTATATCGCCGTGGCCGAGGAACAGGGCGCGGATGTTTCGCAATTGCAGGGCACGGTGCAGAACGACCTGATCAAGGAATACCTCAGCCGGGGCACCTATATCTGCCCCCCTGCCCCATCGCTCAAGATGATCGCGGATGTGGCCGAATACTGCTATACTCATGTGCCGAAATGGAACCCGATGAATGTCTGTTCCTATCACCTGCAAGAGGCCGGCGCGACGCCCGAGCAGGAACTGGCATTTGCCCTGGCCACCGCCACCGCCGTGCTCGACCAATTGCGCCCCCGCGTGGCCGAAGAGGATTTCCCGAAACTCGTGGGCCGCATTTCATTCTTTGTGAATGCGGGCATCCGTTTTGTCACCGAAATGTGCAAGATGCGCGCCTTTGTCGATCTCTGGGATGAAATCTGCGCCGAACGCTATGGTGTCGAAGATCCGAAACACCGCCGTTTCCGCTATGGCGTGCAGGTCAATTCCCTGGGGCTGACCGAACAGCAGCCGGAAAACAACGTCTACCGCATTCTGATCGAAATGCTGGCAGTGACCCTGTCGAAAAAGGCCCGTGCGCGTGCCGTGCAATTGCCCGCCTGGAATGAGGCTTTGGGCCTGCCGCGCCCCTGGGATCAGCAATGGTCGATGCGGATGCAGCAGATCCTGGCCTATGAAACCGATCTGCTGGAATTCGACGATCTTTTCGACGGCAACCCGGCAGTCGATGCCAAGGTGGAATTGCTGAAACAGGGCGCGCGCGCCGAACTGGCCAATCTCGACGGCATGGGCGGGGCAATTTCTGCCATCGACTATATGAAAGGCCGGCTGGTCGAATCCAATTCCGAACGTCTTTCCCGGATCGAGGCCGGTGAAACCATCGTGGTCGGGGTGAACAAATGGCAAAAGGGTGAGCCCTCGCCGCTGATGACCAGCGACGGCGGCATCATGGTGGTGGATCCGGCAACCGAGGCCGACCAGATCGAGCGGTTGAACGCCTGGCGCGCAGAGCGCAACGAGGGTGCGGTCAAGGCGGCACTGGCGGACCTGCGCGCCGCCGCAGCAGAAGGGCGCAACGTCATGCCCGCGTCGGTCGCAGCCGCCAAGGCCGGGGTGACCACCGGCGAATGGGCCGCACAGATGCGCGCCGTCCATGGCGAATACCGTGGCCCCACCGGCGTTGCAAAAGGCCAGTCGAACAAGACCGAAGGGCTGGACGACCTGCGCGCCGCGGTGGATTCCGTCAGCGACCGGCTGGGCCGCCGGTTGAAATTCCTGGTGGGCAAACCGGGGCTGGATGGCCATTCCAACGGCGCCGAACAGATCGCCGTGCGGGCCCGCGACTGCGGCATGGACATCGCCTATGAAGGCATTCGGCTGACTCCCGCCGAAATCGTCGAAGCCGCGCGCAACGACAAGGCGCATG
This sequence comes from Sulfitobacter sp. G21635-S1, assembly GCF_027213915.1. Lineage (NCBI taxonomy): Bacteria > Pseudomonadati > Pseudomonadota > Alphaproteobacteria > Rhodobacterales > Roseobacteraceae > Sulfitobacter > Sulfitobacter sp. G21635-S1. Next base: position 68,651 of record NZ_JAPWGV010000004.1, read on the forward strand.
TCATTGGCCTGTCGATCCTGTCGGGCTCTCATATTCCGCTGGTCGAGGACCTGCTGGGGCAGATGCGTCAAGCGGGCCTGGGCGAAATACCCCTGATCGTGGGCGGCATCATTCCCGAGGAAGACGCAAAACGGCTCAAGGCGATGGGCGTTGCGCGGGTCTATACCCCCAAGGATTTCGAATTGAATACCATCATGGCCGATATCGTGACCCTGGTGGATCCCGCAGCGGTTGCAGCGCAATAGCTCTGACACAAATTTGAACTGGAATCCTCTGCCATTTGTATTACAGCCTTGAGGTCTAGACAGACTAAAAGGAAGAACCAATGGAATTGGATTTTAAATCAAAAAGCGCGAAGGAATTGGAGAAGATCCTTTCTGACGTAAAAAAGGCGCTGGCCAATGCGCAGGCCCGCGACCGTCGTGAAGCACGCAAGGCGGCAGAAAAGGCGGCTGCGGAATTCGGCTTCTCGCTGAGCGAATTGACCGATGACGAGAAACCGGCGCGCAAGGCAAAGAAGGCGGCAAAGCCGAAAGCAGCCTCCAAGCCGAAATTCGCAAACCCTGCGGACCGGTCGCAAACCTGGACAGGAAAAGGCCGTCAGCCGAATTGGTATCGCGCTGAAGTTGAAAAAGGCACCGACCCTGCGAAAATGAAAATCTGAGGTCAGCCCCCCTGGTCCTGGCGGCTGCTGTATTCAAAGCACAGCGGGAATTGGCGCAGGAACCGCCAATTCCCGGAAACCGGATCAGACTGCGAACCGCCATTGCAACTTGCCCCCGCCCTGCGGGTTCTGCATGCTTGTCCCCAGACAACACAGGAGAACGCCTTGACCATTCATATCGGCGCAAAGCCCGGAGATATTGCCGAAACTGTCCTGATGCCGGGCGATCCCTATCGCGCGAAATGGGCCGCCGAAACGTTTCTGAAAGACGCGCGGCTGGTCAATGAAGTGCGCGGGATGCTGGGATTCACCGGCACCTGGCAGGGTCATACCGTCACCATTCAGGGCTCCGGCATGGGCATGCCCTCGCTGTCGATCTATGCCAACGAGCTGATCCGCGATTACAATGCGCAGACCCTGATCCGCATCGGATCCTGCGGCGGGATGCAACCCCATGTGGGCATCCGCGATGTCATCATCGCGATGACGGCCACCACGATCACATCGCCCTCCTCCGGCATCTTCCGGGAGGTGAATTTTGCCCCCTGTGCCGACTGGTCGCTGCTGCGCGCTGCTGTCGCTGCAGCTAAAGCCAAAGGGACCACAACCCACGTCGGCGGCATCTATTCCTCGGATGTCTTCTATGCCGAACGCCCCGATCTGGACGAACAGATGGTGCGCCATGGCATCCTGGGGGTCGAGATGGAGGCGGCAGAGCTTTACACCCTCGCCGCACGTCACGGCCGCCGTGCGCTGGCGGTGCTGACGGTCTCGGACCATCTGCAAACCGGTGAGGCCCTGCCCGCCGCGGAGCGCGAGCGCAGTTTCGGCGACATGGTCGAGATTGCGTTGAAGGCGGCGTTTGACGGCGGTTAGGTGCAGTGGGGACCTGTGGCCGAGCGGCAGGGCATGGGGGTTCAGGTTTGCCGCGACATGCCAGCCCCCGGAACTTTACCTGCCCGCCCCCCCGGTTCTTTGCAAATGAAGACATGTCATTTTTGACATGTCTTCATTTGCGCCTCAGCACCGGGCGCATGGCGCAGGTTCATGGATGTCGCTGCGGAAGTCCGGAAAGAGCCCATATTGACCGTGCTACGTGGTGGCAGCGAAGGAGGTCTTGGCACGTGGCGACGCATGGATCACACTTGAACGCGTCTCAGAGCTGACACGTGTTCCTTTATCCGATCCGCGCTCAAAGGCCCTCCGTGGCCAAGGTAGAACGTCTTGCACCCGCGCTGTAACAAGTGCTCCAATGAGGCTGCCACCGCCAATTGGTCTTCTTCAAAAGGCGGTCGCTTGGGTTTGCTGCGCATCAAAATACCACCGAGCAACACGCCGGAAGCTGCCAGATCTCCCGCAATGACACGGCCATCTTCCAACAGCACCGAAACCGATCCCGGCGTGTGCCCGGGAGTGTGAATGATTTTCAGTGGAAACCCGCGATCCTCAAGGCCCATTTCCCCTGCCGTCATGATCTCATCCGGTTTGAAATAGGAAAACGGTCTTTCAATTGCGCCGGTCTTTTGGAATGCCCTACCGAACGGACCCGTTGCCGCAAGCCTGGGTGGCTGACCAGAACAATATGGAACTTCAAGCGCATGGGCGCAGATCGGAGCGGCGGTCAAAGCCTTTATCCCGATGGCAGACCCGGCATGATCGATATGCGCGTGCGTCAGAACGATCAATTTTACATTGAGCCAACTCAGGCCAAGTTTCTTCAACCGCTTGAAAATCTTTGCTTCGGACCCGGGTAGCCCGGTGTCCACAAGAATGGCATCCTCTCCGTGTATTATGAGGAAGGAATTAAGCATCCCCAAAGGCAGAATTGGGATAGTCTCGATCTGGGGCCTGGTCATGAGCGCGGTCCGCTGTTGCTAAGGTCAGGCGACATTGCCCTGAACCGAGGGGGCGCGAAATTGGGCACCTTTTTGTAACCGGAGATCAAAGATGAAAGACGCAACTCCAACGACCCGCCCATGGGCTGACCCGGTGACAGGGCAATGTCCGGTGGCAGAGACTTTGCGCATTTTGGGCGGAAAGCACGGGCCAAAAATCCTTCATTGCCTCACCGCAGGAGAGCGTCACTTTCTTGAGCTTCAGCGTGAGATGGAAGGCGTCAGCCGAAAGGTGCTGCGGGCCCAGTTGAAAGACTTCGAGGAAAACGGGATGGTTGCGCGAACCCCCAAAGGTGACGCGCGTCAACGTGTCGGTTACTCCCTGACGCGCAAGGGATCCGCGCTTGGTGATATTCTCGGACAACTCTACGATTGGAAACAGACCTTCGGTTGACGGATTTCCACGCGGCTCCCTGCCTTGCCTTGGCGACCACAGCAGTGGTTTGGTTCGGTATGATCAATGTCCGGTCCGGGCCGGAAACGCCTGGCAGCCGGGTCAGGATAGCCCTGCGTGGCCTGTTGACGGGATTAAGAAAATGCGCCGGGAAGCCTCCCAGTTGCGCGACATGCCACAGCCCCCGATGTTTTCCACCTGCCCGCCCCCCGGTTCTTTGCAAATGAAGACATGTCATTTTTGACATGTCATGTGAGGCTGCTGAAAAAGCACGTTCCTGCACCCGTCCCCCCCGAAACAACGAAATCGTTCTTCCACGACGCCAGCCACAAGCCTTGGCCCGGGTGTCAGCCCGGGCCGCGCCCGACCCTCCCGTCAAACCGAAGGTTTGCCTCCGGCAAAACGGGAGGGCGCTTTTGGTGACTTCTCGTATCACACTGACAACATTGATATTTGTAAGGGAAGCGCTCCGAATGCGCGTCTCAATGCGCCCTCCCAGGCTCGGGCGCGGCCCTTCGTTCGAAAACGTAACGCTGAGCGCAGAAGAACGATTTACCTCCGGCGGCAGCCGTTTCCGGGTTTGTCAGCAAACTGACATGTCATTTTTGACATGTCTTCATTTGCGGATCAGCACCGGGCGCATAAAGCCTAAAAACGGGAACCGCTTCCGGGCGCCCCGGATAAGCGGTTCCGACAGGTTGCAGCGCTTTACGAACCGGATAAAGGCAGCACCCCGGGCGCGACCACTGACAACGGCTCAGCTGCCGTGCCCGCCCGCATAAGCATTCCGCGCGGGGCTTTGCCATCCGGTCAGGGCCGCAGGCTCCGGCGCAAAGACTTCCACCAGCAGCGGATGACAACTGGCAACATCCGAGGAATGCAGGGTCGAACAATCGCCACCCGGGCAGGCGCTGAGCGCACCCAGCAGGTCCACCTCTGCAAAGAATTCCAGAAAATCGCCGGGCCGCACCGGGCTTGCCTTCATGAAATATTGCCCGGTGTCGCGGGTGAAACCGGTACACATGAAGACATTCAGCACGTCGTGAACATGGCGCTCCGCCTCCGAGAGGTCCATGCCCAGATGTGCGGCAAGGGCGCGGGTCAGGTTGGAATGGCAGCAATGGTGATACTGGCCGCCTGACAGCAGATTGTGGGTATAGGGATCGCAGCGGGTGCCGATCACATCATGCACCGACCCGCCGTAACCGTCGATGCCGTACCAGCCCAGCGTATCCGCCGTGATCGTGGCCAGCGGCCGCAGATGGGGAAAGGCGGACCACATACGGTCCCCCCGCGTCAGATGGGTGCCATGCAGGGCGCGGGTCTTGCCGGAATAGAACCGCTCGGAGAGGTCATTCAGATGCCACAGGTTCAGGTCGCCCACCTGCGGCCCCTCGACACTGGTGATCCGAAAGAAATGGCCCGCAGGCACCGTGAACACACCCGCCTCGCGCGGCGGCACCATGACTTCCGCCGTCTTTGCAAGACTGGCGCGCGCAGCGTCATAGAGCGCCATGTCCGGCGGCGGCAGGGTCTCCACCGGATAGCAGATCACGGGTGCCACCTCGCGGCGGGCATCGGCGTCAGGCGGGGCAAGGGACATGTCAGAACTCCGGTTTGGTCCCGGCAAAGCTGCCGCCTCGCGCGGGCAGAGTAAAGACGCCTTAGGCACGTTCCCGGCGCAAGGGGCTTGCCTGATCCTGTGGTCAGCGCAATCATGGCCCGGGATCAAGGGAGCAAGGACAATGATGCGGATCATCGGAGCGATGCTGGCGCTGCTGCTGGCGGCAAAGGGCGCCCTGGCGCAGGAAGGCTGGGGCAACCTCGATGCGCTGCTGCTCGGCAACCTGTCGACCACCGGCAGCATGGAAGCGTCTTACTGGATGCCCGACAGCCCCGATCCCGCACAGGCCCGGGTCAGCCTTGGCATTGCCTATGTCCATATCCCGGGTTCGGCGGGCAGCGTCGCACTTGGGGCCGGGGTATTCCGGCAGACGGCGCAGGGCTGGCAGCTCTCCACCCCCGTCTACAACCTCTTTGGTCACGAGCCCCGCGCGCCGCAGTTCCAGAACGGGCAGCTTCAGCTGCTGACCACCATGCCCGGCCCCGGCGAGCCGCGCTGCTGCCCCACGCAGGAGGCGATGTGGCGCATTGATCTGACCACCGGGCAGGCGCAGCGCCTGTATTGACCTCAGGCGTTCTGTCCCGCCATCCGGCCGGAATGCAGGCAACCGCCCAGAAAGGTTCCTTCCAGCGCGTTGTATCCGTGATACCCGCCGCCGCCAAAGCCGCAGACCTCTCCGGCGGCATAAAGGCCGGGCAACACCGCGCCTGAGGGCGTCAGGACTCGGCCCTGCACATCGGTGTGCAATCCCCCCAGCGACTTGCGGGTCAGCACGTTCAGCCGCACCGCGATCAGCGGCCCGTTGGCCGGATCGAGGATCGCATGGGGCTTCGCGGTGCGGATCAGTCTGTCGCCCCGATAGGCCCGCGCCCCCCGGATCGCGGTGATCTGCGCATCCTTGGAAAACGGGTTGGTCAGCTGCAGGTCGCGCGCCCTGATCTGCGCGCGGATCTGCTCCAGCTCCAGCGGATGTTCCGGCGTCAGCCGGTTCATTCCCGCCACCAGCCTCTCCAGATCATCGGCAACCACGAAATCCGCGCCCTTCTCCTTGAAGGCCTCCACCGCCGGGGTTGCCCCCTTGCCCAGGCGCGCCTGCAGGACCTCGCGCCAGCCGCCTTCGGTCAGATCGGCATTCTGCTCCGAGCCGGACAGGGCGAATTCCTTTTCGATGATCTTCTGCGTCAGGATGAACCAGCTGTGCTCTCCCGCCTGCAGGATGCGTTTCAACGTCCCCAGCGTGTCGAAACCGGGCAGACATGGCGCTTCCATCCGGGTGCCACGCGCATCGAACCAGAGCGAGGATGGCCCCGGCAGGATGCGGATGCCATGGTTGGGCCAGATCGGGTTCCAGTTCTCGATCCCCTCGCAGTAATGCCACATGCGGTCGGTGTTGATCGTGCCTGCCCCGGCCTGCACGGCGATCTCCTGCATCTTGCCATCCACATAATCCGGCACCCCGGACACCATCCGCGCGGGCGGCGCGCCCAATCTGTCGCGCGGCCAGTTGGCCCGCACAAGCTCATGGTTCCCGCCGATGCCGCCGGTGGTCAGCACAATGGCCTCTGCCCCGTATTCGAACTGCCCCGTGACCCTGCGCGAGGTGCTTTCCCCCCGCGCCGCGGTGCTGTCCTCCAGCACATCGCCCTGCACCCCGGTCACGCCGCCATCACGGGTGATCAACCCGGTCACACGGTGCCGGAACGCCAGTTTCAGCTGCCCTGCGGCGGCATGTTCCGTCATCAGCCGGACAAAGGGTTTCACCACGCCGGTGCCGGTGCCCCAGGTGATGTGGAAACGCGGCACCGAATTGCCATGCCCCCCCGCCAGCGCGCCGCCCCGCTCGGCCCAGCCCACCACCGGAAACCAGCGCATCCCCAGATCGTGGCACCACTGGCGCATGCCCCCCGCCGCCCAATCGACAAAGCTTTCGGCGCAGGCGCGGGGGTTGGCGTCTTCTTCCCGGTCGAATTGCGCCGATCCCATCCAGTCGCTCAGCGCCAGCTCGGCGCTGTCGCGGATCCCCAGACGGCGCTGCTCCGGCGTGTCGACCATGAACAACCCGCCCAGCGACCAGAAGGCCTGACCGCCCAGCGACTGCGGTGCCTCCTGATCCAGCAGGAGCACCCGGCGCCCCCGCTGCACCGCCTCATGGGCGGCGGCCATCCCGGCCAGCCCCGCCCCCACGATGATCACATCTGCCTTGAAAGATGTCTGTGTCATGGCCTCCCCCTTTGCCTATCCTGCCCACCGTCACCCCGAAGGCGACTTTTCATGACGCCGCCGCCATTCGCGGGCATAGACCGATTCCTCGCTGTGCTTGCGGCTGTTGGCGGCCTGACGGCGCGCCTGTTCCCCGGCGGTTTCCGCGCGCACCTCGGCCTGCCGCATCTGGGCCGCACGTTCAAAGGGGATCACCTGCACCATCGGCGTGCCCGCGGGCATCCGCAGCGCCCCCCGGGTGCTGGTCCACAGAAACGGGACATTGACGGGCACATCCAGCGCATCGCAGTCAACTGTCCCGTTGAACTCGGCAAAGGGCAGTTCAAAGTGATTGACCGGATGCAGAAAACTGGCCGACCAGCCCGGTGGCAGGACCACCCGCCACGGGTTGATCAGCTTCAGCGGCTGCGCCCCCTCGAAGGGCGGATATTCCGCGCCGATCTGGCCGGGGTGATGGGCATCAATCGGGGCAAAGGGAAGATCGGAAGCCCAGCGAAACTCCATCGCGCGGGTCTGCGGGTCAACCACCGTCCAGATGTCGAAAGGGGTCGGAATGATCCAGCCCTGTGCCATCACATCGGCCACCGGCAGACAGGCGCGCACCGTCAGCCCGGGCAGCCCATGGGCATCCTTCATATCCATTTCGCGGTCCAGATCGCGAAACCATTCGGGCAGGAATTTCGCCGCAGACTGCGGCGCGGGGATGCGGCCCAGCAGGTCGGGCGGGCAGAGGAATTCGATCTTGGTCATGACCGCAGCCTGCGCGGGTCAGGACCGGAAAGCAACTGTGTTCAGAGACCGGGCCGGTTCAGCCTTGCCAGGCAGCGGTCCGGCTTGCCCTTGGCGCGAAAGGCCTCGGCCCCGCAGGTGACGCAATTGTATTTCATCAGCGCCCCCCTGGCCCCCGCGCGGTCCTCGCGCCAGCGGCATCGGCGGGTGCCGGCGTGGCGGTGGGCATAGATGGCGACGGCAATGACCGCGATGACAAAGAAGATCGGTGCAAGCATGGTTCTGACGTAAGACGCGCGGCGGGTTATGACAGCCGCCGCGCGTCCATATGTTCAATTGTTCAGGATCAAACGGTCCGTTCGACCATCAGTTTCTTGATGTTCGCAATCGCCTTGGCCGGGTTCAGCCCCTTGGGGCAGGTCTTGGCGCAGTTCATGATCGTGTGGCAGCGGTAGAGCTTGAAGGGGTCCTCAAGGTCGTCCAGACGCTCGCCCGTGGCCTCGTCGCGGCTGTCGATGATCCAGCGGTAGGCGTGCAGCAGCGCGGCCGGCCCGAGATAGCGGTCGCCGTTCCACCAGTAGCTGGGGCAGGAGGTCGAGCAGCAGGCGCACATGATGCATTCATAAAGACCGTCCAGCTTCTCGCGGTCGTCGGTGGATTGCTTCCACTCCTTCGCGGGGGCCGGTGTCTCGGTCTCCAGCCAGGGCTGGATCGAGGCATGCTGGGCGTAGAAATGGGTCAGGTCCGGGATCAGGTCCTTGACCACCGGCATATGCGGCAGCGGATAGATCTTGACCACGCCCTTCACCTCGGCCACGCCATAGGTGCAGGCCAGCGTGTTGATCCCGTCGATGTTCATCGCGCAGGAGCCGCAGATGCCCTCGCGGCAGGACCGGCGGAAGGTCAGGGTCGGGTCGATCTCGTTCTTGATCTTGATCAGCGCGTCCAGGATCATCGGGCCGCAGCTGTCCATGTCCACGAAATAGGTGTCCAGCGCCGGGTTCTTGTCGTCATCCGGGCTCCACCGGTAGATGTGGAATTCCTTGAGGTTGCCGGCCCCTTCGGGCTTGGGCCATGTCTTGCCGCTGGTCATGCGGGAATTCTTGGGGAGCGTCAGCTGAACCATGTAGCATCTCCTGTTCTGGCGTCGCCGCCGGTTTCAATCAGACCCCGCCAGGGGGCGTTCAATTCCGCCTGCCCTAACGGACAAACAATGTGTTCTGTTCGGCCTGCATCGCGGCCCTGAAGCCCAGACCTTCGATCATGCCCAGCAGGTCGCTGTCCCAATCTGCGGCGTGATCGGTTTCCACCAGCATCACATCCGGCAGCCAGCCGCCCGCCGCCAGCAGCGGGCCAAGGGCCGCAGGCTCCGCGCCCTCGACGTCGATCTTCAAAACCGAGACATCGTGACCCGCCGCCGCCTCCACGAAATCCAGCAGGGGACGCACCGGCACCAGCCTGCCGCCACTGCGCGACCGCCGCTTGACCGGCAGCAGCGAGGCCTGGCCAAAGTTGTTTCCGTGAAAGTTCAGCATCGCCTCGCCGCGTTCCGCGCCCAGCGCGCAACCTTCGATCCGGACCATATGGCCCAGCCCGTTCAGCTGCACGTTATGGCCCAGACGCCCGATCATCACCGGGTTCGGCTCAAAGGCGATCACCCGGCTGCCCTTGCCCGCCGCCACCGCCAGCGGCACGGCAAAGGCCCCGCAATTGGCCCCGATATCCAGGATGAAGGCATTCTTGCCCTCGACCACTTCGGTCAATGCGGTCAGCGATTTCATCTCGGGCGGCTGGCCATAGAGCCAGATCATCCGGTCGGTATAATTGTCGCGCGGGTCCACATACATGCGGATGCCCGCGAATTCGACCACCGCAGGCGGCAGCGCCGCCATCAGCTTTTGCCGCAGCGGCCGGTCCGCCGCCCGGAACGCCGCGCGCATCGCCTCAAGGGTCAGCGATTCCGCGACCGGCTCGAAGGTGGGATGCGGCAGGGCGTTCATGGGTCAGCTCAACCCGGCTTCGAGGGTGCGCGCCTTGAGACAGGTCTGCGTATCGGGCCGCGCCAGGATGTTGCGTACGATGGTCACTGTCGAATCGTCCACGCCGACAACGGCGGCACGGGCGAATTCGCGCACTTCCAGCGCATCGGCATAATCGATGATGCAATCGGTGAAGGGCGTGATCAGCTTCTTGGGGACCTGCGGGAAACGGGTGGCAAGGGTTTCGGTGACAACCCCCTTTGCCCCCGCCCGCGCGGTGCTGTCCACCGCCTCGGTCACTTCGGTACAGCCCGCTATGGCCAGGGCAAGAACAGCGATGCCTGCAAGGCGCATCTCAATACACCCGCGCCTTGGGGGCGATCTTTTTCAGGTCGATGCCGCCTTCGTTATGGCTGGTCAGCGGCTTCAGATGCACGCCACGGAAGCCCAGCGAGGCCTCATTGCCCTTGAACCAGATCAGGCTGTGCTTGCGCCAGTTCTCGTCGTCGCGGTCGGGATAATCCTCATGGGCATGGGCGCCCCGACTTTCCTTGCGCGCCGCAGCGGCGGTGATCGTGGCCACCGCATTGGGCATCAGGTTGGTCAGCTCCAGCGTTTCCATCAGGTCGGAATTCCACACCAGCGACTTGTCGGTGACATGCAGGTCGTCCAGCTTGCCTGCGACGTTCTTCATCTTTTCCTCGCCCTCGGCCAGGGTCTTGTCGGTGCGGAAGACGGCGGCATCGGCCTGCATCGTCTTTTGCATCTCAAGGCGCAGCTCTGCTGTCGGCACATGGCCACTGGCATAGCGCAGCCCGTCGAACCGGCTGAACGCCGCCTCGACCGAGCGCTTGTTGGGCACCGGCACCGGGGCATTGGCATCCACCACTTCCTTGGCGCGGATCGCAGCGGCGCGGCCAAAGACCACCAGGTCGATCAGCGAGTTCGAGCCGAGGCGGTTGGCCCCGTGCACGGAGGCGCAGCCCGCTTCGCCCACGGCCATCAGGCCGGGCGAGACATTGTCGGGCTTGTCCTTGGTCGGGGCCAGCACCTCACCCCAATAGTTCGTGGGGATACCGCCCATGTTGTAGTGCACCGTCGGCAACACCGGGATCGGCTCTTTCGTCAGGTCCACCCCGGCAAAGATACGCGCGGATTCGCTGATCCCCGGCAGGCGCAGGTCCAGCGTTTCGGGCGGCAGGTGGTTCAGGTGCAGGTGGATGTGGTCCTTGTTCTCGCCCACACCCCGGCCTTCGCGGATCTCCATGGTCATGCAGCGGCTGACCACATCACGGCTGGCAAGGTCCTTGTAGGTGGGCGCATAACGCTCCATGAACCGCTCGCCTTCGGAGTTGGTGAGGTATCCGCCCTCGCCCCGCGCACCTTCGGTGATCAGGCAGCCGGCACCATAGATGCCCGTGGGGTGGAACTGCACGAATTCCATGTCCTGCAGCGGCAGGCCGGCCCGCGCGGTCATGCCGCCACCGTCGCCGGTGCAGGTATGCGCCGAGGTGGCGCTGAAATAGGCGCGGCCATAGCCGCCGGTCGCCAGCACGGTCATCTTGGCCGCAAAGAGGTGCATGGTGCCATCGTCCAGCTTCCAGCACAGCACACCCTGACACACGCCATCTTCGGACATGATCAGGTCGATGGCGAAATATTCGATGTAGAACTGCGCGTTCTGTTTCAGGCTCTGACCATAGAGCGTGTGCAGAATCGCATGGCCGGTGCGGTCGGCGGCGGCGCAGGTGCGCTGCACCGGCGGGCCTTCACCGAATTCGGTGGTATGGCCGCCAAAGGGCCGCTGATAGATCTTGCCTTCTTCGGTCCGCGAAAACGGCACGCCGTAGTGTTCCAGCTCATAGACCGCCTTGGGCGCCTCACGGGCGAGGTATTCCATCGCATCGGTGTCGCCCAGCCAGTCGGAGCCCTTCACCGTGTCGTACATGTGCCACTGCCAGTTGTCCGGGCCCATGTTGGACAGCGACGCGGCAATGCCGCCCTGTGCGGCCACGGTATGCGACCGGGTCGGGAACACCTTGGAGATACAGGCCGTGCGCAGCCCCTGCTCCGCCATCCCCAATGTCGCGCGCAGGCCTGCACCGCCCGCCCCAACAACAACCACGTCATACTCGTGGGTTTCATACTCATATGCAGCCATGTTCGGTCTCCCCTCGGGAATGAATGGATCAGAGCGCCAGGCGCGCGATGGCGAAAACGCCCACCGCCGCCGCGCCGTAGCTGAGGCAGGTCATCAGGATGATCGCAAGCTTCTGCGCCGTCCCGTGCACGTAATCCTCAATCAATACCTGCACCCCGTCGTTGAAGTGCTTGAAGCCGACAACCAGCGTCAGCGCCGCGATGATCGCGGGGCCCGGACGGCTGTAATAGGCCAGGATCTCTTCATAGGTGCCGCCCAGCGCGCACCCGAAGGTAAAGACAAAAAGCGGGATCAGGATCAGCAGCGCGACGGAGCTGACCTTCATCGCCCAGAAATGGGCGGTCCCGGTTTTGGCGGAGCCGAGGCCGGTGGCGCGTTTGCGATCTGTCAGATAAGCCATCAGTCTCTCCTTACACGATAATGACGGTCAGCACCGTCAGCAGCACCGCACCGCCGATGCAGGCCCAGCCCAGCTTTTCCGCCGTGGGCACATCCAGCGCATAGCCGTTGTCCCAGATCAGGTGCCGGATACCGGCCAGCGTGTGATACCAAAGCCCCAGCACGCTGAAGAACATGATCAGATCGCCGAACCAGCTGGTCACGAAACCGTTGACCACGTCGAAATACCCTTCGCTGGTCGCCGCCGCCAGGAACCACCAGACGATCAGCAGCGCCGCGACCAGCATGGCATTGCCGGTGATGCGCGTCAGGATCGACGTCATGGAGGTCAGTTGCGGGCGGTAGATTGTCAGATGCGGTGACAGCGGGCGGTTGCCCCGGTTTACATCGGCCATAAGTCTGGTCCTTTGATGTGAGTGGCTGTATTTTGGTCCTTGGCTGACCTAGTGATAGCGGTTTTTGCAGGAGTGTCACGAGGGCTGAACAGGCTAACACGCGGTTTTATGGGGAAGCTTGGCGGAAAAATGCAGAAATCCGCAAGAATTTCCGTTTTGTGATCACACGGATATTTTGTGTGATCACAGACCTGCGACTCACTTGCCCATTTTGACGCCAGACCCGCGCTCTGAGACGCGCGAGAGTCCGCTATGCGGGACTTTCTTGCCGTTGATCATTGGCAACCAAAGCGCGGAACAAGCCGAAGGCGCCGGGCCATCGCCTGCCCGCCGGTCGGGTAGGCGATTTGGTGACGCTGGGTGTACCCTCGATGGGATTCATCAAGGTTGAGAAATAAAGTGGCATGAACCAAGGTCAGTATCGCCCACCCCGGGCAGGCGCTGGCCCGGCTTGTGTCTCATGTCACTCCGGGCTCTTTCCCGCCGTTCGCAGCATTTTTCACGAATGTCCGCTTGGCCCCCGCCCCCTCCATCGGACGTAGCGCCACGCTCCGGGTCAGCGAAGTGACGCAAAGGTCGGTTTTGCCCGGCAATGACAACATACGCCTCAAACGCAAATGCCCCCGCAGATATCTGCGGGGGCATTGCACATCATCCTGCCAGACCAAATCGGCTGGCGTCTCTCCAGCGATCAGCTCAGGCTGCTGTCGATGCCCTTGCAGGCGTCAACCAGGCCTTTGACCGCCTTGACGGAATTGTCGAACATCGCCTGTTCGTCCTTGTTCATGGAAATCTCCACAACACGCTCCACGCCGCCTGCGCCGATCACTGTCGGCACGCCGACATAGAAACCGTCCAGACCATAGGCGCCGTCCACATAGGCCGCGCAGGGCAGGACGCGTTTCTGGTCTTTCAGATAGCTTTCGGCCATCTCGATGGCGCTGGTCGCGGGCGCATAAAAGGCCGAACCGGTCTTCAGCAGGCCCACGATCTCGGCGCCGCCATCACGGGTACGCTGCACGATCGCATCCAGTTTCTCCTGGCTTGTCCAGCCCATCTTGACCAGATCCGGCAGCGGGATACCGGCAACGGTGGAATAGCGCACCAGCGGCACCATCGTGTCGCCATGGCCGCCCAGCACGAAGGCTGTGACGTCTTTCATCGACACGTTGAACTCGGAGGCAAGGAAATGCCGGAAGCGCGCCGAATCAAGCACGCCCGCCATGCCGCAGACCTTTTCATGCGGCAGGCCGGAGAATTCGCGCAGCGCCCAGACCATCGCGTCGAGCGGGTTGGTGATGCAGATCACGAAAGCGTCGGGCGCATGGGCCGCAATGCCCTCGCCCACGGATTTCATCACCTTGAGGTTGATGCCCAGCAGGTCGTCGCGGCTCATCCCCGGCTTGCGGGCGACACCGGCGGTCACGATGCAGACATCGGCACCGGCGATATCCGCGTAATCCTGCGTTCCTGACAGGGTCGCATCAAACTTGCCCGCAGGGCCCGATTCCGCGATGTCCAGCGCCTTGCCTTCTGGCGTGCCTTCGGCAATGTCGAAAAGAACGACATCGCCCAGTTCTTTCAGTGCCGCGAGGTGTGCAAGTGTACCGCCGATTTGCCCCGCGCCGATCAGCGCGATTTTGGGTCTGGCCATGGTATGTTCTCCGTCAGGGTTGCATTTCGTTGCGGCATAGCGAAATGCGGCCCGTGCTGCAAGTTCGGCCTTTCAACCACCCTGTTCCGGACCGCCCGACAGAAAAAGGCCGCCCAAAAGGGCGACCTTTTCGAACAGCATGACCGGTTTTCGGTCATGTTCCGGGCGTTCAGTCCTGATATTCAGGCATCTGTTCCAGCTGTTCCTTGGTGCTGTTGATGTAGAAGCGATAGTCGCTGCCATCTTCGCTTTTCAGCACCTGGATGTCGTCAAAGCTTACCAGAACCGGCTTTTCGCCAATTCCCAGGAAGCCGCCCACATTGATCACGGCTTCGGTCAGCTTGCCGTCATCGCCGACCATCAGGTTGTCGATCTCGCCCACGGTCTCGTCGTTGGAGCCATAGACGTAAGAGCCGTTGATCTCTTCCGCCGTCAGCTTCTCGACCTCGGCCATCTCGGCATTCTGGTACCCCTCGCGCTCATAGGCCGGACGGGTCATCTCGTCCTGCATGTTGTCGGCGGTGGTGGCAACGGCGGCCCCGGCGTCCTCTGCCGTCTGCTCGGTTGCCTCAGCCGCGTTTTCAGCCATGTTTTCAGCGTCCTGCGCCGTGGCTTCCGCGTTCTGCTCCAGGGTCTCGCCGTTCAGGGTTTCATCGCCCATGTTGCGGTCGAACTCCGGCAGCGCTTCCAGCGCTTCCTTGCTGGTGGAAACCACGAGGAACCGGTCATTCATGTCACCGTCCTGACGGACAACCGTGATGTCGTCCATCGAAACGGCCACGTCACGTTCACCCAGCCCGAGGAACCCGCCAACGCCAAGGATCACGGCGCGCACGCTGCCATCCTGGGCCACGATGATGTCGTTGATCTCACCGATGTCGTCCCATTCGGCCTCGGCCCCCGCCGCAACGGGCTGGTCCGCATCGACACCCTGTTCCGCATTATAGATGCGCATGCCGATCAGGTTGCTGGCATAGAAATCGCCCTGTTCGAATTCAACCGCACCCATGTTGGTGTTCACCTCTGCGGTTGATTGCGCATAGGCGCCGCCCGTCAGGGCAAGGATGACGGCAGTTGTGCTCAGAAAGCGTTTCATAATACTACTCCTTCGTATGTGTCCGGTGTCACGCACCGATTGAAGGACGAACTGACAGATGCCAGGCAAGTTCCACGGAAAATCCACTGATTTCAGGTGGGTATAAACTAAGACATGCTGACCTTCGATCTGTTCTTCTTTCTGGTCGCCGGGCCTGCGGTCTTCTTTGCCGGGGTGTCCAAGGCGGGCTTCGGCTCGGGCGCGGCCTTTGCCGCTGCCACCATCCTGGCGCTGGTCGTCGAACCCGGCCTGGCACTTGGCGTGATGCTGCCGCTGCTGATGCTGATCGACGCCAGTTCGCTCAGACCCTACTGGAAGAAATGGAGCACCCGCGACGCCAGGCTGCTGATCCTCGGCGGGCTGCCCGGCATCGCCCTGGGCGCGGCGCTCTACCGGGTCGCCTCACCAGATGTGTTCCGCCTGCTGATCGGCGGTGTCTCCGTCGGTTTCGTGTTCTGGAAGGTCAGCCTTGCAAGGGGTTGGCTTCCCTTGACAAATTTGCGGTTTTCCGACCGCGCCGGGCTGTTCATCGGCTCGGTCACCGGGTTCACCACCTTCGTCAGCCATGCGGGCGGCCCCCCGGCGGCGGTGTTCCTGCTGACACGCGGTCTGACCAAGACACAGTTCCAGGCCACCACCGTCCTGATCTTCTGCGTCTTCAACCTGATCAAGTTCTTCCCCTATGCCGCGCTGGGGATGTTCACCAGCCAGACCTTTACGGCCAATCTCCTGCTGGCTCCCTTCGCCCTTCTGGGCACCTGGGCGGGGGTGCGCGCGCATCACGTGGTGCCGGAAAAACTGTTCTTTGGCATCACCTATGCCCTGCTTCTGATCACCGGGACCAAGCTGATCTGGGATGGCCTGACCTGACGCCGGACCACCCCATTCATATGTCACCTGACATATGACTTTTCTGAAAATTTTCCGCCGTCAGGCATCCTGCCCCCGGGCGGGCAGCGCCTCCGCCACCTGTTCGAAGGCCTGACCGGAGGCCACAAGGCAGGTCATCCCGCCCGGCATTGTCACCGTGATCGTCCAGCTTCCCGTCTCGTCAGAGGCAAAGACCTCGACCACCGCATTGTTCGCCCCCAGCCCGATGGACTGGCGCGTCTCGCCATATCCCTCCGCCAGCCGCGCCACCACCACATCGCGCGGCCCGCAGTTGCGCCGGGTCTGCGCGGCCACATCCGTGGTTGCAGCCAGATAGGCCACCGCCCCCGCCGTCAGCGCGGCCAGATTGAAGATTTTCATCATCTGCTTCATTTCACTGCCTTCATTCGAAAGGCTGCACCCTGATCGGCGGACCTGTCCGGGCTCTGCCCGTGCGACCTGGGTGGGCCAGGTTACGTGCCAATGCGCCTGCTGACCGGGTGTCCGGCGGCCCTGCCGGAACCATCTTCCCCTGGACAGGCGACGGGGCAAAGGATGCGGGCAACTCCCTGAAATACTGGTTAACGATGCGTACGGAACCTGTTCAATTTGATTTTCGCTGCGCTGCGGCGCGTTTCCCCTTGAACTTTTCAATCAAAAATGAGCATCTGCGCGCAACAATATGTCCACACGCCGCCGCCCGGCGCGGCCAACCCCATCGGAGGCCCCATGTCCAAGATCACCCGCCCCCTGCGTTCCGCGCTCTATATTCCCGGCTCCAAACCCCGCGCACTGGACAAGGCCCGCAGCCTGCCCTGCGATGCGATCATCTTTGACCTTGAGGATGCGGTCAGCCCGGACGAGAAATCTGCCGCCCGCGCCACCCTGGCCGGGGCGCTAGGCGAAGGCGGCTATGGCGCGCGGCTCAAGGTGATCCGCATCAACGCGCTGGACACCGAATGGGGCAAGGACGACGCGCAGGCCGCCCGCGACATGGATGCCGACGCGATCCTGCTGCCCAAGGTGGGCAGCCCCGCCGACCTCGAAGCACTGGCTGAAATCGTCGGTGACAGGCCGCTCTGGGCGATGATGGAAACCCCCGGTGCCATGCTCAACGCCCCCGCCATCGCCGCGCACCGGTCATTGCAGGCCATGGTCATGGGCACCAACGATCTGGCCAAGGACCTGCAAACGCGGTTCCGCGCCGACCGCCTGCCGCTGATGACCGGCCTCGGCCTCTGCGTGCTGGCGGCCAAGGCCCATGGCTGCGCCATCATCGACGGGGTCTATAACGCCTTCAAGGACGACGAGGGCCTGCGCGCCGAATGCGATCAGGGCCGCGACATGGGCTTTGACGGCAAGACGCTGATCCACCCGGCACAGCTTGAGGTGGCCAACGCGGCCTTCTCTCCCACCGAGGAAGAAGCCGATCTCGCCCGCCGCCAGATCGCCGCCTACGAGGAAGTCATCGCCTCCGGTCAGAGCGTCGCGGTGGTGGACGGCAAGATCGTGGAAAACCTGCATGTTGCAACTGCCCGCGAAACACTGGCAAAACTGGAGGCAATCGCAGCCCTCAGCGCGGAGTAGCGCCATGTTCCTTCTGATCCTCGGTCTCATCCTCTGGGTGGGCGCACATTATTTCAAACGCCTCGCCCCCGATGCCCGGGCGAAACTCGGCGAACCCGGCAAGGGCCTGGTGGCGGTTCTGATCGTGGCCGGCGTGGCGCTGATGATCATCGGCTATCGCGGTGCCGACTTCATCCCGGTCTGGAACCCGCCCGCCTTCATGGTCCATATCAACAACCTGCTGATGCTGCTGGCCTTCTGGATCTTCGGTTCTTCTGCCGCCAAGGGGGCCAAGGCCTGGCCCGCCTACAGGACCCGCCATCCGCAGCTGCTCGCGGTCAAGACCTGGGCCGTGGCGCACCTGCTGGTGAACGGCGATCTGGCCTCGATCATCCTCTTCGGCGGGCTGCTGGCCTGGGCCGTGGTCAGCGTCATCCTGATCAACCGCGCCGAACCCGGCTGGACCCCGCCCCCCCATGCCGGGCGCGCCACCTATATCCGGCTGGTGGTGATCACCGCCGTCATCTTTGCCGTGGTCGTGACGATCCACAGCTGGCTGGGCGTCTCGCCCTTCCCCTCCTGAACCCGCACGGAGCCTGCATGAAACTCTATCGCTTCCTGTCCGAAGAAGACACCTCCGCCTTCTGCCACAAGGTCACCGCTGCCCTGAACAAGGGCTGGGAACTTTACGGCTCACCCACCCAGACATGGGATCACGCCGCCGGAGTCATGCGCTGCGGCCAGTCGGTCGTGAAAGAGGTCGAAGGCACCTATACCCCCGACACCAGGCTGGGGGACCACTGATGACCAAGACCAACGCCGGACGTTTCTTCGAGGATTACACCCTGGGCGAGACCATCCGCCACGCGGTGCCGCGCACCGTCACGTCGGGTGAACGGGCGCTCTACCACATGCTCTACCCCGCGCGCCACGCGCTCTATTCCTCCGACCAGTTCGCCCAAGGCTGCGGCCTGCCCTTCAGCCCGCTGGACGATATGATCGCCTTCCATGTGGTCTTTGGCAAAACCGTGCCGGATGTCTCGCTGAATGCCGTGGCGAACCTTGGCTATGCCCAGGGCCGCTGGCTGAGCCCGGTCTGGCCCGGCGACACCCTGCGCAGCGAATCGCGGGTGATCGGCCTCAAGCAGAACTCCAACGGCAAGACCGGCGTGGTCTATGTGCGCACCACCGGGTTGAACCAACATGACGAAACCGTGCTGGAATATGTCCGCTGGGTCATGGTCCGCAAAAGGAACCTCGACGCCCCCGCGCCCGACACGGTTGTCCCCGAGCTGCCCGCCGCATTGGACGCGGGCGATCTGGTGATCCCGAAGGGGCTTGATTTCACGCACTACGATTTCGAACTGGCAGGCGAGCCGCACCGCTGGGGCGACTACCAGGTGGGCGAACAGATCGACCACGTCGATGGCGTCACAGTGGAAGAGGCCGAACACATGCTGGCCACCCGCCTGTGGCAGAACACCGCCAAGGTGCATTTCGACACCTCCGCCCGCCCCGACGGCAGCCGCCTGATCTATGGCGGCCATGTGATCTCCATGGCCCGGGCGCTGTCCTTCAACGGGCTGGCCAATGCGCAGATGGTCGTGGGCCTGAACGGCGGGGCACATGCCAACCCCTGCCTTGCAGGCGACACGATCCGCGCCTGGTCCGAAGTGCTGGACAAGGCCGAAACATCCACCCCCGGCGTCGGCGCCATCCGCCTGCGGCTGGTGGCGACCAGGGGGGGCGCGCCCTTCAGGCTGAAAGGCGAGGATGGCAAATACCTGCCCGAGGTCCTGCTCGACCTCGACTACTGGGCGCTGATGCCGGTGTGAGATAAGGCACATGCCGGGCCGTCGCCTGCCCGGGGTGGGCGATGCTGACCTATGTTCATGCCACTTTATTTCTCAACCGTGATGAGCCCCATCGGGGACACGCCCAGCCTCACCAAATCGCCTACCCGGGGCACGGGCAGGCGATGGCCCGGCGCCTTCGGCTTGTTCCGGGCCTTGGCTGCTAGTGATCGACGGCAGCTACACCTCGCACAGCCCCCCCGGCCATTTTACCATTGCATTCTGCCCGCACAGCACTTTCCCTGTACCGGACCCTGCAGGAGGCCCAGACATGACCCGCCGAAAACTCTACCTCGGTGCCCTGACCGACAACCGCCGCTGGGACAGTGTCAATATCCGCCCCGACGACGTCATCGTCGCCTCCCCGCCGAAATGCGGCACCACCTGGATGCAGACCATCATCGCCCTGCTGTTCTCCGGCGACCCCGATGTCGAAACCGAAGTCGCCCTCCGGATGCCATGGGTCGACATCCGCCTGCGTGAACTGCCGGAGGTGGCCGCGCGGCTCGAAGCCATGACCCATCGGCGCTGCCTGAAGAGCCACACGCCGATGGACGGTCTGCCGCTGGATGACGAGGCGCAATATATCTGCGTCTTCCGCCACCCGCTGGATGCGCATTTCTCCTACCGCAAACACCTGCGCAACATCCCCATGCACCTGCTCGACTTCTGGTATCCGGAGGATGACCGCGACGGCACCACCTTCCGCCGCTTCCTGGACGGCGGGGCCGAAGGCTTCGATACCGATGCCATGCCGCTTGCGCATATCCTGCAACACTACAAGGCCGCCGCTGCCCTCGCCGAGCGCCCCAATGTCGCGCTGTTTCACTATGCCGACATGACCCGCGATCTGCCCGGCACCTTTGCGAGGGTGGCCGGGCTGCTGGGCATAACGCACCCCGCCGCGCTGATGGAGGCGCTGATCCAGGCCGCCACCTTCGACAACATGAAGGCCCATGCCGCGCGGTATGCACCGGGCGGCGGCACCGGCTTCATGAAGAAGGATTCCGATTTCTTCCACAGCGCCAGTGGCGGCAAATGGATCGGCAAGCTCAGCGATGCGGAATTGTCCGCCTATGACAGCATGATGGACGCCCATCTCGGGCCACAGGACCGCGCCTGGCTGGAGCACGGCGCGCAGGGCAGTTCCGCCGGATGACGGGCGGCGCGGCGCGGCCCCGGCGCACAGAATCCCCGCGGCCCGCACCGAACCCCAAGGGGGTAAAAAGTGAACTCCAGACCCTGGTTCACCCATGTTTCATTGACATCCGCTTAAAGTCGCCGATTTTGTGATCACACCTTTTCCGCGTGTGATCACAAACTGCAGTTTCCACTTTCAATATCCCCGCAACTGAGAAAGTCTGGTTCCCGACAGATAAGACTCGCGCGCGCTGCGCCCTGCTCTTGAACCAACTACGGGATCCTTTTGCGATGAACATCCACGAATACCAGGCCAAAGCCCTCCTGCGCAGCTACGGCGCGCCCGTCTCCGATGGCCGCGTGGTCCTCAAGGCCGAGGACGCCAAGAACGCCGCCGGCGAGATGGATGGCCCGCTCTGGGTGGTCAAGGCGCAGATCCACGCAGGCGGCCGCGGCAAGGGCAAGTTCAAGGAAGCAGATGCCGGTGACGCAGGCGGCGTGCGCCTGACCAAATCCGTGGAAGAGGCCGCCGAACAGGCCAAGAAGATGCTGGGCCGCACCCTGGTCACGCATCAGACCGGCCCGGCGGGCAAACAGGTCAACCGCATCTACATCGAAGACGGCTCCGGCATCGAAACCGAACTCTACCTGGCCCTGCTGGTGGACCGCCAGACATCGCGCGTGTCCTTTGTCTGCTCCACCGAGGGTGGCATGGACATCGAGGAAGTCGCCGCATCGACGCCCGAGAAAATCCTGTCCTTCTCTGTCGATCCGGCCACCGGCTACCAGGCTTTCCACGGCCGCCGCATCGCCTTTGCCCTCGGGCTGGAAGGCAAGCAGGTCAAGCAATGCGTCGGGCTGATGGGCCTGCTCTACAAGGCGTTCCTGGAAAAAGACATGGAGATGCTGGAGATCAACCCGCTGATCGTCACCGACGGCGGCGACCTCAAGGTGCTGGACGCCAAGGTCAGCTTTGACGGCAACGCGATCTACCGCCACGCCGACATCGCGGAACTGCGCGACACCACCGAGGAAGACCCCAAGGAACTCGAAGCCTCCAAATACGACCTGAACTACATCGCGCTGGACGGCGAGATCGGCTGCATGGTCAACGGCGCCGGCCTGGCGATGGCCACCATGGACATCATCAAGCTCTACGGGGCCGAGCCTGCCAACTTCCTCGACGTGGGCGGCGGCGCGACCAAGGAAAAAGTGACCGAGGCCTTCAAGATCATCACCTCCGACCCGCAGGTCAAAGGCATCCTGGTGAACATCTTCGGCGGCATCATGCGCTGCGATGTCATCGCCGAGGGCGTGATCGCCGCGGTCAAGGAAGTGGGCCTCAAGGTGCCGCTGGTGGTCCGCCTCGAAGGCACCAATGTCGAAAAGGGCAAGGAGATCATCAATAACTCCGATGTCGATGTGATCGCTGCTGACGATCTCAAGGACGGTGCCGAAAAGATCGTGAAAGCCGTCAAAGGCTAAGTCCCGAACCAAAGGCCATCTGATGCGCTCCCTTCGCCTTGTGACCCTGACCGTAACCCTGACCGCATATCTTGCGGCAGGGCCGGTTCTGGCGTCCGGAAACGAGGCGAAGCTGGCCATCGACAGCTTCAACGCCTGGTGCTTCAAGGCCGGCCAGACGGAGGCCCAGGCCCGCGACAACATGAGCGCCGGAACCGCCCCCTTCACCCTGACCTTCTGGGACGACAGTCTTGAGCCGCGCCCGGCGGATGCCCAGCGCGGCGTCGAACGGCGCTGCGAAGTGGCCTTTGACGGCGATCATACCGCCGCAGCCATCGAGGCGCTGCGCATCCAGATGGCGACGCCGCCGGTCTTCGGCACCCCGATTCCGCTGCCCGATACCCATGCGGTCACCCCCGGCACCACCCTGATCGAGGGGCGCGAACTGCTGCGCGGCCGGGTTGCCGTGGTCCATGTGGGCCTGCGCAACGCGCCCCATGCCCCTGTGACCTTCATGGCGGTTGACCGCCTCTATGACGGGCTTGGCCTGCCGGAGGGGTCATGATGGATCAAAGCGCCCCGCGTCCCTGCCCGGTCTGCCACGACACGGATGCCACCCCGCTTCCCGCCTATTCGCCGGACCCCTGGCAGGTGGCCACCTGCAATGGCTGCACCATGACCTATCTGCAAAATCCCCCCGCCTACGAGGCGCTGGAAGAGGATTTCGCCTGGGAAAAGACCTACGAGGACAAGAAAGCCGCCTCCAGGGGATCGACCCGGTTCAGCCCCTATGTGCGCAGGCTGCGCAATGCGCTGGGCATGTACCGTGACAAGACCAACAGCTTCCGGCGCTGGTTCAACGATGGCCATGTGCTCGACATCGGGTCGGGCTGGGGCCAGCGGATCACGGCACCGATGACGCCTTACGGCATCGAATTGTCCACCGCGCTGCACAGGATTTCGGACAAACGGATGCGCGCGCAGGGCGGCTATTGCCTGCATGGCGCGGGCGCCGAGGCGATCTGGAATTTCGACAAGGGCCAGTTCGACGGCATCGTCATGTTCTCATATCTCGAACATGAGACCGATGTGACCGGCGTGCTGAAGGGCGCGCACCGGGCGCTGAAACCCGACGGCGGGGTCTTCATCCGCGTGCCGAACTTCGCCTCGCTGAACCGCCGCGTGATCGGCCCGAAATGGTGCGGCTTCCGCTACCCCGACCACGTCAATTACTTCACCCTGTCCAGCCTGCGCAAATGCGCCGCGCAGATCGGGTTCAGGACCTGGCTGGTCAACCGCTTTACCCTGCCGGTCGACGACAATATCTCGGTCCTGCTGCGCAAGTCGGCCGCCTGACACAATGGAGAGAATGATGAACCTGATCCATACCACATCCACCCGCGTCATCGCCGCGCTGTGCCTGGGCGCCCTGCTTGCGGGATGCAATTACAACACCGCCAACGATGGGGTGCGCAACGGCCCGCAGGCCATCCACCCCAGCAGCGGCCTTGCCACGGTTGCACCGGCACCGGCTGCCGCCGCCGCGCCAACCTGTGGTCAAAATGGCCAATATGCCTGCTACACGCCGCAACCCGACGACGGATCACAACCCATCATCGATTAACCACAGGCGGTTTCAACCGCTTGTGCCCTTCTAACGGATACCCAAAGGAACCAATATGGCCGTACTTGTAGACGAAAACACCAAAGTCATCTGTCAGGGCCTCACCGGCTCGCAGGGGACGTTCCACACCGAACAGGCCATCGCCTATGGCACCAAGATGGTCGGCGGTGTGACGCCCGGCAAGGGCGGTCAGACCCACCTGGACCTGCCCGTGTTCAACTCCGTCCACGAGGCGCGCCATGTCACCGGGGCCAATGCCTCCGTCATCTATGTGCCGCCTCCCTTCGCGGCCGATTCCATTCTTGAAGCCATCGACGCCGAGATGGAGCTGATCGTCTGCATCACCGAAGGCATTCCGGTGCTGGACATGATGCGCGTCGCCCGCGCGCTGGAAGGGTCGAAATCCCGCCTGATCGGGCCGAACTGCCCCGGTGTCATCACCCCCGACGCCTGCAAGATCGGCATCATGCCCGGCCACATCCACAAACGCGGCTCCTGCGGCGTGGTCAGCCGTTCCGGCACCCTGACCTACGAGGCGGTCAAGCAGACCACCGATCTCGGCTATGGCCAATCCTCCGCCGTGGGCATCGGCGGCGACCCGATCAAGGGGACCGAACATATCGACGTGCTGGAAATGTTCCTGGCCGACGATGAGACCGAGAGCATCATCATGATCGGCGAAATCGGCGGCTCCGCCGAGGAAGAAGCCGCGCAATTCCTGGCCGACGAACGCAAGAAGGGCCGCTGGAAACCCACCGCCGGTTTCATCGCGGGCCGCACCGCCCCTCCGGGCCGCCGCATGGGCCACGCAGGTGCCATCGTCGCCGGTGGCAAGGGCGGTGCCGAGGACAAGATCGAAGCGATGAAATCCGCCGGTATCGTTGTCGCCGACAGCCCCGCCACCCTGGGCGAGGCCGTGAAGGCCGCGATCGAAAAGGGCTGATCCCCTGCCCGAACCAGGCGAAGGGCCGACAGCAGGCCGGCCCTTCGCCCCCCATCCAACCCGCGAGACATGATGCGACAGCCGCCCGCCCTTACCGTCCGCCCCCGACCGAGCATCCTGTGATGCGCCGGCTGATCCTGCATATCGGGCCATTCAAGACGGGCACCAGCAGCTTTCAGCACTGGCTCCGGGGCAATGCCGCCGTGCTGGCGGATGCCGGTCTGGTCCTGCCGCTGGACCTGCTGAACCCCAATGCCAATGGCGAACCGCTGGCCCATGCCTTTCTGGCCGCCCCGGCGGACCGCACGGCGGAACAAAGCGATCTGATCGACCGCTTTGGCCAGTTCTGCGCGGCACATCCGGACGCCTCGGTCATCCTCTCGGCAGAGCGGCTGTCACGGATGCTGCTGGTCGACGGCAGCTTCCGAAACGAATTCGACCCCCGCGAGAGCGACTCCCGCCGCCAACGCGCGGCCCGCCACCTGCATGACGCGGTATCCACGCTCGGCTTCGACCGGATTGATCTTCTGGTCCTGATCCGCGAACAGGCCGGTTTTCTGACCAGCGCCTATGTTCAGAAACTCAAGACCATGAACGCCCGCCTGGATCTCGGCACGCGCGGGCTGGAGGCGTTTCCGATCCAGCGCTACGCCGAAAGTTTCCGGCAGCTTTCAGACCTCGGCTTCCATGTCATCGCCGCCCCCTACCACAGCCCGGACCGCGCACTTGCGCTGCCCGAACGCCTGATGGCGATGGCCGGCTTTGACGGCCCGCTCAAGGGCCGCGTGACCTGTGATGTCCCGCGCGTGAATGTATCACCGGGCTATCTGACAACGATCGGCCTGGGCCATGTGTTCTGGCACCTCGAAACCCTTTCCCCGACACCGGATGCCGCCGGGGCGGACCAGCTGCGGCGGCGTCTCTTTGCGATCACCCGCGCCGCAAATGTCGAAGGTGACGGCCCGCTGACCCTGTTCGCCCCGGATCAGGCCGCCGCAATTGCCGCCCGTCAGCGCCGCCATCTGGACGGCATCGAACCCTGGGCGCAGGGGCTGACCGCCGCCGACATCGCTGGCAGCTTTCCCGCGCATCGCGCCCAGTCGCCCCTGTCGCGCAACGATCTTGGCACGCATGAGCGTCACCGCATCGACCAATGGCTGCGCGGCATCGCCGCCCAGGTTCAGCGCGACAACCGCCTGCGCCAGTTGATCGACCCCGCCACGCTGAGTGACCTTGACGCCTCCCCGCCAGGGGTGCACAGCGCGCCGCAGCAGACCGCCCCCTGCCTTGGGGGCACCTGGGCCGCAGCCGCACCCGACGGACGAAGGCCGTTGAGGCAAGCCCTCTAGAAACCGAATTTGACCATAACCCCCGCCCGAACGAGGCCACATCATGACCGAACAACCCGGAAACGAACAGTTCCACGCGTCATCCTTCATGGAAGGTGAAAACGCAGAATACCTTGAACAGATGTATGCCAGATACGCCAACGACCCCAATGCGGTGGACGCGGCATGGGCGGCCTTCTTCAAGGCCATGGGCGACGACGGCGAAGCCGTCAGGGCAGAGGCGGCAGGCCCCTCCTGGGCGCGCAGCGACTGGCCCCCGGCACCCATGGGCGACAACATCGGCGCGCTGACAGGCATCTGGCCCGAACCGGTCGAGGCTGAGGCCGCAGGCCGCAAGATCAAGGAAAAAGCCGCCGAACAAGGCGCGCAGATCACCGAGGAGCAGGTGCGCAGCGCGGTGCTGGATTCGGTCCGCGCCCTGATGCTGATCCGCGCCTACCGGATCCGCGGGCACCTCGCCGCCGACCTGGACCCGCTGGGCATGCGCGACACCGGCACCCATGCCGAACTGGACCCCAGGGCCTATGGCTTTGAAAAGGCCGACATGGACCGCCCGATCTTCATCGACAACGTGCTGGGCCTCGAAGTGGCCACCATGGCCCAGATCGTGGACATCGTGAAACGCACCTATTGCGGCACCTTCGCGCTGCAATACATGCATATCTCCAACCCCGAAGAGGCCGGCTGGCTCAAGGAACGGATCGAAGGCTATGGCAAGGAAATCTCCTTTACCCAGAACGGCCGCAAGGCGATCCTGAACAAGCTGGTCGAGGCCGAGGGCTTTGAGAAGTTCCTGCATGTCAAATACATGGGCACCAAACGCTTCGGCCTGGACGGCGGCGAAAGCCTGATCCCCGCGATGGAACAGATCATCAAGCGGGGCGGCCAGCTGGGGGTCAAGGATATCGTGATCGGGATGCCCCACCGGGGCCGCTTGTCGGTGCTGGCCAATGTGATGCAGAAACCCTACCGCGCGATCTTCAACGAATTCCAGGGCGGCAGCTTCAAACCCGAAGACGTGGATGGTTCGGGCGACGTGAAATACCACCTCGGGGCCTCGTCCGACCGCGATTTCGACGGCAACATCGTCCACCTCAGCCTGACCGCCAACCCCAGCCACCTGGAGGCGGTGAACCCCGTTGTCCTGGGCAAGGCGCGCGCCAAGCAGGACCAGCTGAACGACCGCGAGCGGACCAAGGTGATGCCGATCCTGCTGCATGGCGATGCGGCCTTTGCCGGTCAGGGCGTGGTGGCGGAATGTTTCGCCCTCTCCGGCCTGCGCGGTCACAAGACCGGCGGCACCATGCATATCGTGGTGAACAACCAGATCGGCTTTACCACCGCGCCGCATTTCTCGCGCTCCTCGCCCTATCCCACCGACAATGCCCTGGTGGTCGAGGCGCCGATCTTCCACGTCAACGGCGACGACCCGGAGGCAGTGGTTCACGCCGCCCGCGTCGCCACGGAATTCCGCCAGAAGTTCCACAAGGATGTGGTGATCGACATCATCTGCTACCGCCGCTTCGGTCACAACGAAGGCGACGAGCCGATGTTCACCAACCCGATCATGTACAAGAAGATCAAGGGCCAGAAGACCACGCTCAGCCTCTATTCCGATCGGCTGGTCAAGGACGGCCTTGTCCCCGAGGGCGAGATCGAGGACATGAAGGCCGATTTCCAGAAAAAGATGAACGAGGAATTCGAGGCGGGCAAGGATTACCGCCCCAACAAGGCCGACTGGCTGGATGGCAAATGGTCCCATCTCGATAAGTCCAAGGAAAAGAAATACCAGCGCGGCAAGACCGCCATTTCCCGCGAAACCCTGGCCGAAGTCGGCAAGGCGCTGACCACCGCGCCCGAGGATTTCCCCCTGCACAAGACAGTGGGCCGCCTGCTTGAGGCGAAAGCGGCGATGTTCAAGGATGGCAAGGGTTTTGACTGGGCCACCGCCGAGGCGATTGCCTTTGGCTCCCTGCTGACCGAAGGCTACAAGGTCCGCCTTGCCGGTCAGGACAGCGCCCGCGGCACCTTCAGCCAACGCCATTCCGCCCTGATCAACCAGGAGACCGAAGACCGCTATTACCCCCTCAACCACATCCGCGAGGGGCAGGCGGAATACGAGGTCATCGATTCCATGCTGTCGGAATATGCGGTGCTGGGTTTCGAATATGGCTATTCGCTGGCCGAACCCAACGCCCTGACCCTATGGGAGGCCCAGTTCGGCGACTTTGCAAACGGCGCGCAGATCATGTTCGACCAGTTCATCAGCTCGGGCGAAAGCAAATGGCTGCGCATGTCCGGCCTCGTCTGCCTGATGCCTCACGGCTACGAAGGGCAAGGGCCGGAACATTCCTCCGCCCGGCTGGAACGCTTCCTGACCATGTGCGGCGGTGACAACTGGATCGTGGCCAATTGCACCACGCCCGCCAACTACTTCCACCTGCTGCGCCGCCAGCTGCACCGCAGCTACCGCAAGCCGCTCATGCTGATGACACCCAAATCCCTGCTGCGCCACAAGATGGCGGTCAGCGAGGCCGAGGAGTTCACCACCGGCAGCAGCTTCCACCGGGTCCTGTGGGACGACGCGGAAAAGGGCAATTCAGAGACCAAGCTGGTCGCCGATGACAAGATCAAGCGCGTCGTCATGTGCTCCGGCAAGGTCTATTACGACCTGCTGGAAGAACGCGACAGCCGCGGGATCGACGATATCTACATCCTGCGTTTCGAACAATTCTACCCCTTCCCCGCGCAATCCGCGGTGAAGGAGCTGGAACGCTTCAAGAATGCCGAAATGGTCTGGTGCCAGGAAGAACCCAAGAACCAGGGGGCCTGGAGCTTTATCGAACCGAACATCGAATGGGTCCTGGGCCGCATCGGTGCAAAACACGGCCGCCCGGCCTATGCCGGCCGCGCCACAGCCGCCTCTCCCGCCACGGGCCTGGCGAGCCAGCACAAAGCACAACAAGCCGCTCTCGTTGACGAAGCGCTGACCATCAAAGGAAAGTAACCCATGACCGAAGTACGTGTGCCCACCCTGGGCGAATCCGTGACCGAAGCAACCGTCGCCACCTGGTTCAAGAAACCCGGCGACAGCGTGGCGGTCGATGAAATGCTCTGCGAGCTGGAAACCGACAAGGTCACCGTCGAAGTGCCCAGCCCGGTGGCAGGCACCCTGGCCGACATCGTCGCCGCCGAAGGCGAAACCGTGGGCGTCGATGCTCTGCTGGCCAATATCTCCGCCGGGGATGAAGCGCCCAGGGGCAAGGCGGCTGACACCGGCAAGGAGGCGCCGAAATCCGTCGATGCCGGGGCCGAGGAAATGAAACCCCGCGACCCCGCCGATGATGTCGATGTCATGGTCCCCACCCTGGGCGAAAGCGTGACGGAGGCCACCGTCAGCACCTGGTTCAAACAGGTCGGCGATACCGTCGCGCAGGATGAAATGCTCTGCGAGCTGGAAACCGACAAGGTCAGCGTCGAGGTGCCCGCCCCCGCCGCCGGCACCCTGACCCAGATCCTGGCCGAGGAAGGCAGCACCGTCGAGGCCAATGGAAAGCTCGCGGTGATCTCCGGTGGCGAAGGCACCGGCGCCGCCGCCCCCGCAAAGCAAAGCGCAGCGGCCCCCGCCGCCGAAAGCAAGGGCGGCAAGGATGTCGAAGACGCGCCTTCCGCGAAAAAGGCGATGGCGGAAAACAACATCAGCCGCGATGCCGTCACCGGCACCGGCCGCGATGGCCGGGTGATGAAAGAGGACGTGGCCAGGGCCATCGCCGCAGGCACCTCCGCCGCTTCGGCACCGGAGGCGAAATCCGCCCCCCGCGCGCCCTCCAGCGCCGATGACGCCGCCCGCGAGGAACGCGTCAAGATGACCCGCCTGCGCCAGACCATCGCCCGCCGTCTCAAGGAATCGCAGAACACCGCCGCGATGCTGACCACCTACAACGAGGTCGACATGACCGCGGTGATGGACCTGCGCAACGAATACAAGGTGCTCTTCGAAAAGAAACACGGGGTGAAGCTGGGCTTCATGTCCTTCTTCACCAAGGCCTGCTGCCACGCCCTGAACGAAGTGCCGGACGTGAACGCAGAGATCGACGGCACCGATGTGGTCTACAAGAACTATGTCCACATGGGCATCGCCGTGGGCACCCCCACCGGCCTTGTGGTGCCGGTGGTCAGGAACGCCGACGCCATGTCCTTTGCCGAGATTGAGAAAACAATCAACACCCTGGGCGTCAAGGCGCGCGACGGCAAGCTCAGCATGGCCGACATGCAGGGCGGCACCTTCACCATCTCCAACGGCGGCGTCTATGGCTCGCTGATGTCCTCGCCGATCCTGAACCCGCCGCAATCCGGCATCCTGGGCATGCACAAGATCCAGGACCGCGCGATGGTGGTGAACGGCGAAATCGTGGTGCGCCCGATGATGTACCTCGCCCTCAGCTACGACCACCGCATCGTCGACGGCAAGGGGGCGGTCACCTTCCTCGTGCGTGTGAAAGAGGCACTGGAAGACCCGCGCCGCTTGCTGATGGATTTGTGAGATCCGCTGAAGACATGCAAACAGTCAGCTCATTGAACAAGGCGCTCCAGATTTGGTGTGCTTTTATATGCTTGGCGGTTTCTGGGAGCACGGCGTGGGTCCTGATTTATGCCACGTCCGATAGCTATTTTCGGATTGCTGTAATTAATTCAAGCATCACACTCGGGGGAATTCTGTTTCTCTATGCATATATCGCTCGAACGACTGGTCAAAACGCCATACGCACTCTGAAAGCCAATAAATATGCTGCTCTATTTTGGTCTTTTTTGGCCGCATTATTCATCCTGCAGCGACTACTCCCGTGCCCAACCTGCGATGAACACGCGGCACAACGGTATGTAATAGGGGTGACTGTTCTCGGATCAATCTCATTGGTTCACTGGGTTTTTCACTATAAACTAAGGCAAGTCACATGACCCCGATCCTCTTCACCGTCGCCCTTGCTTGCATGTTGCAAATCGCGCAATCCGTCGCGGCCTCGACCATGGCGAACGTGTTTGTGGGCCTCGGCGATAGCAATAGGCTGCGCGACCGTGTTTGCAGAACCGACAGGGTGGGGTTCCGCCCCATGACCTGCTGAACAACGGGACCCGGATGCAGGAACTCCATGCCATCGAACATTCGCTTTGGGCGACCGTCTCGCGTTTTGATCCCGACCTGATGGAACAGGTTTTCGCGGATGATTTCGCAGAGTTCGGGCGCTCCGGGCGAAGATACACGCGCACGGAGATGCTTTTCTCGCCCGATCAGGCAACGCCCATCGACGCAACGCTTCATCAAATGATGAGCCGCGCCTTGTCAGACGACATAAGTATCGTAACTTATGTATCAGAAGTCCGGTATGACGGGTCGACAGAATGGGCAAACAGGTCCTCAATCTGGGACAGCTCCAGCGGCGGCTGGAAATTACGATTTCATCAAGGCACCCCCTGCGCGCCCCTGACTCCAAAGTGAAAGTTCAACCATGACCGAAATCACCATCCTCATCGCCTATGGCCTGCTGGTCATGATCACCATCCTGTTGCAGGTGATGGGCGCCATGAACCAGCTTTCCATGGGCTACATCATGTCCTCGCGCGACGACAACCGCGGCACCCGGGGCATGGTGGCGCGGATCGAACGGGCGCTGAACAACTCCCTCGTCGCAATGACCCTCTTTGCCCCCGCCGTGCTGATCCTTGAGGTCCTGAACAAGACCAATGCCACCACCCTGCTGGCTGCTCAGGTCTTCATGATCGCGCGGATCATCTACCTGCCGGTCTATGCGCTCGGCGTGCCTGCGGTGCGCACGCTGGCCTGGCTGGCGGGCTTCATCGCCACCGCCGTCCTCTACCTCCAGGCGCTTTGAAAGGACTTGCCATGCAGATGATCGTCCACCAGCACGTCACCTCCTTCGCCGACTGGAAAGCCGCCTTCGACAAGGATGACGAGGCCCGGCGCAACGCGGGGCTGACCGTGCTGCAGGTCTGGAAGGACGCCGACAGCGATACCCATGCCTTCTTCCTGCTCAAGGTCAATGACCGCGACAAGGCGCAGGCCTGGATCGAAAGGTCCAACGCCCTGGCCTCGGACGATGGCGGCACGGTCACCTCCTCTTCGGCGTATTTTCTGGACACCAAATGACCCCGGAACTCACTGCCCTGACCCTCGCCGCGATCCTGCAATACCTGCAATTCGCGCTCTACGCGGTGCCCGCCAACCGCGAGCTGGGGCCCGGCTTCACCATGTCCGCCCGCGACCGGCCCCCCAACAACACGCTGACCGACCGCACCGCGCGCCTCGGCCGCGCCTTTGACAACCACTTCGAGGGGCTGATCCTGTTTGCCATTGCCGTGGGCGTGATCCAGATGTCGGGGCAGAACAATGCGCTGACCGCGCTCTGCGGCTGGGTCTACCTGATCGCGCGGCTGCTCTATGTGCCTGCCTATGCGCTGGGCTGGCGGCCCTGGCGGTCGCTGATCTGGTTTGCCGGTTTCATTGCCACCCTGCTGATGCTGCTGGTGGCGCTCTTTTGATTTCATTGTTCCAGTAAATACCACCGGGGGGAGGCGCTTGCGCCGGGGGGCTGGCCCCCCTACCCTCGCTGTCAACACGCTCAACACCCAAGGAGACACACATGTCCACCTATGATGTCATCGTAATCGGCTCCGGCCCCGGCGGCTATGTCGCCGCCATCCGCTGTGCGCAGCTGGGCCTGAAGACCGCCTGCGTCGAGGGGCGCGACACCCTGGGCGGCACCTGCCTGAACGTCGGCTGCATCCCCTCCAAGGCGCTGCTGCATGCCTCCCATATGCTGCATGAGGCAGAGCACAACTTTGCCGAGATGGGCCTGAAGGGCAAAAGCCCCTCGGTCGACTGGAAACAGATGCTGAGCTACAAGCAATCCACCATCGACACCAATACCAAGGGCATCGAATTCCTGTTCAAGAAGAACAAGATCGACTGGCTGAAAGGCTGGGGCAGCATCCCCGAGGCCGGCAAGGTCAAGGTCGGCGACGAGGTGCATGAGGCGAAAAACATCATCATCGCCACCGGGTCCGAAGCCGCGTCCCTGCCCGGCGTCGAGGTCGACGAGAAAGTCGTCGTCACCTCCACCGGCGCGCTGGAACTGGGCAAGGTGCCCAAGAAGATGGTGGTCATCGGCGCCGGCGTGATCGGGCTGGAGCTGGGCAGCGTCTATGCGCGCCTGGGCTCGGACGTCACCGTCGTGGAATTCCTCGATGCGATCACACCGGGCATGGACCCCGAGGTGCAGAAGACCTTCCAGCGGATGCTGAAAAAGCAGGGGCTGGACTTCATCATGGGGGCCGCCGTGCAGAAGACAGAGGCGACCAAGACCAAGGCCAAGGTGCATTACAAGCTGCGCAAGGACGACAGCGAACATGTGATCGACGCCGATGTGGTGCTGGTCGCCACCGGGCGCAAACCCTATCACGACGGCGTCGGTCTCGATGCCCTGGGCATCGCGCTGACCAAGCGCGGCCAGATCGCGGTCGATGACCACTGGGCTACTTCCGTCAAGGGCATCTATGCCATCGGCGACGTGATCGAAGGCCCGATGCTGGCCCACAAGGCCGAGGACGAGGGCATGGCCGTGGCCGAGGTGATCGCGGGCAAGCACGGCCATGTGAACTATGGCGTGATCCCCGGCGTGATCTACACCCACCCCGAGGTCGCATCGGTGGGCGAGACGGAAGCCACCCTCAAGGAAGCGGGCCGCGCCTATAAGGTCGGCAAGTTCTCCTTCATGGGCAACGCCCGGGCCAAGGCGGTTTTTGCGGGCGACGGTTTCGTCAAGATCATCGTGGACAAGGAGACCGACCGCATCCTGGGCGCGCATATCATCGGCCCCGGTGCCGGCGATCTGATCCACGAGGTCTGCGTGGCGATGGAATTCGGCGCCTCGGCGCAGGATCTGGCGATGACATGCCACGCGCATCCGACCTATTCCGAAGCGGTCCGCGAAGCCGCGCTGGCCTGCGGGGATGGCCCGATCCACATGTGAGGTGGCGGGCCCGGCATGCGTTGCGCAGGGATATTTATGAGCCAAAAAGAGAGGGGGGTGTGTCGCGATACAGGCCCCCTTTTGCTATGGGGCAGAGGTTGCCATTACCACATCGTCCGGGCGGCCCGTGCGCCCCAGGCATCGTCATAGGGCGCGCCGCCCTCTTCGCCGCTGGTCATCTCCGCCAGGATCTCTCCCACGCTGGGCAACCCGGTGCTTTCGTCCACACCGGCCCAGGTGCCTGCCCGCATCAGCGCGCGGGCGCATTGGGTATAGATCTCGGATGTGGTGATCACGATCACCGTGGCGGGCTGGCGGCCGGACTTGTCGAAGCGGGCGCGCAGATCGGCATCGTCGGTCAGGATCGCGGTGCCGTTCACCCGCACCACATTGTTCGACCCCGGCACCAGGAACATCAGCGACACCCGGCCATCCACCACGATGTTGCGCAGTGAATCCAGCCGGTTGTTGCCGCGCCAGTCGGGCAGCGCCAGCCGCTGCGGATCCAGTTCCAGCACCACCGGGCCATCGTCGCCGCGCGGGCTGCCATCGGTGCCGTCAGGCCCCACCGTGGTCAGAATGCAAAGCTTCGACGCCATGATCCATTTGCGGTAGAGCGGCGTCAGCCGGTCCGCCACCTTGCGCAGTGACGGCGCGCCGGGCCTGCCGTAAAGCGCCTCAAGCGCCGCGATATCCTCAATCCGCCGCACGCCAGCCGGCCTCCTGCAACAGCGCGTCCGACCGGCGTTCCACCACCTCTTCAAGCCGCTGCATGAAGCTGGCCCGGTCCAGCCCCGGCGCAATCGGGTCGAGGAATTCGACCACCGCGACCCCCGGCCGCCGGTACAGCCCCCGGCGCGGCCAGAAATAGCCCGCGTTGGTCGCCGCCGGGATGCAGGTCTGCTGCAACTGCTCGTAGAGCGCGGCGCTGCCGATCTTGTAGGGAATGCGCTTGCCCGGCGCGACCCGGGTGCCCTGGGAATAGATCACGATCTGCCCCGGCTCGATCTTGCCCGCCTCCACATCCGCGATCATCTTGGCTATCGCCTTGCCGCGCTTGCCCCGGTCCACCGCGATCATCTGCATCCGCCTGGTGTATTGCCCGATCACCGGGGTCCAGAGGATCTCGCGCTTCATGATGAACTTGGCCCGCGGCAGGGCGTGAAAGATCATGATGATGTCGAGGAAGGACTGGTGCTTGGCCGCGATCAGCACCTCTCCCTGCGGCACCGGGCCGCGCACTTCGCAGCGCAGCCCAATCAGCCAGCGCGCCGACCACATGCACCAGGCGGCATAGGTCTTGCAGGCGGTATAGGCGCCGCGTTTGGAGAACATGGCCCAGGGGGCGAAGGCCAGGCCGACAAGCGGCATCGCCAAGGTCACCTGCACCACGTAAAGGATCGACCGTATCCATTGCAGCATCACGAAAGCCCTCTCAAGGTGCGCCGTGCCGCGGCCCGCGTCGCGGCAAAGGCGACGCCCCCCGCCAGCAGCGGAATCAGGACGGGCAGCAGCCAGTGCAGCCCGCGAAAGCCCAGCCCGGTCAGGAAACCGCCGGTTTCGGAGGCGCTGGGCAGCAGCACCACGGCGATCAGGCCCACAACCGTGCCTGCCGCCGCCCCCGAGAGTGCCCGCAGGGTGAACCGGCGGACAAAGGCCTGGGCGATGTAATCATCGGTAGCCCCCACCAGACGCAGCACCGCAATCACCTGCGCATTGGCGGCAAGGGCGGCCTGTGCGGCAAGGGTGATCATCGCCGCCACCGCCGCCGCGATCAGCGCGATCGAGACCCAGCCGATCAGCCGCAGCCGCGAGGCCGCCTGCACCAGCGGTTCGCGCCAGCGCCCGTGATCGTCCAGCACCGCACCGGGCACCTCGGCGGCCAGCCGCAGGCGCAGGCCTGCGGCATCCATGCCGTCACTGTCCTCGATCACCTCGATCAGCCGCGGCACCGGCAGCGCGTCCAGCGCCAGGTCCGGGCCGAACCAGGGGGCCAGCAGCGCCTGTTGTTCCGCATCCGTCAGGGCGCGGGCGGTCGCCACCCCCCTGGTGGTTTCCAGAATGCGCAGCGCCGCGTCGGTCTGGGCCGCGCGCTGGTCCAGCGGGGCCACGATCCGCACAGTGGCGGTGCGGGCAAGCTCCGACCCCCAGCGTTCCGCCAGACGGCCCGCCGCCAGCGACAGCGCCAGCGCAAAGACCGCGAGAAACGCCATGGCACCGGCCGCGAAAAGGGTCAGCTGCGCGGTGAAGCCCGAAGGCGGCACCACCCGGTCCGCCTGCCGGTCTCCCGCCAAAAGGGCGCGCAGGCTGCCTGCCCCCGGCTTCACAGGTCCGCCCCCGCCAGCTGGACGCGGCGGTTTGCGATGCGCAGCACCCGGGCCTGTACATGCGCCTTGGTGGCGCGGATCAGGCTCAGGTCATGGGTGGCAATCAGCACGGTCTTGCCCATCTTGTTCAGCTCGATCAGCAGCCGCAGCAGGCGTTGCGACATGTCCCAGTCGATGTTGCCCGTGGGCTCATCCGCCAGCACCACGTCGGGCGACATGATGACGGCCCGCGCCAGGGCGGCGCGCTGGCGTTCGCCGCCCGACAGCTCCGGCGGCAGCGCATTGGCCCGGTTGGTCAGCCCGACCCAGGACATCAGCTCGGCCAGGTCACCGCCCGCGGCCTCGGCGTTGCGACCCGAAACGGTCAGCGGCAGGTTGACGTTTTCCGACACATCCAGATGGTCGAGAAACTGCACGTCCTGATGCACCACGCCGACCCGGCGGCGCACCATGGCAATGTCATCCCGGCCCAGCCCGCGCACATCCGCCCCGAACAGGCGCACATGGCCCGCCGTGGGCAAAAGCGCGCCGTAGCACAGCTTCATCAGGGTTGTCTTGCCCGCACCCGAGGGGCCGGTCAGGAAATGAAAGGACCCGGGCGCGAGTTTCAGCGTTATGTCCGACAGCAATTCGCCGCCGCCATAGCTGTAGGCCACATTTTCCAGCTCGATCACGCAGGTTCCCCGGGTTTTGTCGACCTGTTGTGCCTGAGCACCGCCGGGGATTCAATGCACCACATCGGGGTCCAGCGTCGAGATTGCACTT
The DNA here is from genome assembly GCF_027213915.1 of Sulfitobacter sp. G21635-S1. Taxonomy (NCBI): domain Bacteria; kingdom Pseudomonadati; phylum Pseudomonadota; class Alphaproteobacteria; order Rhodobacterales; family Roseobacteraceae; genus Sulfitobacter; species Sulfitobacter sp. G21635-S1. The sequence goes on from NZ_JAPWGV010000004.1 coordinate 105,810, forward strand.
TTCCTGCGGAAATCTTGCACTATGCTGGTCGAAAATGGTTAACGGCCCGAAACGGGACCATGGAGAGCAGCGGGAACATCAATGAGGCTGACCTGTCCGAATTGCGATGCACAATATGAAGTGCCCGATGACGTCATGCCGGCAACCGGGCGGGATGTGCAATGTTCCAATTGCGGCCAGACCTGGTTTCAGCATCACCCGGACCATGCCCCCGAAGAGGTAAGTGAAGACGCCGTCGAGGTGCCGCCGCCCGATGCCCCGGCACCGGACGAGGAAACCGCACCGCCGCCGCCACCCGCCCGGCCCGCCCCGGCGCCGGAGCGGCGCAAGCTGGATCCGGCGGTGGCCGACATCCTGCGCCAGGAAGCGGAAGCCGAGCATGAGGCGCGCAAACGCCGCCAGGAGCAGGCGCAGCCGCTGGAAAGCCAGCCCGATCTGGGGCTGGATGTGGCCGACCCCGAAGACGACCGCGAACGCCGCGCGCTGGAGGCCCGCCGCCGGATGGCGCGGATGCGGGGCGAGCCGGAACCGCTGTCAGAGGAAGAGGCCCGCGCCGCCGCCATGTCCTCGCGCCGGGAACTGCTGCCCGACATCGAAGAGATCAACTCCACCCTGCGCAGCGATCATGAGCGCGGCACCCCCCAGAGCGCGCCGGGCGAGGGTGATCTGCCGGTCACCGCGCGCGGGGGCGGTTTCGGCCGTGGCTTCGTGCTGGTGATCCTCTGCGCGGCAATCCTGATTGCCATCTATGTCTTTGCCCCGCAGATCGCCCGCGCGGTGCCGCAGGTGGACCCCTATCTGTCCTCCTATGTCAGCGGCGTTGACCAGCTCCGGCTCTGGCTTGACCGGAATGTTCAGGACCTGCTGATCTGGCTGGATTCACTGGCAGCGCAATCCACACCCTGAGGGTTTTTCCCGTTCCCCGTCCTGAATAACGCCCGTGACGGGCGTTTTGGGCGTGGTTCGGGCCGGAGGCTCAGGGGCCGGGTCTGATGTTGCACCTCAAACACTTAGCGCAGCTGCGAACCATTGTTCCGGGTACGGGCAATGTTCCGGGCACGGGCCACCGGAGTTTTCGGGTGACACGCAGCCTGCCTTCATCTGAGTGCCTTCATCTGAGTGCCGTGATGACATGTCAAAAAAAAAAATAAAGAAGAAGCCGCGCAGGGGGGGGCCCCGCCCGGGGGGAGAGGGTGGGGTGGCGCCCCCCGCGGGGGGGGCCCCGCGGGGGGGG